>PFUL01000059.1:13546-30618 GCA_002790095.1 Elusimicrobia bacterium CG_4_9_14_3_um_filter_62_55 | reverse complement strand
GCCGAGGCGACGGGCTCTGCTTCCGTACCGACGTTGTCCAATGCGCCCAAAGCGCCCACATTGGCGTCGGCGAGGCCTTGCAGCGATGAGGACACGCCGCCGGCTTCCGTACCGGAGTAGCTCATTTCCGCCTCGCGCACCTGCGCGGCCGCACGCTCGGCCGCGGTCGCCGAATCAGCGCCGAGCTTCGCGAAGAATTTGCTGCTTTGAACACTTTTGGGGGCGTTGCCGGTGAACACTAAGGCGGAGGTCACTGCGCCGGTAGCCCCGAGAAGGGTCAACGCGAGAAGTCCCGCGTTCGATTTCAACGCCAAACCGAGGCCGGCGCTAGCCGCGGACTGTCCCCCGCCGATAACGATCCCGCCGCCGGTCGAGGACGCCGCGCCTCCGCCCAACCCGAGCTTCGCGAGGATACCGCCGCCGATCGTTCGTTTCCGACCGTTGGAGTTCTCATCCTTCATCAGCGCGGGAGTGGATAATTCTGGTGAATTGGTTTTCATAAGAAGTAGTCCTCTATGTCGCCCCTGGTTTCTGACTCATGCCGGAGCCGCCCGGCCCGCTCGGACCGCCGCCGAATCCCAAGCCAGCGGCAAGCGCGGTACCCATCCCGCTGAAAGTCGGCCCCATGATGCCTGAGATCGCCATCATCGCGATCATCATCATCATCTGCTGCTGCATGTATTTCTTTGAGGCTTCCGAGCCGTCGTCCTTCGCCTCTTCGCCCGCAACCTCGGGGACCTCGATCTCCTTCTGGTTGATCCCCGCGTCGGTTTCCTTTAGATTCGTTGGAATCCCCGCGCCTTCGTTGAGGCCGGCGGATCCGGCGGAGGTCAACTGGCTCATCACGGTCCCGCCCCTCGCACCGGACGCGTCGAAGGTCTGCCGCCCGCCGCCCGCAGCCATTTCATCGGCGCCCTTCAAGCTGTCGAGCGAGCGCTTCTCGGCGCCCTTAAGCCCCGAAAACGATTTGTTGCTTTGGATCGCCGCCTTCGCGATCCGTCCCGCCGGCGCCTGCCCCGGATTAAAGCCGCGGTTCGGGCCGAGATCGACGCCCGTCTTCCCGCCCAAACCGAACGCCTTATCGATCTTGAGACTCGCCGCCGTCGAACCTCCCCCGCCGCTTCGCGACAATCCCACCTTCCCGGCATTGAGCTTCGGCTTCCTGCCGTCGGCGGGGTTGAAGCCGGAGCGGGCGCTTTTGCCCCCCCAATTGTTATCGGGGGCCTTCGTCGCGCCGCCGGCTACTTTCGCCATCGCCTCGGCATACTTCGGGGAATTCGGACCGTCCTTGGCGGCGGCTTCGAGTTCCTTTGCCAGTTCCGCGGAGATCGGAGCTCCCCCGGCGGCGCCGGGCGTTCGGTAGCCTTCAGGAGCCTTCCAGAGCGAACCTTGCTGCGCCTCTCCCGACGATTTCGAGGTGCCGCTCTTCCCGGAACCTTCCTGGGCCGCGGCGCGCGCCGCAGCGGCCAGGCCTCCGGGGGCCCCGTTCGGATTTTGAGACGCATCGAGCGAGAAAAGGCTTTGTTCCGTCGCAGGGCCGGCGGCGATTTCCTCGGAACCGGTCGCGGGCATGGACGCCAAGGAAAGCCACGCGCCGATGAGAACGGCGGCGCCGACGAGCACCCACCAATACTTCTTCAAGTGGTCCGTTCCTCGGCCGGCCGACATCGCAGGAAACGGCATCTAAAACCCCCCTCGCACTACCTCATGAGTGTAGAGAGGCCCCCTTGCTTTGTCAAGGGCCCGTGAAACGGGGCGACATTATCGGATAAGTCAGGCTACTGCGCAGGTTTTCTGCTTTCCGGCGGTTCGTCCGGTGGCGCGAACGGAGGCCGCGGAGACAGCGCGCTTTCCGCCGGCTGCGCGCTCGAAAGCCGCGGCCTCTGTGGAGACGTCGCGATTTTTACCGGTTCTTTACCAAACTCCGTGAAGATCGCGACGATCTCGTCGTAATCGAGCTCGTCGTGTTCGAGAAGTTCGCTGACGAATCGCTCGAGCACCGGCCATTCCGCCTTCAGCGTCTTTTCGACCTCGGCCAGGGCCTCGCGCAGCAACTGCTGCGTTTCCATGTTGAGCTTTTCCTTCAAGCCCTCGGAAAGTTGATCCTTGGGGATCGCCGTCAAGTCGCCGATAAACCCGCTGGTCCCCATCCCGAACTGCCACACCATCGCGTGCGCATACTGCGTCGCGTGTCGAAAATCGGCCGAAACCCCGTCGGTGGTCACGCCGTATTTGAACTTCTCGGCGACATACCCCGCCAGCGCGACCTTGATGTGCGCCATCAGCGTCGCCCGGTCCGAGGAGAACATCTCTTCCTTCGGCGTGGAATGCACCACGCCGAGCGTGCCGCCCCGGGAAATAATCGAGGCTTTAAAAACGTCGCTGGTCGGGTGCGTGAGGTAAAGCACGATCAAGTGACCCGCCTCATGGTAGGCGGTCATCTCGCGTTCGTGATCGGTCATGTTGAGGCGATGTGCGATGCCGAGCTCAATGCGCTCGATCGCCGCCGAAATTTCCTTATAAGTGACGAGATCCTTTTCCGAACGCGCCGCGATCAGCGCGGCTTCCTTCAAAATATTCTCGATTTCGGCGGGCGTCCGGTACAGCGCCTTGCGCGCAAGCCGCCCGAAATCGACGCTCGGATCGAGCTGGATCTTGGAACCGTAGTACTCGAAAAGATCCCGGCGCTCTTCCAGGTTCGGCCGGCCGATCTGGATCTTGCGGTCGAAGCGGCCCGGGCGCAGCACGGCCGGGTCGAGGACGTCCTCCGAGGCGTTCATCGCCCCCATCACCAGGATCTGGGCGTCGGAATCGTTGATGCCGTCCATCTCGACGAGCAGCTGGTTGAGCGTCGAGTTGCTCTCCGACGACCCTCCGAATGCGTCGAGGAAGACGCGTTTCTTCGCCAGCACCTCGAGTTCGTCGATGAAAATGATGCACCCGCCGCCGTACGCCTCGGCGTACTGCCGCGCCTGCTTAAAGAGTTTTCGCACCCGGGAGGCCCCGACGCCGACGAACATCTCCACGAACTCCGATCCGGCGACCGACAGAAACGGCAATCCCGCTTCGGACGCGATCGCTTTCGCCAACATGGTCTTGCCGCATCCGGGCGGTCCGGTCAAAAGCACGCCGCGCACGATCCGTCCGCCGATGCGCTTGAGCCGGGAGCGATCCTTGATCAACTGCACGACTTCCCACGCCTCGCGTTTGGCTTCCTTCAAGCCGATGATGTTCTGGAAGCGGACGCTGACCAAACCCGCGTCGACCTTCGTCTTCTTGAACTGGGAGAATCCCCCTCCGAAATGGAGCAGGTACAGAAAGCCGACGAAGACCATCGTCTGAAACAGGCCGAACGGCATCGAGGCGAAGTTGATGCCCACGATGTAGCGCCGGACGCTTTCTTCCATTCCGGCCATGTACCAGACCGGCAGGATGATCGTGATGAGCCCGCCGCCGATGCAGACCACCCAGAGCCAATACCGCTGCCAGAAGAACTTAAGCTTCGGCCAAAGGCGTTCCTGGCGCTTGTTGCGGCGGTCGTTTTCCTTCTTTCGGAGTTTGTCGAGGGGATCCATGGGAAATCGCTCAGTCGCTGCTCGATAGCATAACCTTTGTAGCCGGGTTAAGCCAGAGCGTCAAGGGGCCAATCCCGGCAGCACGAAGGCGATCGGTCGGTCGCGGTTCGGGACGTATTTGACCACCTCGAAGGCATAACTTCCGGTTTGGATCAGCGGCATCGTGATCGGGCGCGTGTTCACCGTGAGCGTCACCACGTTCCAGACCTGGGTGCGCTGCACGGGGCAGATCTTGACCGAATCCATCCCAAGGAAGTTCTTCGTCCGCGGCACGTTCCAACCGAGGTAATCCTTCACGTTGCTCTCGATGTCCGGGCAAAGGGAGTTATCGTCGAACGACTCAAAGGAGACGTTGCGATGCGACTCCAACTGCCAACGCCGCGCCGCATAGTACGACGCGATTTCCATCTTTTGAACGAGCACCAACACCGCGAAAATCTTCGAAAACGCGAACAGGAAAAACATAAACAACGGCAGCAACAGCACAACCTCCGTCGTCGCCTGCCCGGTACGGTCCAGGCTCATGGGTAAAGCCTCGTCTGGAATTTCGGTGTGGGGTTCGACCACAGCTTTCCGCCGCTCACCGAGACCGTCGCGTGCACGCAGGGGCCCAGGCCGAAGCCGGGACAGCGGACGTTGCTCATGAAGTTCACGTTGAAATAATTTTTCGTCAAGGACTCTTTGCCCCACGATTGGAAGATTGGATAGCCCTTATTGGCGAGTCCGTACTGAGAAGCGGGACTATGCACAGCCTTCATCGCGTCCAAATCGGCCTGCGGAATGGACTCCATCTGGAACAACCCGGAAGAAGGCTGACAATTGGAAATGGTGGTCGGCATCGCGACCGGGGAGGCCGGGGCCCAAATCTTGTACGGCTGGAACGGATTGTTCGTCGGCTTGTTCCCATAGATCATGATCTCTTGAATGCAGTTCGCTTGCGGCCGGAAGGTGAAGTTGTTGAAGAACTGGGCGCCCTCCTTGGCGTCGGAAATGTCGTCGTTGGTGTTGAGCCAGTACGACTTCCGGAAGAAGTTGTGATCGGCGGTGAGGCGCTTGAACACCGAGTACTGCGCGTCTTCGACCGAGCCCAAAAGCTGATAAATCTGCACGTAGAGCTTGTAGATGTCCTGAGCGTCGTCCCAAGACAGCCAATAGTCGAGCGCGTTCTGCATCGTCAGGAGTTCCAAGGTTCCGCTGCCCAGACTCGGGGGATTTGAGTTCTTGCCTCCCCCCGTTCCGCCGAAGCGGATCAGCCAGGTCGGCATTGAATCCAGCTCCGTGCTCGGATCCCCCGCGATGTTGTGAGGAAATCCGCCGTTCTTGTACAGGATGTTGTAGAGGCGGTCTCCCTGCGTGCCGCATTCTCCCGAGGTGTTATCCTTTTTCTCGATGCAGGTGTTCCAAAACCCTTCGTAGAAAATGCGTTGCGGGAACGCGCCGTTCACGTAGGCGGAACGGTTCAAAAAGTCCGAATAGTTCGTCATCTCGATGAAGGCCGCCGCATCGAGCGCGAACTGGTGGCGGATTTTTTCGCGGGAAAGTTTGGCCGTTTCGAAGAGCAGATAGACGAATAAAAACAACGAGGGCAGCACGAACAGCGAGGGAATGGCCAGCTGTCCGCGTCTGCACCGGAGCGGCCACAGCAGGCCCTCCCAAGCGCTTCTCATCAAAGAAAGCATAAGCTCCTCTTCCCTATATAGCTCGAGCCTGTTACGGAATCAAGGGCTGGAAGTTAAGTGTTGGTAAATGCAGGGACCTGGTCCCTAATTTATTGTCCGTAGGCGAGGCGGAGGGCGAGGAACTCGGGAAGGCCGGCGTCGAGGATTTTCTTCTGGGTTTTGGCGATGTCGTACTCGGCCCGGTGGAGGGTAAAGACCCGGTCCGCGTCGTCGTAGACGCCGCAGGAGGCCCGCGGTTCGTGGTCGCGGGGTTGGCCGACCGAGCCGGGATTGACCACCGCCCGATGCAGCGGCGGAACCCCGAATTCCTGGAGTTCGGTCAGAGTCCCCTGCTCCACGTAGCTGACCGGCTCGGCCATCAAAAAGCAGACGGGAATGTGACTATGCCCCACAAAACAGGGCGATGATTTATAGTACGCGCAGTTATCGTGGAATTGCTGCACCGTGACGAGGTACTCCTCCGCCGGATTACGAGGCGAGCCGTGGACGACGGTAAACTCATCGCGTTCGATCTTCGGGGGAAGATTTTTGAGCCAGTCCAGCAACTCCGGCTTGATCACGGACTGGGCGTATTTCACCGCCGCCTTCGCGGGGTCGTTAAACCACTGCAGGTCCATCCGTCCGAGAACCGCCAAATCGTGATTACCGCGAACCGCCAGCACGTTCTTGAGCCCGGTGATCCTCTCCAACACGGCGTTCACGTCCGAACCGTAGCCGACGATGTCCCCGCAGCAGAGATACCCTTCGACTTTTTCCCGGGAGAATACGTCCAGGACCTGATCGAGAGCCTCGATATTGGAGTGAATGTCCGAAAAGACGCCCCACCGCATAGCGCGGGTATCCTACAAAATACGGCAGAATCCGGGCGGGTTACGCCGGGGTCGCCTCTCCCTGGGGGTCCAAATCGGGGTCTGTCTTGTCGGCCAAGGTCGGGCCTGGAGGCGGCGGTGCGAAGGGCCCATGCCCGCGGGAGCGCCCGGCGCTCTCTCCGGTTTTGTCGCCGCTTTTCTTGAAGTCGACCGAAATCAACTGGCTGACGCCGCTTTCCTCCATGGTGATGCCGTACATCGCGTCGCAAGACTCCATCGTCCGCTTGTTGTGGCTCACGATGACGAACTGGGTCGTCTCTTTGAACTCTTCGATCAAGGAGATAAACCGGTCGACGTTCGCATCGTCAAGCGCCGCGTCGGCCTCGTCGAGCATGCACATGGGGGAAGGCCGGACCATGAAGAAGGCCATCAGCAGGGCGATCGCCGTGAGCGTCTTCTCGCCGCCCGAAAGCTGCGAGATGCTCTGCAGGCGCTTGCCGGGGGGCTGGGCGACAATGTCGACGCCGCTCTCGAGCATGTTCTCCTCGTCGGTGAGTTGGAGATCCGCCTCGCCGCCCTCAAAGAGGATCGCGTACAGCTTGCGGAAATTCTCCCGGACCTCGGTAAAGGTCTGGCGGAAATTTTCGCGGGTTGTCGCGTTGATCTTTTGGATCACCGAGCGCAGATCCTGCTTGGCCTGATTGATGTCGTCGATCTGGGCCTGCAGATGGTCCCGGCGCTTGATCAATTCCTCGTACTCCTCGGGAGCCGCCATGTTGATGTTGCCCAGCGCCGCGATGCGCCGCCGCAGGAACGAAATCCGCTCCTCGTCGACTTCCTGGTCCTTGTACTTTTCTTTCGCGTCCTCGTACGAAAGCTCCCACTCGGAAGCCAACCGAAGACTCAAATCCTCGCGGCGCGTCGCGAGTTGGGAAACCTTCAACTCCGATTCGTGGAGAGCCTGGCGGGACGACTCGAGCGCGTGCTTGTCTTTGCGCAGTTGCGCGTCGACGCGCTCGGCTTCCGAGCGCATGGACTGCTGCTTCTCGGAAAGAACCAACGCCTCGCACTCCTGCTCGGAAAGATCCGTACGCCGGGCGTCGAGCGTTTCCTCGGACTCCCGTTCCGTCGTTTCCAGCTCCTGAAGCCGGACGTTCCACGCCCGTTGCTCGTCTCGGCGGTTTTCAACCTGCCGCACAAGCGCCTCGCGCGTCATCCGCTGATCTCCAAGCTGGTTGTCGATAAAATCACTCTGCTGCCGCCGGTCCTCGACGGCCTGTTCCAGCAAGGATTCCGTGGCCTGCTTGCGGGCCGCATCCTCGGCCAACGCGCGATGCCGCTCGGCGGCTTCATGCTTGGCCCGCTCGAGAGAGTCGCGTTCCTCGCGCTTAGAGGCGAGCGACGCGTCGATCCCTTCCAGACGGGTCTTCAGCTCTGCGCTGTCCGCGACGAGACGGTCCACCTGGGCGGTCAGTCCCGCGACCTCTTCCTCGCTGAGCGTCAGCATCTCGCGCGCGTCGCGCAACTCCGCTTCCACCCGCCCGAACAACGCCTTCGATTCGCCGTAATTCGTGCGGGCTTCTCCCCGCAGTTCTTCGATCGCCTGCACTTCCGTCTCGAGTTCCGTGCGGCGCGTTTCGAGGACCCGCTCCTCTTCCACAACCGACTTCAGGCGCTCTTCGAGCGAAGCGATATCCGAAAGCTCCAACTGCAGCGACTCCCCTTCGCGGGAACCGCCGCACAGCCAATGGCTGCCGTAGAGTCCGCCGTCGAGCTCGTACGCGCCGGAAAGAAGGAACGCGAGCACCCGCTTGTAGCGGCCGTCGCAGTGAACGAGATCGAGCAGCGCCCGGCCCCGCGGCACAATCGCCTCGGGAAGCGCGGACGGCTCCGGGAGCGTCCCGGCCACGAGGAAGCGCGCGCGTCCCTCGCCGCAGGTCTTTAAAAACTCCACGCCGGCGCGCGCGGCGCTCTCGTCGTCGCAGACGACCGCGTAAAGGCGATCTCCCAGCGCGTCCTCGAGCAGAGATAGACGCCCCTCCTCCACGCCGACCAAGGACCGGACGATCCCGCGCACTCCGGGGATTCCCGCGTCGACGACCGCGTGGGCGCCGACGAAGTACGGGTCGCGCTGACCCTGGATCTCGAGAGCCTCTATCTTCGCCTTCAATTTTGAAATCTCGCCGTGGACCCTCAGCCGATCCTCGCGCTTGGAGGAAAGCTCCTCACGCACGGCCTGATAGCGGGAATCGAGCTCGGCGACGACCGCGCGGGCCGCCTCAACGCGCTCGGTCTCCCGCTGAACCGCCGTTTCCCGGGCCCCGACGGCTTCCCGCGCGGCGGCGGATTCGCGCTGAGCCTTTTCCGTTTCCTTAAAAGACTGCTTAACCTGGAATTCGGTTTCCCGCAGACGGTTTTCGACGCTCGCCCGCTCGTTGCCCATGCGGGTAAGTTCTCCCTGCGCCGACAACTGCTTCTCGCCGAGTTCCCCGGCTTCGTTTTCCGCGCCGTCGCGCTCGGAAACGAGCTTTTCGAACTCCGCGTGAAACGCGTCGTGCTCGGCCTTGGCCTTTTCCAACGCGGCGAGCGCGGCGGCCGCCGAAGCCTCGAGTTGCGCGAGCTTCGGCTCCATCTCCGAAAGACGGGACTCTTCCTGCCCGATCTGCTCTTGGGAAAGGTTCAACTGCGCCCGCGTCTCCCCGGTCGAGCGGATCGTATTTTCGATGCGTTCTTCCAGCACCCGGATGTCGGACTTCAAATCGGCGATCGTCCGGTTCGACGCGATCACGGCCTCGTCGTGCCCGGCGCGTTCCAACTGGAGCGCGCTCAAGCGCGCCTCATCAGCCTCGGTCGAGACCGACAGCGCGTCGACTCGCTCCCTCACCGGCGCCGCGCGCTCGTTTTCCGACGCGAGTTCCGTATCGATACGGCCGATGTCGCGGATGATCGCGCCGGCCTCCATCGAAACGAGTTCGCTCTTGTACTTCTTAAACAACTGCGCCTTTCGCGCGTCGGAGTCGAGCTTCTTGACCTGCTCATCGATCAGCGACACGTTGTCCTGCAAGCGGCCGAGATCGATCTCCAGACGATCGAGCTTGCGCACGGCCTCTTCGCGCTTGGCCTTATACTTCGATACGCCGGCGGCTTCTTCAAACAACGCGCGGCGTTCCTCGGGCTTCGCCTTGAGCACGAAGTCGACCTGACCCTGATCAAGGATCGCGTAGCCGTCGTTGCCGATGCCGGTATCGAGGAACAACTCGCGAATGTCGCGCTGGCGGCACTGAGTCTTGTTGATGTAGTACTCGGACTCGCCCGAACGGTAGATGCGCCGGGTGACCTGAACCTCGGAGTACTGGACCGGAAGCATTCGGCTGGCGTTGTCGAAGGTCAGCGTGACCTCGGCCAGGTTCAGGGGGTTGCGCCGAGAGGTGCCCGCGAAAATGATGCTGATCATCGAGTCCGAGCGCAAGGACTTCCACGAGCGCTCGCCGATGCACCAACGGATGGACTCCATGATGTTGGATTTACCGCAGCCGTTGGGGCCGATGACGCCCGTAATGCCCGGCTGCAATTCGATTCGGGTGCGATCCGCGAAGGATTTAAACCCGAAAATATCGATGGTCTTCAGATACATGCAAAAATCCCCAAAGGACAATATTGCCGCTCCGGGTCCATCCGGCTCGGCGGCGTCCATATTTTGCTATCTTTTACTTACAGCGTGCTTATCCAAAGCCTTAGTTTAGCAGTTTCCGTCGAGAAATTCAAGAGGAAATTGTGCTTCCCCGTCGAGAACCGCTCCTCTGGAAGCGCTAAAGCTATCGAACGAAGTTCTGAAGTCCGTCACCGCGCCGGAGACGGCCCGACAAGGACACCGGAAGCCGACCCCGGGGTTCGATTTTTCCGGACAGCAGACGCACGGCGGCCTCCAGAGAACCGGCGGTAAAGCCGTAGGTAAGAACCGCCGTCTGCGCCTCCGGATAGGAAAGCAGGTCGTAGGGACTCATCGCGCTGATTAAAACAACAGGCTTGCCCAACTGCAGCATCCGCGCGATCAAGGTTTGCTGCGCCGCAATGGGCTTCATGCCCCAGTGGTACGAGGAAACGATCAAGGTTCCCGCCTCCCGCGCGCGACGCATCGCTTCGGCCGCCGCCTCCTTCGAAGGATTCGGTTCTAGAAAGATCATTTTCGAGCCCGGAAACGCCTTCCTCGTCGCCGCTTCAAAGCGCGTTCCTTCCTCCGCGAAGCCCTTGGAGCGGAACACGACGAAAAGCAGACCCTTTGCGCTTGCCTTCAGCGGAAGCAGCCCCGGGCGATCGCGCAGCAAGGTCACGGATCGATCGGCGATGTCGCGCAGAGCGACCGAGGGCGGGCGCAGTTTCTTCATCGAATAGTCCGCCGGACGCTTCTCGAGAGCGGCGATCCGTGCCCCGGCCGCGTCGAGCGCCTTTTCCGCGATCTTCCCAGCCAGCGCGCGCCGGATCGCGTGAGTGTCCGCACGTCCGGTCAGCAACAGATCGCAGCCGGCCTCGACGGCAAGCACAGCCGATTTCGCCGGCGGATATCGCTTCGCGACCGCCGCCATCTCCAAACTGTCCGAGACCAGAACACCCTTGAACCCGTACCTTCCCCGCAAAAGCCGCGTCATGACCGCGCGCGAAAGCGTCGCCGGCTCCTCGTCGGCGCCGAGAGAGGGAACGCGGATGTGCGCGGTCATCACCGCCTGCGCGCCCGCGGCGATCGCCTTCTTAAATGGAATCAAATCGGATTTCTCGAGCGCGGCCGCGGACTTCTCGATCAGCGGCAAGCCCGTGTGCGAGTCAGTGTCGGTGTCCCCGTGCCCCGGGAAATGCTTGAGCACCGGAATGACGCCGCCGTCCTCGTATCCTTTGACCGCGTATTCCGTAAATCGGGCGACGACCTCGGGCGAATCGGAGAAGGCGCGGATCGAAACGATCGGGTTCAACGGGTCGCTGTTGACGTCGGCGACCGGAGCGAATACCATGTCGATCCCCAATGCCGCCAGTTCCTGCGCGGAAATCCGCGCGGCCTCGCGCGCCAACACTTCGTCACCGGTCGCACCGAGCGCCATATTCCCCGGGAAAATCGTCAGCCCGGCGGTTCTCTGCGTAAACAGCGGTCCGCCCTCGTGGTCCACCGCGAGCAAAAAACGCCGATTCTTTCCGGTCAACGCGTCGAGCCGCCTTCGCAGCTTTCGCAGAGCGGTCGCGTCGTGCTTATCCCAGGCAAGCATCCCGGCGTTCAGGAGACCGCTGCGAATCTCCTGGGCGTGCGCTTCGACGAAAGCGGCGTCGATCGTCGGCATCAGCAGACGGCCCGCCTTTTCCTCCAACGGGGCCGCGCGCAGCGAGGTGGCCGTCATCGCGGCAAGAACCAGATATAGAGCAAACATGATCCATCTTCTCCCATCATCTCGTTTCCCTATAATAGAATAGTCCGCCGCGCTTAACTTGTATAATTCGTCTATGAGAATCGCGGCGGCGGGCGCCTTTCTGTTGCTGTTCGCGGGCTGTCGAACCCTCCCGGTCCCAAAAGAACCCGTCCCGATCGCCGCCGTCGAGGCGCTCGCCCCTGACGCCTGGCCCCCGCTGATCGACGACCTGGACGCCGCTTCGCTCGACCTCGCCGCCGATCGACTCGCCGACTACCTGCGCGCGCAAAAGGACGGCCTGGTCGATCTCGGCGGCATGAAAATCGGCCGCGCCCGCCTCCTCGACACGCTTGAAGCCTTTCGCAAAATCCGCAAACTCGCGGCGCGGGAAGAGCCGCTCAACCGAATCCTCAAAGACGAATTCGAACTCTACCGCGTCAACCGCTCGTCGACGGTCTCGGCGCATTTCTCCGCCTACTACGCCCCGACGATGCCGGCCAGAGCGACGTCCACCCCCGAGTACAAATACCCGCTATACGCGAAGCCCAAGGACCTTATCGTCGCCGACCTGGGCGATTTTGACCCCGATCTCAAAGGGAAAACAGTTTACGGACGAGTCGACGCCTCCGGAAGCTTCGTCCCGTTTTTCGACCGCCGAGCGATCGACGTGCGCGACGCGCTAAAGGACCGCGGCCTCGAGATCGCCTGGCTCAAGAGCGGATTCGACCGCCTGAACCTGCACATTCAGGGCTCTGGAATCCTCGTCTATCCGGACGGCAAGGAAAAAATGGCCCGTTTCGCGGCGACCAACGGAGCGCCCTACGCCAGCGTCGGACTGGCTTTGGCCGGGTCAAAAGCGATGCGCCGCGACGAGATCAACGCCGAGTCCCTGCGCCTCTACCTCGAGGAGCACCCGGAAGGGGAAGCCTGGCTGCTCGCGCGCAACCCCCGCTACACGTTCTTCTCGCTCGTCGACCTACCCGAGCGGGGCGAGCCCTCCGGCACCACAGGCCGCCCTTTGGTCGCCGGGCGCTCGATCGCCATCGACCCCTCCGTCATTCCGTTCGGCGCGCTCGCGTTCGCGTCGCTGCCGCTGGTTCAGGCCGATGAAAACGGCAATCTGCTTGGAAAGACGACGACTTCCCGTTTCCTCCTTTGCGCGGACGCCGGCGGCGCAATCAAGGGTCCCGGACGCGTCGACCTCTATCTCGGACACGGCCCGCGCGCGAAAGGCGCGGCGCACAATGTCTGGGACGAAGGCGAACTCTATATCCTGCTCAAGAAACTTCCCGCGAGAGTCCGGTGAAGACGCTTATGCTCGCCGCACTGCTGGCCGTCCCCTCCGCCTCCCGGGCCGGGGACAAACCCAAGGTGCTCACCGGCATCGACGTGCTCCAGGAGAACGGCTTCCGGGAGCTCAAAGGGAAACGCGTGGGGCTCATCACGAACCAGACCGGCGTCGACGGCAAGGGCGTGCTCACCGCGCGCATCCTCGCGGGGGCGCCGGGCGTGCAATTGACGGCGCTGTTTTCTCCTGAACACGGGTTTACGGGAATGAGCGAGTCGACCAGCGTTTCCTCGGGCCGCTATCTCCTTCCCGATGGGAAGGAGATCCCGCTCTACAGTCTCTACGGCAGCACCCGCGCGCCGACCGACGAGATGCTTCGGGGGCTCGATGTCCTGGTTTTCGATATCCAAGATGTCGGCGCGCGCTTCTACACCTACGCGACGACCATGGCCTACGCGCTGGAGAAGGCCGTCAAAACCGACCTCGAATTCATCGTGCTCGATCGCCCCAACCCGATCAATGGGGAAACCGTCGAAGGCCCCGTGCTGGAAATCGACGGATTGAAGAGCTTCATTTCGTATTTCCCGATCCCGACCCGACACGGACTGACGATGGGCGAACTCGCCCGACTGCACAACTTCCAGGCGAAGCTCGGCGCCAAGCTCGTCGTTATCCCGCTCAAGGAATGGCGACGGAAAATGTGGTTTGACGAGACGGGATTGCCGTGGGTCAAGCCGTCCCCGAACATGCCTGATCTCGACTCGGCGACGCTGTATCCCGGCATCGCCTGCTTCGAAGCAAGCAACCTCTCGGTCGGCCGCGGAACCCCGCTTCCCTTTCGGTGGATCGGCGCCCCGTGGCTGAAGGCCGACGCCGTGGTCGCCAAGATGCGCAAGGCGAAACTGCCGGGCATCGAGTTTTCAGCGAAGGCCTACACGCCGGAAAAAAGCGTGCACGCGGGCGAGAAATGCCCCGGGATTCTGATGAAAATCACCGACCGCGAAACCCTGCGCCCATTCGCGGTGTTCGCCCATCTGGTGACCGCGATCCGGGATCTGCACCCCGATGATTTCAGCCTCGGTGAAGGCGATCGAAGCACGCGGCTGATCGGCTCCGAGCGGTTCACGGCCCATTTCCTCAACGGCGCTGACGCTAAAACCATCCTCGAACTTTTCGACCCCGAAGCGGACCGCTTCCGGGCCCAACGCGCGCCGTTTCTCCTCTATTGATCCTGCTCGCGTACTTCCTCTCCGGAACGGCCGCTCTCCTTTATGAGATAGTCTGGCTGCGCCAACTCACGCTGTTCTGCGGTCATACCACGCTCGCCGCCTCGGCGGTGCTCAGCGCGTTCATGGGCGGACTCGCGCTCGGCAGCGCGCTCGGCGGCAGGCGCGCCGGAAGAATCCCGACCGACAGACTGCTCGAAACCTTCGCCTTGCTTGAACTCGGCACGGCGGCGACGGCCCTGCTCGCCGGTCCATTGCTCGCGAAGGCCGGATCCCTCGTCTTGTCGATGGGACTGCTCGACTGGCCCCCCGCCGCCCGCTCGCTGACCTACTTCACCACCGCGTTCGCGATCCTTCTGCCCCCGACGACGATGATGGGTGCGACCCTGCCGGTGCTCACGCGCAGACTCGGCGAGAAGAAACTCCCCGCCCTTTACGGCGTCAACACGCTCGGCGCCGTTTTAGGCGTCGCGGCCGCGGGCTTTCTGCTGCTGCCGGCAATCGGAGCGGCCCGCACCGCCCTGGCGGCGGCCGCTCTGAACCTGCTCGCCGCCGCGCTAGGCTGGACCGCACGAGAGGATTCTCCCGAGCCTGCCGGTCCGCCGCAAGCAAACGTCCCGGTGCCCTTCGCGGATGCCCTCCTGCTCGCCGGCACCGGCGCCGCCGCCATGATCTGCGAAGTCGCGTGGACCCGGGCGTTCGCCGTCGTGCTCGGCTCGACGACCTACGCCTTCTCGATCATGCTGCTCACCTTCCTGCTCGGCCTCGCCGGAGGCAGCCTCGCGTTTCACGCGCTGCGCAAGCGACGCCCCAAGCAACTCGGGCGCCCCGCGCTGGCCGCGGCGATCGCCGGGATCGGCGCACTGGTCTTCGGCGGTCTGTTCTGCTTCGACGCCTTCCCTTACTCTTTGGTCCTGCTGGCGAAATGGTCCGCCGCCTCGCCCCTGCGGCTGTGGACCGCGCAATTCGGCTTCTGCGCCTTCATCATGGCGGGGCCGACCTTTTTGATGGGCACGGTGTTTCCGTGGGTCGTCTCTTTGCTCGCTCCGGGAGACGACGCCGCCTCCGTCACCGGACGCTGCTACGCGGCGAATACGGTCGGCGCGATCGCCGGCTCGGCCGGCGCCGGACTGCTCCTGCTTCCCCGTCTCGGCGTCGAAGGCTCGCTGCTCGTCGCCTGCGGCCTCTATTTTCTCTCGGCGGCGCTGGCCGCGCCGAACCGCAAGCTCAAAGCGGCGTTCGCCGCGGCGACCCTCGCGGTTTTCGCCCTGCGCCCGCAGTGGAATCTGCGCCTATTCGCCAGCGGCATGTTCCTGTATGGAAAATACTACCGCTGGGTCGAGGATTCCGCCGACTTCAAAAACGAACTCGCCGCCGACAAGGTTCTCTTCCACAGAAGCGGTCAAGACGCGACCGTCACCGTCTTGGAAAGCCCGTTCGGCGAGCGCTATCTGCGCGTCAACGGAAAAACAGACGCCAGCGAGGGCGGCGACATGGGAACGCAATTGCTGTTGGGCTATCTCCCCTCGCTGTTTCATCCGGGGAGTCCGAAGTCCGCGCTGGTGATTGGACTGGGCGGCGGTTTCTCCGCCGGCGCGCTGGCCGCGGATTCGGGGCTCGAGACCCTCGACATCGTCGAGATCGAACCCGCGGTCGCGGAAGGCGCGCGCTTTTTCGGGCGCTCGAACCGAAACGTATTGGACGACCCGCGCGTGACCCTTCGCTTCGCCGACGCGCGGCAGGTGCTCGCCGCGCCGGGACCGAAGTACGACCTGATTTCCTCGGAGCCGTCGAACCCGTGGATCTCGGGCGTCGCGTATCTGTTCACGCGCGAGGCGTTCTCTTTGGCGAAGGAGAAACTCGAAGACGACGGAGTCTTCGCGCAGTGGTTTCACAGCTACTTCATGACCGAAGAGGATTTTCGCATGGTCGTGAAGACCTTTCATTCGGTCTTTCCGCACACGATCTTGATGACCAACGGCGAATCCGACTACTTCTTGCTGGGCCGCAAACAGCCGTTCGTTATCGACTTCCCCAAGTGGGTCGAGCGGTTTCGATCCGACGCCGCGCTGCGCGGGGATCTGCGCCGCGTGGGCCGCGGCTTCGAGCACCCGTTCACCTTGCTTGCGGCCGGCTACGCGCTCGGCGGTCCGGATCTGGACCGGTACGTCGCGGGGGCGCCCGTTCATGTCGACGACCGGCCCGTGCTCGAGTTCTCGGCCGCGCGCGCGGTGAACACGCATCGCTCCTCCAAAATCCTGGCGGAACTCAACGCGTCGAAAACCTCCTTTCTTCCTCCGGGGTTGACGGGACTCGTGGTGGGCGACGCGCAGAAGGCGATGGCCTTCAACCGAGCGGCGGAGGCTCTTCTGGATTCGAATTTGCTCGATGAGGCGATGCGCGCGGTGGATAAGGCCATGGAATTTTGGGACAAGGGCGCCTGGACCTGGACGAACAAGGCGCGGCTGCTCGAGAAACGGGAGCAATTCGACGAGGCGCGGGCGGCGTTTGAACGGGCGGTGAAGCTGGACCCGGACTACGCCCCCGGACGGGTGCACTTCGGGATGTTTTTGGCGGCGCACGGAGATGTGGACCGGGGGCTGGTGGAACTTAAGAAGGGTCTAAAACTGGAACCGGGGGAGGCGAAGGCGAGCCTCGGGATCGCGTGGATCTATTTAGGCCGAGACATGAAAAAAGAGGCGCTTGAGGTGCTCACGACGGCGCTGGATCGCCCGGTTCCGGATTCGACGCTCCGAAAGGGGCTGGTCGAGGCGTATCGGGAAGCGGGCGGAATGCGTTGAATTGATCCCAACCCTGTTGAACGACCTAGGTGTCCCCCGTCATTTCTTTATACGCCTCCCCCGCCAGTTCGATCCACATCCTCTGTTCCCGTTGATAGACGGGGCTCGCCTTCGCGCAGCGGCCGAGCATCCGTTTCAGCAGCCGAAGCGCCTCTTTGGAATTTCCCCGCTTACGTTCCATCAGCGCCAGCCGACAGCAAATCTCCTCCCCCACAAACTCCGGCAAAAGAGCCGCCAAAATTCCCGCCGCCTCGTCCAGACGCCCCAACTGCTCCAGCGCCTGCGCGTACAGCAGTTTCCGACG
>PFUL01000059.1:0-13535 GCA_002790095.1 Elusimicrobia bacterium CG_4_9_14_3_um_filter_62_55 | reverse complement strand
CGTCCAGACGCCCCAACTGCTCCAGCGCCTGCGCGTACAGCAGTTTCCGACGCTCCGGATCCGAATTCGGATTCGACTCAGCCAAAGCCTCCAACCGGCGCGCCGCGTCCTCATGGCGACCCGCCTTCAACTCCGCGAACGCCGCCTCCATGCGCAGCAGCGGCAGTTCCGCCCGCGTGCCCGACAGGCAGCGTTCGAACTCCTCGATCGCTTTCCCGTATTCGCCGACCGCCGAGTACCCCCTCGCGAGCGCCTCCCGGTTGGCGCGGCTGTCGAAATCCTCGACGGCCGCCCGCAGCGCGTCGAGATCCACCGCCTCTCCATCGTCGTCGGCGGCGCTCTCGAGCGCCCCCCGCAGCCGCGTGCCCGGAAGCCATTCAATCACCGCGTAAGCCAGCCAGCCGCCGACCGGGACGAAGACGATCGATGCCAGCCAGAACGCACTCGCGCGTCGATTCCACGCGTGCACCCCGAAGGCGATCTGCAGCACGATCGAAACGACGACCAGCAGCGCAATCATAAAGGAACCGGGGCGCGGCGGCGCAGATATTCGACGAAGTAGGATATCTTGCGGTCGTAGGTGCTCCAACGCTTGAACACGCGTCCATCGGCGTCGATGATGACGGTCATCGGAATCTCAGGCACTTCGTAGAGGTCGGAGACGCTCGGCTTGCCGGTTTCGGCGTCCCGGATTTGAGGCCAGCGAATGTCGTACTGTTCCAGCGCCTTGCGCAGGTCGGAGTCCGAGGCGTCGAAATTGATCCCAAGGACGACCACCTCGGTGCCCTCGTAGCGTTCGTGGAGTTTTTTCAAATCGGGCACGAGTTGAATGCACGGCTCGCACCAACTGGCCCAAAAATCGAGCACGACGATTTTGCCGCGCAAGGCCCGCAGCGCGATCGTCGAGCCGTCGATCGCCGGGGCGCTGAACTCCGGGGCTTGCGGGCGATCGGCGGCGTAGCGGCGCGCCATCGAGAACGCGGAGACGGCCTCGAAGGCACCGTAGATGAGGCCGGCGCCGGCGAGCACGACGGCGGTGAAGGCGAGGCGTTTCAGGCGTTTTCCGGAGGCCTTCCGGCGATCCTCGCTTTCCTGCGCAAGTTCGCGCACATCCGCGCGGCGTTCGAGACAGGCGGGACAGCGCACGGCGCCCTCATAGCGCCCGGCGCCGCAGCGGGAGCAGAGCGGCGCGCGGCAATCGGCGCATTCCCAGCGGATTTCCTCTTCGGGATGGGCGGCGCAGGCGGCCATTGCGTTGAGAGTAGTCCGTCAGGGACGGAAAGTCAACGGGCGGGGGCAGCGTCCGTAAGTATATTTAAACCTTCCGAACGCCTTGGCGAGGGGCGACTGACCTGGGACGAGGCCCCCGCAGGGTCGATGATGTTTCAATCCACGCCCCTGTGCGAGGGGCGACCTCCGATTCTGATTGCGCAGAGTGTTGATGACCTTGTTTCAATCCACGCCCCTGTGCGAGGGGCGACTTCTTTCTTTCGTTGCGCCGCGAGCCATTCAAGGGTTTCAATCCACGCCCCTGTGCGAGGGGCGACGACTCGGGCAAAGATCTCCGGAAGGATGATTATGTTTCAATCCACGCCCCTGTGCGAGGGGCGACAAGAACTGCCGCATGTACGGATTGTCGAAAAAGTTTCAATCCACGCCCCTGTGCGAGGGGCGACCCTTTTTCAGCCGTTCAGTAACAGCCCTATCCTGTTTCAATCCACGCCCCTGTGCGAGGGGCGACACGGGCGGGCGATATGAAATTACAGGACGAAATGGAGTTTCAATCCACGCCCCTGTGCGAGGGGCGACGCGGCGATGCGCCCGACTACAGGCCGAAAAAATGTTTCAATCCACGCCCCTGTGCGAGGGGCGACCAAAGTGCCCTATCACTCGCGACGTTGATATCTGTTTCAATCCACGCCCCTGTGCGAGGGGCGACGTTTTGAGCCACGGATGGATCTGGATCTCAACGGTTTCAATCCACGCCCCTGTGCGAGGGGCGACCGTTTCAGCCATGGCATATGCCGCGATTCGTCGATGTTTCAATCCACGCCCCTGTGCGAGGGGCGACACGGCGAAATGTACTTCGCCTATTACCGATGATGTTTCAATCCACGCCCCTGTGCGAGGGGCGACCCGCTATCATCTATAAACGGCAACGGACCCACGTTTCAATCCACGCCCCTGTGCGAGGGGCGACGGCCGCTGCGAACTTATCGCCCATGTCGCCGAGGTTTCAATCCACGCCCCTGTGCGAGGGGCGACCCGCGACTAGGTCCCACTGCTCAGGCTCCGTCGTTTCAATCCACGCCCCTGTGCGAGGGGCGACGCGGGGCCGTTACAGATCCATAGCGGAGGATCGGTTTCAATCCACGCCCCTGTGCGAGGGGCGACTCGGCTAGTCTCTCGCACTCGACTGCCCGAGCTAGTTTCAATCCACGCCCCTGTGCGAGGGGCGACCCGCCCCTCGTCGGCATACGCTACCCCGATGAGTTTCAATCCACGCCCCTGTGCGAGGGGCGACCAGAGAGCGAGGTCGTGCGGCCGGAACGACGGGTTTCAATCCACGCCCCTGTGCGAGGGGCGACCAGAGAGCGAGGTCGTGCGGCCGGAACGACGGGTTTCAATCCACGCCCCTGTGCGAGGGGCGACCAGCGGCGGGCAGCCCTCGGCTATCCAGTCGCGGTTTCAATCCACGCCCCTGTGCGAGGGGCGACAACGCCGAATATTGTAGGGCATTTGGAGAGTATTGTTTCAATCCACGCCCCTGTGCGAGGGGCGACTCGGCTTGGGCTTGGACTTGGGCTTGGGCTTGGGCGATCATAGTTTCAATCCACGCCCCTGTGCGAGGGGCGACCGGGCGCTCTTGGATAATGGCCGGGCACCTCAACGTTTCAATCCACGCCCCTGTGCGAGGGGCGACGACGCGCCTGGGTTGTAGTCGTACCACTCAATGTTTCAATCCACGCCCCTGTGCGAGGGGCGACGCGAATGGCTCGACGCCTTTTTCGGTGTTGTACGGGTTTCAATCCACGCCCCTGTGCGAGGGGCGACCACCATGGGCGCATCCCCCCAGTCGTTTCGATCGTGTTTCAATCCACGCCCCTGTGCGAGGGGCGACGGGAGCATTACCGCGATGCCGGCCAGCGCGGCGAGTTTCAATCCACGCCCCTGTGCGAGGGGCGACATCGCTCGGCCTCTTCATTTCGCGGCCTCGTCGTTTCAATCCACGCCCCTGTGCGAGGGGCGACTCAAGGTTGCCCCCAACGCTCGTCAGCTTCGGGTTTCAATCCACGCCCCTGTGCGAGGGGCGACTCAGGGCCTGCACCGCGTCCGCGTCGCTCGTGCGTTTCAATCCACGCCCCTGTGCGAGGGGCGACGACGCTAAGAATGCCCTGCTCTCTTGTTACCGAGTCGGTTTCAATCCACGCCCCTGTGCGAGGGGCGACAGCGGGACATGATCCCACTTGTGCGCCGGTAGGAGTTTCAATCCACGCCCCTGTGCGAGGGGCGACTATGTCTCCGAGTTGGAGGCGATTGGTGAGTGTGTTTCAATCCACGCCCCTGTGCGAGGGGCGACGCGATAGGGATCGGCTTAACCGACTCGATGATGTTTCAATCCACGCCCCTGTGCGAGGGGCGACCCGGGATGCCCAGGAGGCCACCCGAGTTTCTGGTTTCAATCCACGCCCCTGTGCGAGGGGCGACATCTGTACCGCGCTGATGCCTGCCGCGTGTTCATGTTTCAATCCACGCCCCTGTGCGAGGGGCGACGCCCATATCCGCGTAGACGCCGCGCGTAGCGTTGTTTCAATCCACGCCCCTGTGCGAGGGGCGACCTTCGCTCGCGTGCAGTTTAATTATATCTCCGGGGTTTCAATCCACGCCCCTGTGCGAGGGGCGACGATGAGGCCGAAGAACAGCGCTGATCCGGAATAGTTTCAATCCACGCCCCTGTGCGAGGGGCGACGCGATAGCCTTTCATTCTTGGCTTCCTCGACGAAGTTTCAATCCACGCCCCTGTGCGAGGGGCGACCCGAGAACATGAATAGCTGATTTACGAACCTTGGTTTCAATCCACGCCCCTGTGCGAGGGGCGACAGGTTTCCCCGGTCCTTGTCGGCGCAGGCGAGAGTTTCAATCCACGCCCCTGTGCGAGGGGCGACTCCGCACCCAGGTTTCTCGTCAACTCGCTCAGGTTTCAATCCACGCCCCTGTGCGAGGGGCGACGCAAAAGGGTATTCCACCAGGATACGGGCGCGGGTTTCAATCCACGCCCCTGTGCGAGGGGCGACTGGGTTCCGTCGCCTGGATGTTGAGATAGTGCTTGTTTCAATCCACGCCCCTGTGCGAGGGGCGACGCCATGAGTCGCTTATAGAGGATGTCCCCTTTCGGGTTTCAATCCACGCCCCTGTGCGAGGGGCGACGAAACGATCGCCCGGGTTCCACAACTACAAAGCGTTTCAATCCACGCCCCTGTGCGAGGGGCGACCCGGATCGCTATTGATAACGGGTTATCGCGCAAATGTTTCAATCCACGCCCCTGTGCGAGGGGCGACCGAGTACAGTAGCGTGTACACTGAGTGTACAGAGTTTCAATCCACGCCCCTGTGCGAGGGGCGACAAAGCGGTGCGGTTAAAATTCGGCTCTTGGAAGTTTCAATCCACGCCCCTGTGCGAGGGGCGACCCCGCACATTCCGCGCCATCATCGACCACGAAAAGTTTCAATCCACGCCCCTGTGCGAGGGGCGACTAGAGCGATTCTAAGAATAGAGTTAGTGTAGATTTAGTTTCAATCCACGCCCCTGTGCGAGGGGCGACGCGGGACATGATCCCACTTGTGCGCCGGTAGGAGTTTCAATCCACGCCCCTGTGCGAGGGGCGACGGAGGGAGTGCTCATGCAGATAACTCTTAACTGGTTTCAATCCACGCCCCTGTGCGAGGGGCGACGCTTGCGCCGGACGGATACTCGATTCGCAGAAAAGTTTCAATCCACGCCCCTGTGCGAGGGGCGACCGTATCCTAGTGATTTAGCGGTTTCATGTACAGTTTCAATCCACGCCCCTGTGCGAGGGGCGACGTGTACAGCTGTACAGGCAGCGTTAAGGCACTATAGTTTCAATCCACGCCCCTGTGCGAGGGGCGACCGGGATCGCTGCTCCCCCGCTAAGGAGAGAATATGGTTTCAATCCACGCCCCTGTGCGAGGGGCGACGCTTTGCGCATACGCGGTGGTGACGACCCCGGTGTTTCAATCCACGCCCCTGTGCGAGGGGCGACCGTTAATACGATTAAGCAGAAATTATAAACGGAAATGTGCGCGTTTCCGCGAACCCTACGACATCAGTGCTAAAAATAATTTGCTCTACACCGCGCCGCATAATAATCTCTTTCCCGATATACATAATTTAACACCGCGAAGCTCACAGGCGACCAACGTTCACTCCAGGTTCGCGGAAAACATCAAACGATCAACGGGCCTTCCATATCCAACGACGGTTTTGCCCCGTGATGCTCGATTCGTCTCGCAGAATTCGAGCCAAGGAAATAGAAGCGCAGCGAATCCTTTTCTTCCGAAAACTCATCAAGCAACCGTAGTCGAAGGCGCGCCCATTGTTCGGGGTCCACGACGCACTCGAACACCGAGTTCTGCACGCGTTGGCCGAAATCCAAACATGCCCGTGCAATCCTCCGTAGCCGGCGTCGCCCTTGGGATGATTGCGTCGCAACATCATAACTCACAAGCACCATCATTCCCGAATCCTCCCGCCCACGATCATTTCCATATGAATGGCGGATAGCCATCCTGGTCACCGCGCAGATGTCGCGCAAGCAGTCGAGCCTGAAGATGGATCAGCAGCCCTACCGGGCACTTTTCTCCTAAAAAAGGATGGACGATTTCCTCCTGCTTCCTTTTCTGATACGCGACGAGAAGTTCTTTGCGGGTTTCATCGTTCATAAACACGCCGCCTGATTCCGTTTTCTTGAACCCTTTGCCGCGAATCTGACGCCGGTTGATCAAAGACAGAACCAAGCGGTCCGCAAGGAATGGGCGGAACTCCTCCATCAAATCCAACGCCAATGCCGGCCTTCCAGACCGCTCGGCGTGGAGAAATCCAACGGCGGAGTCCAGCCCTGCCGACTCGCACGCGGCCCTGGCGTCGTGAGCGAGCAAGGCATAGAGGAACGAGAGCAGGGCGTTGATATTGTCCAAAGGCGGCCTTCGGCTTCGCACGGAAAATCGGAACTCGTCTTTTTGGGATACGATGAGATGATCGAATACCTGGAAATAGGTCCGCGCGGCATCTCCCTCGATTCCGCGCAAGGTTTCGAGCGACACCTCCTCGCGAATCGAATTCAAGGAATGGGTCAGGTGCCGAACCGCCTCTTCCAACGCTCCTGTCCCATCGGAATCCGGATTGTCCCGCAAAGCCCGCTGAAGCGATGTCCGGCTATTGGCGATCTTGGCCGCCACGACGGCGCGCGCGATCTTGCGGGCGCCCCGGGCGTCGTCGGCCCGCCGATACTGCTCCCGGCGCAACAACACATTACCCGGAGCGAAACCCTGAACCTTCGCGAGAAACCTTCCATGCTCGGTCATATAAGTGATGGCCACATGCCGTTCTGCGCATTCGCCCATAAGAGCCGGGCTGCACGAGACGCGTCCGAAACAGACGACCCCTCCGAGGCTGTGAAGAGGAACCCGCATGCGGATATCACGCTCTACCTGGACTGTGATGGTCTCCCCTTCTTTCGATAAATAGGCGCCGGGCGTAGTGACGAACAAAGTATTGAGGTAGTGCATCATGACGATGTCTCGGAGTCGGACTCCACCCCGGCGAACGCCTCCGCGAGGTAGCGCGCCGCCGACCGACCGGGAGCGATGCTTCCCGGCAGGCAGTGGTTGAGCAGAGAACAGTTATCGCACTTCGACTCGCGAACCGCCCTAGGCGTGACGCCCGCTGCAATCAATCCGTGGAGACGCGCGACGGTTTTCTCGGTCTCTCCCCGCAGGTCGGGATCGAAGACGACGCCTAGGCGACGCTTCGTCTGACCGTAGAAGAGAGCTCCCTCCGGGATGGATACCCCCAACATTTCTTCCAAGCACAGGGCCTGAGCGCAAACTTGCACCTCATCACAGCGATTGCGCTTCGGACGCCCGCGCTTGAACTCAACGGGAAAAGGCGCCCATCGGCCGTCAATCCCCGGCACGGGAACGGCCGACGGATTATCCGAACCACATCGATGGAACTCCACCACGTCCGCCTTTCCGATGAGCCCAAGCCTTAATGAACGCAGGGGAAGCCCGCGGGCGGAACGTACTTCCCCGCGAGATTCGTATCCCCGATCATCCGCCTTCTTATGCAGGTGGCTTCCCTCGACCGTGAAGGCATTGTCCGCCCACACCCCCTCCAAATGGATCAGGGCGCACTGGCGCTCGCAAAACAACAGATGCTGAAGCGCGGACAATGGGAGGCAGTCGGCCTCCACATATTGTTCGGACATGTCTCGGGTTACATCCGCACCAAGGTCACGCCAGCAGGCAGGTCCTTCTCATCCACGCTTACCTCATAATCGGAAAAGTTTCGCGCCGGACCGTCAGCCTTCCGCTTCACCTGAACTCGGTCGAACAATGCGGCAGCCGGAGCATTGCCCAAGGCGCTTTCGTGCTTAAAGACAAAAAGTCCACGTTTCGCCATCAAGCCCCGCGCCGCACTCCGGTCGAGGTCAAACATCATGTTCAAGGCCTTCCAAACAAGCTCGAGATCGTCTTCACTGAAGCCCGTTTTTTTGGCCGGAGGCACATTGACGAAGCCATGCGATTTGTAGAGTCCGTATGGGATTGTGGCCTTGCGGCCCATGGTCCGATTGTCGCCCTCTTGCGCCACGGCTTCCTTCTCAGTGGTAACCGCCATCCGCGTGATGGAGTGCTCCGCAGGCACGATGCGATCCACTGAGCGCGCGAACGTCATCTGAATCGGTCCCAGGACCTGCCCTGCGTTGAAATCTCCGGTGCTCAACACCGCTCCGAAGGCGCGGATATCAAAGAAGTTCTTGCACAGCCAGGCCTGGGCGTCCTTCGCCTTCTCTGGGTTCTGCTTTTCTCCCTTCTTCGGCTTGGCATTAGTCTCTACCGCCCCACGGTCGATCTGCTTGTTCAAGACAGCCTTTTCAAGGACGAACATCTCGAAAGGTGGCTTGTTATCCTTGGCCGCCAGCACGTAGTTGCGTAACTTGCGCTTCAGACATACATCGGTCACCAGTCCTTGGCCCGTCTCAGGATCGACGCGGGGAAGGTTGCCGGCGTCCGGGTCGCCGTTGGGGTTGCCATCGGCCACGTCAAACAGATAGACGAAGTCGTAGCGATTGCTAATCGGGGTCATGGTCATGTCTCCTTTAGGATGCGGCCTGCACTTCTTCCTTCTTCGTAAAAAGCGCCTGTCGCTGATGATAGTAGCCTACAGCGAACAAGCCCTGCTCCTCCATCGGGAACGTGGAGGGAAACTTCTCGGCCGGGAGGTATCCCATTATGGCCGTAATCATCTTGTCCAGGTTGACGGCTTGACCCGGCCTTTCCTTGCGCAGCTTCGCAAGGTGATGCTTGGAAAGGCCAAGCAAACGCCCGAAGACGGTCACTGGTGCCGTCGAAGCGGCACCGTAGAAACGGTCTCCGACGGTCGCATTGGTCTGTCCTTGCGCGGCCCCTTGTAAGTGCTCCAGCGCCGCGAACAATCTTCCCAACAGATAGGCTGCATGGGTATTTTTTTCATCCAGCATGGGTCTGACCTCCGATAGCTCCGGCCGATCTTTCAGTCGGCGAAGAACGCCTTTAATCACCTGCATGCGCAGATGGCTGCGATGTCTTTTGTTCGACTTGCCCCGGTCTCCTTGACTCATTGGACCCTCCGCTTTGCAACGACGGACTGCCGCGTGCAAAAGAGTGCCGGGAAGCGACTGACCCTTAAGAATGGCTCGCAGAAAATCAGCTGCTAAGTTTGGAGGAATATTCTTTTCCTCTCCTTTAAACACCACGGATCGAAGCAACTCTTTGAGGGACGGCTGAGGGGGCCCCTCGAAAGGGAAATGCAGCTTCAGATCTTCAAAGTAACGGTTGACTCGTCCCGCCATCTCGCTCACGCTGCCCGTATACCAGTCTCGTATTGTGGCCCGTCCCTGGCCCCCGGAGAGCGTGAGAGCATAGAAGGGTTTGGTGTCCTGCAAAAACGGCTGCCGCCCCGACTTAGGCGCCTCCAAAAGCCGGGCGACGATACTCTCATCGGGGCGCGACAAAAGGGCTTCGAAGATGTCCGGAAACTCGTTATTCGTGTCGGCCGTCCAAAACACAACGCCGGTGTCCTCGCTGACACGAATATTCCTGCGCGGCAAGGTTTGTCCCGCGTTGTGTGGGTCAGGGTAGGCCGGATCGAGCAGCCTGTTGAGCGCGCGCGCATAACCCTCCGCCGCTGCCCGGCCGATGGGCGCATTCTCATTTCGGTCGAATCCGTATGACTCGAATGCCGGACTATTGAACGTGACGATAGCGACTCCAGAAGTGGAGCCTCCCGGCACTTTTTTAATAGCGTCATGTTTGTCGACCGGAACGCAGGCGTTCCCGGTCACAAGGCAGATTGCGTTTGTAGCGCCCGTCTCGACCCGACGACGCTTCCACCATTCCCGAACGGCCGGGCGATCACTGATCAATTCCTGATCGCCGGACTGCCGAAAGACGAACCATTCGTTTGCACCGATATCTTCAGGCAAGACGCTCGCCCTATCCGAACGCCCCTCCTGTCCTTGCAGAAACATCAAGACCGCCGCTAATCCCAGATCACCCGTCTCATTGCAAGCTTGTGCATGCAGTTTGATGGCCAAGTCGATGTGTTTATTCACCTTAGAAGAATCGACATCTTTATCCTTGCCTACTACTCCGAAGAAATACTCAAGCTTGTCATAGAGGAATTGCGGCTTCGGTACGGTTCCAGGACGCACAACCGTCTTCGGCACACTGTACCGGACCGGACGAGGCTTCCCCTTCTTGTCGGGCATGCGGGCATCAATAATGCCCAGCAGAGCTCCGCTCTTATCCAGCTCAATGATACGCGTAACATCTTTCTGCTCATAGTCTGGATCTGCTATCAACCCTTCGTTTTTGGCCAATTCTGCAAGCGCAGAGAGTATCATCGAGCCTCCTCCTTTTTGGACCAGGAATCCGGCCGGTTCACGGCGATAACTCCGCGCTCCATGTGAGCATGAAAAAAATGAGGTCTAGCTTCGGGATAATGATGGGTCCCATTCGTTGGGCCAAACTTAACATCGTAGAGCATCAACCCGAGGTCGCGCGTTTCTTCGATGGCCTGGAACGGCTCGCTCACTGGTCGAAACCAAGCCGCGAACTCCCGGCACCCCAGATAAGGCGTCCGGAAACATTGTCCCTTCTCCAACCGGCGCAGGAACATTTCCGAGAATTTCATCGGATTATCCTCTGGGCCGGCCTTATCCGGAACCATGCGGAACCCGGCTTCGATGACATACTCGACATCCCGGAGCGCGAGAGTGTGCCTCTGGGCTCGGTTGCCGTCCTCATCCACAACAAGCGGCTCCAAGAACGTAGTTCCTCTCATGGCCTTGCCGACGCCGGTCAAGGCCAGTTTCTTCGTGACCTCGTTGCGCTTGAAACCGATCCAGCGAACTGGCCTGAGCACATGGATGCGACGAACCACCCATTGTATGGCCGGCTTCCAGAGGATGGCTTCCAAAACGCCGCGTGCGGCGGAAGGCGTGATAACCTCATAGCTCACCCTCTCGACCTTCATCTCGGGACGCGTGAAGCAAGCAAGTTCACCGCCGATCCGAAGCTTGAAGAGAACGCTGTCCAGCTTAATCTCAGTCACTCGATTACCCTCCATTCATCCAATGAGCGCCGCCGGATCGGCGATGGGGCGCTCCTTGCCCGCGATCAACCCGAACTCCTCGGTGTACAGGTGGCGATAAGGCGGCGCCAGGCCGAGGAATAGGTCTTGAACCGCATAAAGAACCCCTTCCCTTAGCCATTCGTCCGCCTGGCGGCGAGGAATAGAGACTGAGTAGCCCTGAAGACGCCGAGAAACATCGCGCAGAAAATGTGGATCGCCCACCTTTTCCACTTTGGCCAGGAGTTCGAGAGACTCGGTTCGCTTACCGACAGGACCCCAAGGCACGATCACGGTCGCCTGCCAAGCGCCGTCTATCAGCCGCAACTCGCGCGCGACGTCCTCGAACGCCAATTGCTCACGCAAGGTCTGGATTCCTTTTAGATCCCCGACCCGCTGCAAACGAGCGTCGAAGCGTTGGTATATCTCCGGATCGAACAAATCTAGTCCGGGATTGGCTGCCAGCAGGGCCTTCGTTTCGTCAGCGGCCGCGCGAAGCTGTCCAACGGGTGGCTGCGTCGGAGCGTCGAAGATCACAAGTTTGCCTTCAGTCAGGCGGCCTTCGCGGTTGCATCGGCCCGCCGACTGTATGAGTGAATCCAGTCCAGCCATGGCGCGAAATACTACGGGAAAGTCAAAGTCGACTCCTGCCTCGACCAATTGAGTCGAAACGACTCTCACGACCGTATCCGGAGCCTTCAACGCCGACTTGACGACTGCGATCTTCTCCTGGCGGTGTCGCGCACACATAAGCGCGGAGAGGTGGAACAGCGGTTCTCCGGCACGAAGCGCCTGGACGCGCTCGGCTAGAATGCGGGCATCATCGCGCCGGTGGGTGATGGCAAGAGCCCGCGGCTCTCGTGCCACAAGCGCAGCGATTTCATCCCAATCTTTCGTAAGCGCGCGCTTGGGCTTGACCCGGCGTAGGTGCCTGAAGGAAACCTTAACCTCTTCCGGCGTGCCGGCGATCTCGACGATGTCCCGGAAGCCCGCTATCTTGCGCCCATCCGGCGCGACGCGCTCGCGCAATTCCGGTTGGGTGGCAGTGGAGAGCAGAAGGCTTGCTCCATAATGCTCCACTAATCCGCCTAGAACATCGACGATGGGTAGCAAGAAATCCCCAGGCAATGTCTGCGCCTCGTCTATAACAATCACGCTCCGAGCCAAATTGTGCAGTTTGCGGCATTGGGAAGGGTTTCTCGCAAAGAGACTTTCGATGAACTGGACCGCCGTCGTCACAACGAGCGACGCATCCCAGTTTTCCGAGGCCAGGCGGTTGCGGAAGTTTTCCTTCTCGGGCTCAATTCCACTGTGGTGCTCGACCAAAACCAGAGCATCCTTCCCATCCTGATGGCGATGCAGGGCCTTCTGATATGCGGCCACAGTCTGGTCTATGATGGTCAAGTATGGAGCGACCACGATGACCCGCTCCATCCCATTTGCCAGCGCATGGTCGAGCGCAAATGTCAGAGAAGCGTAAGTCTTGCCTCCGCCCGTAGGAACCGTTAGGCTGAAAATTCCTGGCACTCGAGAAGCAAGTTCGCGGCACCGCGACAAAACCCGTCCGCGTTCCGTATTAATGGCGCTCGGGCCAACCGTACCTGAGAGATCTTCCATGAATATACGAAGACGGCTGGCCAGTTCTCCAAGAGGCGGGAAGCCTCCGCGGCCTCCGCGGCCTTCGCTCTTTTCAAGAGACAAGAACGCTTCGGTGTCTAGGCGATCGGCATCCACGAGGGCGGAGAAAAGCATTCGAGTCCAAAATTCCATATTCCGAAACAACTGTCCGTTTGGTTGCCCGGACAGCATCGGCGGGACAGTCAATTGCGGGATGGCGATGATATCTGCGGGAACGGCAGGGATATCCACTTCCTCAAGCAAATGACCCGTCTTCGGACCTCGCGTTTCCTTCCAGTACGCGTGATTCTGCAGACCGCAATGGTGACCGGCGATGGCAAGGGCGATGGGAACGGAGCGGCTTTCGAGGTGCCGCTGAGCATATGCGGCTCCAACGGAACTATGGTCCACTCTTTGAGCATCCTCCACATGCGCGTTCTCCCCGCCCGCCGAGTGAATCATATGCTGGAAGGCCGGCCGATACTTGCCGAGATCGTGCCACAAACCGGCGAGGCGCGCCCACTCGTCAGACCCGAAGGGCGCCGCAAAACCGGCGGCGCGCCGGCCCACCTCCCGGAGGTGGTCTTCTAGCAAGTGCCATCGTTCGGAGGGCAACTCGGGATGAGAGTGAGCGTACGCCCTCATTGTCGAATTGTACTTAATAAGCCCAAAAGGGAATTTAGATGGTTCGCGGTAGTCAGTGCGCAACAGGGGGGCACCCCTCGCACAAGACGGGCGCCGTAAAGAACAGGTCAAAGCGCACGGCTATTCGATTTGATCGTCGGCGTTGCGCGCCATGCTCTTACGCGACTTAAGCTTGCCTTCGGCCGACTGTTTCAACCCCGTCTGCACCGCCTTGAACGCCTTCTCGTTTTTCAGCAGCCACATCTCGGACTCGGGGATGAGCACCATTGGTAGGGCTCAGGCGCCGGTGGGCGCACTGCCTCCGGTTTCCTGAGCCCCCCTTTCTAACCGTGCATGAGCTATTCGACTCACACGGCTAACC
>PFUL01000141.1 GCA_002790095.1 Elusimicrobia bacterium CG_4_9_14_3_um_filter_62_55 | reverse complement strand
CGCCCGGTGGAACTGGCCGACGCCAAAGCGAAGGCGAAGCTCGATCCCCGCACGAAGGCTGATCCCCGCACCCGGACTGTGGAATTGGCGGACGCGAAGGCCAAGGCGCGTTTAAAAACCGACACCCGTACCCGGACGGTGGAACTCGCCGACGCCAAGGTGAAGCTCGATCCCCGCACGAAGGCCGACCCTCGCATCGAAAAATCAGCCGAAACCAAGATCCGGATCGCCGACGCGAAACCCGAGTTGAGCCTCCGTCCTTTGCTCGAGCGGATTCCCGGAGGAACCCGGGCGATCGCTTTGTTCCACTCCGTCGTCCCGACGTTTCGCCCTCAACCGACTCCCGAGCCGATCGTCTTGGCGGAAACGGCGCTCGCGCAGATGGAAGTAAAGACCGAGGAAAATCGGAAACCACCGGTCGTCGTCGCGGCTCCGCCCGCCGAACCGAAGGAACCCTCCCCCGAACGCGGACCCGATCCTCGTCTAGTCTTGACGGACGACCGGAAAGAAGAGCGTCCCGCACCCAAGCCGCCGGTTCTCGTCGCGTCGGCAAAGCCCGATCCGAAAACGAAGCCCGCTCCCGTAGAGACGGCCGCGGCGAGAACTCGCCCGGCTGCAACGACCGGAACAAATCCAAGTCCGGACGACTCGGGCCCCAGCACCGGGAGCAGCCCCAAACCGGGTCCCTCCGCTCCGGGACCGACGGACGGACCCTCGGGCGGAGATCCCTCTCCGACGGGATCCACCGGCGGTTCAGGCGGAGGTTCCTCCGGCGGCGGGTCGGGTGGAGGCTCCGGCGGCGGTTCGAGCGGCGGATCCTCTTCGGGCGGCGGCGCTTCTGCGGGTTCCCCCACAGAAGCGGGTGCCCCCGAAGAAACTGTTCGCATGGGCGGCTGGGACCGCAAAGATGTTCCCTTCACCGCGGCTCCGATGCCGGAAGCGATGTCGGTCCCCGCCCGGTCGATGCCGACCTACGGCGATCCTATCGATCCGGTGCGCAACGCCGAGCGAGAGGAACGCCCTGCGCAATCGGTGATGGTATCCGCTCCCGGTCCGCGCGCGGCCGGCGCGACCGCGAACCTGACACCCGGGCAGCCGCCCCAGTCCGGCGAGAGTTCCACGTTCGCGTCGCTTTGGGCATTCGTGACCCGGGATCCGTTCCCGGAGGGCAAGCGCACTGTCGCGGTTGTGCAGGCGCCGGTTGCGGCGCTGCTGCGGGACGCGGTCTCGGCGGGTGCGGCGTCGGTCGCCGCCCCCTCGGCGGAAACCTCGGAGCTTCCAGAGACGGTACAGGCCGGCCTGGTCACCCCCCCCTTCGAATCCCGCCCCGCGCCGCGTCGTTCGCGCGTGCGCCGATCGGGACACCGTCTCGAGGATGATCCGCCCCGCCCGGCCGATCCGTTCTACGGTTCTTTGCCGCTCCAGGCGATGGTGCTCGTCGCGTTCTTGTACCTGTTCTTCATCTCGCCGATGCCCTACGCTTTGGGCTGGACGAACAGAAAGCCGAGCTGACGCGCACTGCACTTGCCCTTCTTCGGGCATTCCATTAAACTAACGGGGTGAAGTGCCCGAATTGTCAATTCGAGCTTAAGAATCCGGGACCGAATTGTCCCTTCTGTCAATTCGTTTTGCCGGACTCCGAAAGCCAGGATCCACGGGCGCACGCGCCGCAGACGTCCCGCAAAGCCGAAGCGGCTTCCGCGATACCCTCGCCGGGGGGCGCATCGCCGTCCTCGGAGGAAGTCTCGATTGGCGCCGAGACGAACCCGGCGCAGCCGGCGTTCCAACCCCCCGTCGTGACGCCGCCTCCGCAGGGCGGGACCCTGAAAACCGTCGCGATTTTGGGCGGGGCCTTTCTTTTGTTTAAGATCGGAGCCTTCGATAATATTTTGATGCTGTTCGGGCTCGGTGCGGCACCCGTGGAACCTCCCGCCGCGCCGTCGTTGACGCTTCCCGAACCCGCGCCGCTGACGGCTGCGGAGGAGGCCCGTGAAGCGGCTGCCGCGCTCCCCCAAGCGCCATCGGGTCCGATGAAGGAACAGACCTTCGATCCGCTCGACGACCCCAGAATGAAAGCCCTGAACGCGGAAGTCGACCGCAAGCTGGAGGCGTCGAAGCCGAAAGGCTCCTCCTCCAAGAACGCAGAGGAAACCGGAAATGACCCGGAGGCCGGTGATTGGTTGTTCCAAGGCCGCCTCTACGACATGATTTCCCTCAAGCCGGTCGTGGGCGCCGAACTGATGCTGATGGATTCGACGGAACAGAAAATTTTCACCGCGCAATCGGACGCGAAGGGACGCTACGAATTTGAGGTGCCCGCGGTAAAGGGCGGCTTCCGGCTGCTCGTCGACCACCCTTACTATCTGGCGGACTATTTCGACGAGAAATCCCCGCCGTACGATAAATCCCCCCTATCGGCCCGGCAGCAGCTGCGCGCGGCGCGCCCCACGCATAAGCCCTGGATCGGCGGCGCAAAAGCCGTGCGGCGGGATCTGATTCTGTATCCCGAAATCCCCGATCGTTGAACCGCTGTTGCGTTGCTATCCCCCACGGGGAAAAGGTAGAATGGCGGGCGTTCAGATTTGGAAGCCACCGCCCCACGACGCGTACGACACCTTGCAGGTGGCTTTCTTCTTTAAACAAGCGGACCGCGGGGGATTCCCGGCGGTCCGCTTCCTGTGAGTAGCAAACATGAGCTCCAAACAAGACCGCGCCGACGTGCGCAACATCGCGATCATCGCCCACGTCGACCACGGAAAGACCACCTTGGTCGACGCGATGCTCGGCCAAACCGGAGTCACGATCCACGGGGAAGCCCCGAAGGGTCAGGCTCTCGACACCAACGAACAGGAGATGGAGCGGGGCATCACGATTCTCTCCAAATGCACTTCGGTCGCCTATGCGGGCCGGACCTTAAACATCGTGGACACTCCCGGACACGCGGATTTCGGATCAGAAGTCGAGCGTGTGCTGCAGATGGTGGACGGGGTCTTGCTCATCGTCGACGCCGTCGAAGGGCCGATGCCGCAGACGAAATTCGTGCTTCACAAAGCGCTCGACCGGGGCCTTCCGCCGATCGTGGTCATCAACAAGATGGACCGCCCTCATATCCGTCCCGCCGAAGTGCTCGATGAGGTCAGCTGCCTTTTGATCGATTTGGGCGCCGATGACGAGCAACTCGACTTTCCCGTTTTTTATGCCGCAGCGAAGCAGGGATGGGCCTCTGCGGACCCCGGAACCCCCGGGAAGGACCTGACCCCTCTTTTCGACGCGATTTTGGAGCGTGTCCCCCCGCCGCCGGTCGACGAAAACGGCACGCTGCAAATGCAGGTCACGATGCTGGACAATTCCAACTACATCGGGAAAATCGGAATCGGCCGGATCAGCCGGGGCGCGGTGCGCGTCGGGGAGACCGTCGCGCTCGTCAAAAGCGGCGGAGGCGTCACCAAGCATAAGGTGACGCGATTGATGTGCTTCACCGGCCTCGGCCAGGCCGAGATCAAGGAAGCCCGCGCGGGCGACATCGTCTCTTTGGCCGGAATCGAAACGGTCGATGTCGGCGACACGATCGCCTCTCCCGAAAATCCCGAAGCGCTTCCGGCGCTGACGATCGACGAACCGACGCTTGCGATGCAGTTTATGGTCAACGACAGCCCGTTCGCCGGCAAGGACGGGAAGTACGTCACGAGCCGCCATTTAAAGGCTCGCCTGCTGGAAGAGCAGAAAACGAACGTCGGTCTCAAGATCGTCGAACTGCCGGGTGAGGGAAGGTTTAAGGTTTCCGGACGCGGGGAACTCCATCTCTCCGTGCTGATCGAAGCGATGCGCCGCGAGGGCTACGAACTCGCGGTATCGCGCCCCGAGGTGATCCTCAAGCGCGTCAACGGACAAATTCACGAACCCATCGAGGCGCTCTACATCGATGTGGACTCGGAATTTCAAGGACCGCTCTTTGAGACGTTGGGAAATCGCGGCGGCAAGATGCAAAACATGACCACCGACAGTTCCGGGCGCCTGAGACTGGAGTATCTCGTTCCCGCGCGCGCGCTGATCGGCTTCAAGTCCGACTTCCTGACGCTGACCCGCGGCACTGGAACCATGTACCACAGCTTCCACGGCTACGCCCTTCAGGCCGGGGACAGTTCCCACCGAAAGAACGGGGTTCTGGTCGCGAAGGAACCCGGGACTTCGACCGCCTACGCGCTCTACGGCCTGCAGGACCGCGCGACGATGTTCATCCACCCGAGCGTCGAAGTCTACCCCGGGATGATCGTCGGCGAGAACAGCCGGGACAACGATCTGGTCGTCAACCCGTGCAAGGCGAAGCAGATGTCCAACATGCGCACGAAATCGACCGACGAAGCCCTCACCTTGGTTCCGCCGCGTCCGATCACCCTCGAGCAGGCGATCGCCTATATCGAGGCCGACGAGTTGGTCGAAGTGACGCCGTTGAAGCTTCGGCTGCGCAAAAAGCTGCTGAACCCGCACGAGCGTAAACGCGCCGAACGGGATTCCGCGGAAGAACTCCTCGACTGACCCCGCCCCCCCTCCTTGACGGAGAGGGACCCTCTGTTGCATAACACGGAGGGACCGTGCCTGTGGAGGGTGTTCGCATGAAAATCGGCTTTATCGTCCGGGAAGTATCCGAGGATTCACCTCAGGGGCGTTGGACGCTCGCGCTCGTGAAGGCGGCGTCGAGCCGGGGGGATGAACCGCATGTGATCTCCGAAAAGGTTTCGGCCGGCAAGGTCGCCGCGGCCGGCGGACAGGCGCATATCATCGATCCGGTGAAATGCGGAGGAGCTTTCGGGCGTTGGGTCTTCGCCCGCCGCGTGCTGCGCGAGATGAAGGCCGAACCCCTGGATCTTCTGATTTCGGCCGGGGACGTGGCCGATGCCGACATCCTCCTTGTTCCGGACTCCCCAACGGCAGGTCCTTCGCAAAAAACCATCCGAAAGGCCCTCAAGCGCGCCAAGTTCAAGACGGTCGTCGTGCCGAGCGCTGCGGTGAAGGCGGCGGTCGTCGAAGACTATGGGGTTCCCGCTGAACGCGTGGTCGTCGCGGGTCCGCCCGCGCCCGGAGCGTCCGACGCCGAATGGACCAACCGCGCGATTGCGTTTTGGAGCGCGGTGGCTTGACCCGCCGTACGGACGCCTTCGATACGGTCGATTGGAGCGTTCCGCTCGACGATCGCGCGTTCCATCTCCCGCCCCGCTTCTGCCCCCTTTACGGCACGCCGCTTTGGGAGCAGATGACCGAGGCCGACCGCCGGGCCTACTCGCGTCACGAAGCCTCGGCCCAATTCGCCTACGGGATGTGGTTCGAGAATATCCTGGTGAACGCCCTGATGCGCCATTTGTACCATCTGCCCGCAACCGATCCCCGACATCGCTTTCTTCTTCGGGAGGTCGCCGAGGAGGCGCGTCATTGCGAGATTTTCGGAGAATACATCCGCCGTTCGGGGACTCCGCCCTATCTCCCCTCCTTATGGCTTCGCTTGCAGGGCGGATTCATGAAGCTCACCGCGACCCGCGCGACATTTTATCTTTCGATTCTGGGCGGCGAGTCATTCCTCGACCATGTGAATCGCGCGACGGTTCGGGACGCGTCTCTGCACCCGACATACCGCCGCATCATCGAGCTGCATGTCGCGGAGGAAGAAGAGCATCGGGCTTTCGCGAAAGATTATCTTCGGGACGCGTGGCCCAAGCTCGCCTTTCTGTCCAAATTTTGGGCAAAGTTCTACGCGCCGCTGATCGTTTATACGATCGTCCAGGCGAGCGTCTGCGAGGAAGTCTATCTGAAGCTCGGGCTGAGCGACGGATACCGTCAAGCCTGGGAAAACCCAAGACGACGCGAGCGGGTGACCGAGGCTCTGTCCCCTTACGCGGCTTTCTTGACGGAAATCGGCGTGCTTGATTGGATGACGCGCCCGTTGTGGCGCGCGTTCCGCCTGATCCCCTGACCCGTCAGTCCTTCGTCGCGAGGATCTGCTTTATGATGGACCACGGGCCGTCCACGACGGATCCGTAGGTTAGAAAGAGATGCCACGCGCGTTCGATGGTCGGATTGATCAACGGTCGGGTGTTTGGAAGGTTTTCTAAATAGCGCTTGTACCAGTGCCGCAGCGTTTTTGCGTAATGTCCGTATTTGAAGCGGACTTCACGAACGCGGAAACCGATTTTTTCCATGACCTTCAGATGTTCGTGAACCGGAAACTGGTAGTGGTCCGGGAAAACGTATCGCTGGGAGAAGGTCCCCGAGATCGTCGTGTAATTCGTGACCGACGCAGAAAGGGCCGGGGGAACGATCCCATGCATCCACAGCCGCCCTCCGCTTTTCAGCAATCCATACACATGCCGGTAGTAGCGTTCGATTTCCGACCGGTCGAGATGAGAAACCATCCCGCAGGTGAAGATCTTATCGTAGGCGCCTTCCGCGGGGAGTTCGTAGTAATGCGCGAGCCGCATGCTCTTGGAATATCCCTGCTCGACTTGATTGCGTGAGAGCGTAATCCCCAACGCGTCCTTAACGCCGAATTCCCTTTCGGCCAGGTTCACCATATAGCCGTATCCGCACCCGATGTCCAGAAATTTGTCCCCGGGCTGCAGTTCAAGCGCGGAGGCGGCCTGATGGAATTTCCGGTGCTGGGCGTCTTCAAGCGGCTCGTCCTCGGGGAAGGCGACGTTGTCCGCGTCTTTCCACATCGCGCAGGAATAGGCCCGCGTCCGCTGATCGAGATAGGAGAGGATGAACTCGTTGGGGAGATCGTAGTGCGAGGAAACGGCGACCAGTTTCCGCCGGACGCTCGACGGGAAGAGCGTCGTCCCGACGAATCGAATTTTTCGAAAAGCGTCGACGGTCCAATCCTCGTGGCGCTTCACGTGCATGCGCAGGCCGACGAAGCCGTAGATGTCTCCGTTGAGATCGGCGCGGCCCGCGACATAGTGATCGAGGAATCCGGCGATATCGTACCAGGCCAAACGGCGCAAAGGGGCGGGGTGATGGAAGTCGATCCAGGTTCGCTCTACGCCGCTCCCGAACGAGCGGCTCTGTCCGTGATAGGAAAGGCGGACCTTCCACGGGACTTCGGGGAAGATCTTTTTCATGGAATCGACGGCTTTTTCCAGCAGAGACATTGCCTATCCTATCACAAGTAGATGCTGCGTCCGTCCGGGTCCTCTTCGCGAACCCCTCGGCGCAGGAGTGCGGCGGCGGCGATTGCCGCCGCGGCCAAAGACAGCCATTGGGACGGCGAGAGCGCACCGGAAACGAAACTCCCGCGATCGTCCCCCCGGAGACACTCGATGGAGAACCGCATGATGCCGTAAATTCCGATGAACGAGAAGAACGCCGTTCCGTACCGATACTTCCCGCGTTCGATCCCCCGAATCACGGTGCAGTAGAGAAAGGCCGCCAGCGCGAGTTCCCCGGCCGCCTCGTAAAGCTGGGTCGGGTGCAGGGGCACTCCCAGAAGATCATCGGCCACATTGCAGGCCGGGTGAGAGAAAGTGACGCCCCACGGGAGGGAGGTCGGCCGCCCGTGGCAGCAGCCCTGGAAGAAGCATCCGAGGCGCCCGATCCAATGCCCCATCGGAAGGGCGGTCACGATGTAGTCGGCGATCGGCAGGTAGGCCCGTTTTCGGTCGCGCCCGCGGTTATGGCGGATTTGGTAGAGCTTGCCCGCCGCAATGGAGCCGAGGACCGCGAACCAGAATACCCAGCCGCTGCGCCAATCCAGAAGGATCAGCCAGGGTTCCTTGCGAAACCAAGCCCACTCGACGACAATATAACCGGCTTTGCCGCCGATGAGCCCCCCGAGGACGACGGAATAGACGAGCGCCCAAAAATCGGCCGGCGTTTCATCCGGGGCGTGCAGATATTCGCGCTTCCTCCAAAGCCATAGAATTCCCAGCGTCGTGCCCAGGACGACGAGAAACCCGTACGGCTCAAATCGAACCGGACCGATGTCGAAATAGGGGAACACGCCGAAAGGATAGCAGGGATTTAAGCTTGCGGCCAGAATCGTTAAACTCTCCTCATGGACGAACCCACCGAAGAGGAGCGCGCGGAGCGCGAAGCGCGTTTGGCCATGCGCGCGTTTCTCAGGAAGATGACGGGGGTCCTCGCGATGGTGTTCTTCGTGGGGGTCGTCTTTTCCGCGACTCTGCTGAGCGTTCTAAACCAGGGAATGACGCGCGCCGCGCTGCTGCTGCCGATGGCGCTCTATTTGCTCGCGGGGCTCTCGCTCACCGCGCGCAAGCGATGGGGTCTCTCTCTTTTCTGCCTCGCGGGACTCGTGCTTCACCTCACGGTGATCCAAGAATCGGCGAAAACGCTCGCGATGAAGAGGGAGTCGCGGACGAAAGAGGCGCTCGAACAATTGAGATCCGCGGTCGGCTCATTTCACTCCGAGACGGGACGTTTCCCGTCCGCGCTTTCCGAATTGCCCGCGGTTCGCCTTTCTCCTCTGATTTGCTTGAAGGGGCGCGCGTCGCGGCTGGAAATCCCGCCGGAGGAGCGCGCGAACTCGGGGGCGTGGGTCTACGACTTCACGACAGGGACCGTCTCGGTCGATTGCGAGATGACCGAATCGACGGGCCGGCGCTGGTCCGCGCTTTAGCGCTCGATTAGGGATCCGTCGGGCTCAGTCCATGATCCGCAGATCCCCGAGTTCCGGTTGGGGGATCAGGGATTTGGTCAGGGCGCTGACGCCCGACTGCATGAACATCGCGACGATCAAGATCACCGCCCCCATGATGACCGCGACGGCGGTGTTGCCCTTATGGATCTGCTCGATTTCGTCGAAGCCGCTGTTGAGCTTTGCGAAAAACTTCATCGCGAACTGGACGCATCCGACCGAGAGCAGGAAGGCGAAAAAGAGATGGCCGATCGCGTAGAGACCGAGTGTCCAAAGCGCGTGCCCGCCGCCGGTGATGCCGACCTGCAAAATGCTGATGACCGGATAGATCGCTTCCCGCATGATGCGCGAGGTCGCGAACATCAAGGCCGCCATCAGAGTCGCGACGGCGACATTGCCGTTGTAGATTTCCGTCTGAGCGTCGAAGCCCGTGTTGATCTTGTCGAAACTCTTGTAGCTCCAGAAGACGACGAACACGGCCAGAAAAATCGTGAGAAGGAATTCGGCCAGGCTGACGATAATCTGATCCCAAAACATAGGCTAAGCTCCCATCGGCTGAATCCTGAAATTCTTTCCGGACTTAAGATAATTCTTCGTCGACGCACCGACGTCGCCCGGATTGAGCCAGGCCGGGCCGGCCGATTCGATCATCACGAACGGAAGCCCTTTGTATTCCAAATAGATGTCCCCGCGCCTCGGCGGGCGTTGATAGGCCATGAGGTAGTGGCCGGGAATCCCGAGTCCCACCATCTTGATCTTCGGCCAGTTCAGCAGCACCGAGGCCAACAGCGCGGTTTTCGTGTCGCAGTCTCCCTGGCCGAGGATCAGGGTTTTCAAGGGCGGCATGATCCCCGCGACGGTCCGGGAACCTTCGTTGTCCGCCGGGACCTCGTAGATGATCGCGGTCTGCACCCACGCGGTCGCAGCGCCGACCAGTTCCTCTTGATCGTATCCATGTGCGCGGGCGAGCTTCGCAAAGGCATGCGCGACCGGGCGAACGCGCTTCCAGTTGCGGGAGACCATTGCGGGGATGTCGACTTCAACGGTCTTGGAGTCCTTGTACCGGAACCCGGAATCCTCGTAAACCTTAAGCCGCCTCTTGCGGTATTGCTTCGAGAGACTGGCGAGCTTCCCGTCGAGTTCCTTCTGAATTCCCGCGTTGATGCCTTTAATGAACGACAGTTTGGACTTCAGCTCCGCGGCGTTCTTGGCCTGGACCTTGCCGGAAACAAAGCGCGCGTTGGCCGAGGCCACGGCGTCTTTTTGCGCCTTCTTATACCAGGCGTCGAGTTTGTCGAAATCGGACTTCTTAAATCCGAATTCCCGGATGGAGGCCGCGACGGATTCGGAGTCCAATTCCGCTTGGAAGTCGAGCGAATCGCCGTTGAAGTTCTTGAAACCGTAATCGAGCGCGTAGCCGTCCGCGGTCCGACTGATTTTGCGGTAGGGGACGCGTTTGCCCCCGGAGCCGGCTTTTCGCCGGGAGGGGGATTTCTGCCCCGGTTCGTTGAAAGAACGAAAGGCGGAGGCGGCGTGCGCCTGTCCTTGGTCTAAACTCCAACTGATCGCGACCAACAACGCGTATACCGAGGCGGTCGATAAGAACCAAAGGCGCCGCGTCAACATTGCGCCATTTTACGATATAAGCGCGACCTCGTGAGAGTTGCGGGCGTAATGTCGGCGAGTCGAAATCAAGCCGGATAGGCCGAGGCGGAGAGGAAGCGCTTCCAGGACGGCCGTGCGGGGGCGCGCTGAGGCCAGAGCAGAGGACCCGTTCGGGGCCGCGGCCGAGCGGGGGCCCGCAGCAGCTTCATGCCCGCCTCCGACGGAAGAAGATTCGCCTTTCGTTTGTTGCAGGGGATGCAGGAGACGACGACGTTCCCCCAACTGGTTCCTCCCCCGCGGGACTTCGGGAGAATATGGTCGAGATTGAGTTCATCGCTCGCGAAGCGCTCCCCGCAGTAACAGCAACGCCAACCGTAGTGAAGCAGCAGATTCCGCCGGGAAAAGGTCACCTCGCGTTTGGGAACTTTCCCGAAGAGACGAAGCGAAATCACCTCCGGAATCGCGATTTTGTGATTCGGCGTCCGAACGAAGGCCGAGGTCTCGGACTCCAGGGAACGGGAGGCGTCCAGCCAATCCCCGAAATCGTAAGTGCGGTAGCCTTCGTCCACGACGCGCGCGTGATCGAGATAGAGCAGCGAGATCGCCCGCTGCCAGCCCGTGACCGCTATCGCGTAAAAATTCCGATTGAGAACGAGGACCTCGCTCATGGAAGAAGTGTAACCGCCGATTATCAATAAATCCAGCCGGGAGCGGCGCCTTGTCCGCGTGGTTCCCGCCGGGGACGGCGTTTCGGGGGGTCGACGGGTACCGGCGTCTGCTCTTCGATGCCCCTCAGTTCTTCACGATCGGGCATGCGTTCGATAAAGGGCCGCTGCTTCATTTCGCGTTTCTGGGCGGCCACGCGTCCGAAACGGTAGGTAAAACTAAAGCGGTGCGTGTCGCTAAGAGCGCTGGTCAGACCCCACGCGTAATCGATCTCGATTCCGTTCCACGCGGTGCCGAATCCGAAGGTCAGTCCGATGGCGTCGCGGTTGAGGCGGTAGCCCAAACGCACCGCGTGTCGCCGTAAAAGCGAATATTCGACGCCGACGTCCGCCTGCCACTGACGTTCCCGGGAAAGGTATTCCCCATCGACGGCGATCAGCAGGGCGGTATCCCGCCGCGTCAGGATTGAATCGGGAAGCGCGGGATCGAACGCGAAGCCGCCGGCGAGGGTCAGAGGAAGCGGGTCTCCGCTTTCGATAAACGTGAGATCCCCCCCTAGATTTTGGAGGGCGAATCCCGCAGTCGTCCGCCATTCCGGAACCCGTACGAAGTAACCGAAATCGGCGGCGAAGGTGGAGGCGGAATACTGTTCGGCAAGCGTCGAGCGGATCCATTTCGTCCCGATTCCCATATAGTGGTGGAAGGTCACGTCTTCGTTCTTCGTCGGAATCTCGAAATGGGCGATGCGCTCGGAATAGCCGAAACTGGCGACGAAGTCGCTGCCGGCGCTGAGACTTTGCGTTCCGATCAACTGTCCGCCCGCGTTCGTCCGGTTGACCTCGATCGTACCGTTCTGAGAGAACAGCACGCTCGTACCGAGGGCCGTGTATCCGTCGCCGATAAATCCGGGTAATTGAAGCGGGGTCGCCGCCGCGATGAATTCGACGTTCTGATCGGAGAACGATTTCAGGTACATGAACGTAACTTCCCGGTGAGTCAAATTGGAGAGTCCGGCTGGATTGTGATAGAGCGCGGAAGCGTCGTCCGCGACCCCGGTGAACGCTCCCCCCATTCCAACGGCGCGGGCGCCGAGCGGCATCTGGAGAATCGGGGCCGCGGTTACCCCCGGGTTCGTCTCGGCACGCGCGCCACGCGCCGCGAGGCAGGCGGCGAGAACAAGCGCGGAGGCCGATCGGAGTCGGGGGTTCATTTAACCACGATAATTTTCTTGGTTTCGTTGAGTCCGGGACCCTGAGCCTGAAGCAGGTAAATCCCGCTGGCGACGACGCTTCCGGAGAAATTGCGGCCGCTCCAATCGACCGAACCCTTCCCCGCGGGCTGATAGGAATCGATCAGCGTGGAAACCAATCTCCCGCTTTGCGTGAAGAGTTTAAGGGTGACCGTGCCGGGACTTTGGGTTTCGTATTTGATCGTCGTCGCCTGTCCCTTCAGGGGATTGAAAACATTGTTGAAGGCCTTGACGGATGTCTGTTTCGACGTGAGATTGATCGCGTTCGAGAATCCCATCGATTGGATCCGCCCCAGGGAATTTATCGCGAAGATCTCCAGGAAAACCGTGCCGGTCGCCGAGTAGCGCGCGTCGAAGCCGGGGGCGAGCCGAACCGACCCGGTGATTCTCCCCAGCGCGTTGTGCGACGAAACGAAGGCGACAAACGGGGTCGGCCCGTTTGTCTGCGTTCCCTCCAGCACGTTCAACCGGTGATCGCGCAGGCGCGCGTAGCTGAAGGAGTAGGCCTGGGTGTGCACGTAGGTCGCGACGTTGACCGTGAATGAAATCAAATCGTTGTCGAACGAGGCGGAGACGATCCCGGAGGCCACGGGCCCGAACGCCTTATAGTCGCCCCGAAGCGAGTAGAAGGCCGTCGAATTGTTGTTGGTGATGAACCCCGTGTCGCCGGCGGGAGCCCGAACCATCACGAAGAACTGGCCGCGGTCGGGATTCGCATAGCTTAGGGTGAACTCCGAGTGGCTCGTCCGGCAATTCGTGTCGGGGCAGAAGCCGGAAAGGGTCGGGTTCAGATCCAGCGGCGGCTTGCCTTCCGCAACGATCTCGTATTTGCTGTTGATGAGCGTCATCGCGTAAGCCTGATAGGTCCCGGGCTGCGACGCGTTCTCGGGAAGTCCGAGGGTCAGCCTGACCTCTCCGGGGCCCGCTCCGAAGGTGTAGTAGTCCACGTCCGCCTGGGGGAAAATCCGCGCCGAAATGACGGACGCCGATGAGAGGTCGGTTGCCGAAACGATCCCGTCGTTGGGTTCGTAAATGTCCTGGTCGACCGTGGGACTGAAGATTCCGTGCGCGGAAAACTGAGCCTGCAGCAGTCCGTTTTGAGAGTTGTTGGCACCGCAAGCCGGAACGAGCGTCGCGGAATTAGCGCTCACCTGGAGCATCGCGTCGAGCAAATCCCCGAAACTATCCGGGAAGAAAAAGAGCGATTGCCACACGACGCCGTCGGCACAGGACTGGCCGTTGGCCGCTCCCAAATTCGTGATCATCTGCGTGCGGATCTCCCAGAGGGCTTGGGAGACCATGCGGCTGTCTTCATGGACCGAACCTGTCCATTGAGTCGGAAACACGGTACAGCCTCCGTGGGTCACACAGTCGAGTTCCCGCAGCGCCCCAACTGTACCGAAGGTGGAAGCGGTAAACTTCCCGATCGCGCTGCGGCCCAACGACGAGGCCGAGAAGTAGTCGGAGAACGCCTCGGAGATCGCGCCGAACTGTCCGAAATTGATGATGGGGTAGATCTGATCGATCACGAAATGAACGTATTCGTGGCGCACGACCGTCGCGTCGAACGCGAACCCGTTGCCGACGTCGCCGAAGGTAAGGTTGCCGTGTTCCGGATCGTAGAACGCGTTGGCCAAGTTCGGCCCAACGCGGGCCATGGCTGGAACGGGCTTGTCGATCTTCGCGGCCTTTCCGGAGTTGACGCCGCGGGCAAAATAGTCGTGCATCAAGTTGAGGTGGTAGAAGAGGTTGATCTCGTCCCCGGTTGCGTCCTGCGTGCGAGCGCTGGTCCAAGTAAAGGTTGCGGTTTGGTTGTCGGCGACCGTGGGGCTGTTCGCGAGAGTCAGGTAGCTCGAGATGTTGACGGTGTAGCCGTTATGCGTGATGTCCTGGTCGCTCTGCAGTCTCAGTCGGAGTTGGGTGCCCGGAACCGAGGCGCTCTTGAACGAGCCCCGGTTATCGCCGATATAGGTGGCGACGATGTTCCCGGCCGCGTCGAGAACGGCGACCTGGTCGTCGTCGGTGATGGTGTACTCTCCCGCAGTCTGGGCGACCTTGCCGACGTCGAAGGTGGAAAAGCGGGCAAGAACCTTCACCGCTCCGACGGGGGCGTTGATCGTGGAGAAATGGATCGTGGAATTCGGGTAGGGCTGCGGCGACGAAATCGGCGTGGCGAAGGTCGTCCAAACACCCCCTCCGTTGTCGTAATGCGCGTTCGGAACGTTGAAATTGGCGACGTTGACGTACGGGCCTTGAAGGGCGGTGGAAATTTTTCCGATCGTGTCGGGGTCGCAGTAGAACCCGTTGTCGTCGGTGGGGATCGCGGAACTCGCGTCGACGACATAAACGTTTTGATGGCGGATCGGACGAACCACCGGCCCGGGAGTCGTTACGGGGTCGACGTCGAAGACGTTCCCCAGGACGGTGCCCGAAGTGGAGCAAACCTGGAAGCGCAGATCGTTGTAGCGCGACAGGATGCGCCCGTCTTTGGCATCGACGTAGTACACCCAGCGTCCTCCCCCGCCCGACGCTTTGAAGCGCCAGGCTAGGAGCGCGCCCCCGCCCTCCGGATTGGGGAAGTAGACGAGTCCGCCGCCGCGCGGGGAGGAGCCCGGGAGGTCGGCCGAAACCCGGGCGGCCGCGGAAATCTCGTTGATCATGGGGACCGGGCGGGCGTCGATTCCCGGGATGTAGCTCGAACGGACGCTGAGAATGCTTCCGTCGTCGCGCAAATGGACTCGAACGTTGGAGAAGACGACGGGCACGCCGTCGACGATCTGCTCAAAGCGCAGGTGATGCAGCCCCCCCGCAGACCGGCCGAGTTCGAGGCGCAGTTGCGCGGGGTTCAATCCGAGCGCCTCGGCGCCCTCGTTTAGGAATTTCTCGGCGACATCCTTTACCGCCACGGTCGCCGCCCGGGAACCTTGCAGTCCCAGGCCGCCGGGGAAGCGCAGATTGTGCCGTCCGCTGTTGCGCCGATTGAAGGCCTCGACCGCGTCCATGGCGCGCCGGCTCACGCCGCGCTCGACACGGGTTTCCGGCGTCGCGTCGGCCCCGAACCGGGCGGCGTCCCCGCGTTGATTCGCAGGGGCCCGCACGGCGAACGCCGGTCCCGCCGCCAGCAGCGCGGCAAGCGATGCCCACGCGAAGCGTTTGGGGCCGTTGAATGCGCGGGGTCGTCGTCTCATCGTTTTTCCGGTTTTTCGTCCTTGCTCTGCAGGAGACGGACCAGCGCCGCCGCCGCCCTCACACGCACGCGCGGCGCCTGGTCGTTGAGAGCGGTCTTCAGTGCGACCATGTCTCCCGGCCCACCGCGGGCTTCGAGCACTTCGACGGCGAGGAGGCGCACATCCGCGTCGCTCTGGCGCAAGGCGCGGCGCGCGACGAGCGTGTCGACCTTCAGGCCCAGGCGCGCGAGGCCCGCGACGGCAAGCAATTCCATGTACGGGCTTTCGGGTTTGTTGAGAATCTTCTCCAGCGCAGTGCGGGCCTCAAGCAGGCCCAGGCGGCCCAGCGCGGCGAGCGCCTTCGCGCGGACGAGCGCGTCCTCGTCGCCGAGACCCGCCTCGAGCGTAGGGCGCACCGCGTGGCCGCCGACCGCGCCAAGCGCCTGCATGACCCCGGCTCGGACGCGCGCGTCTGCATCCTTCGCCAGCGGCTTTAAAAACGGAAGGGTCGCGGGAGTGGCGATCTCCTCTAGCGCCCGCACCGCCTGACCCCGAACTTCGGGATCTTCCGCCTCGAGAGCCATGACGAATCCGTTCAGCTTCCGTTCGTCTCCGAAACGCGCGAGCATCACAGCGGCGGCATCGCGAACCTGACCATCCGCGTCCCCAAGCGCGCGTCGGGCGATCGTCTCGCTCTCTTCCCGGCCGATGCGCCCCAGTTGACGAAGCGCGACGATCCGAACCTTGTTCGCGGCGATCGCCCGCATCTGCCCCAGCGGATCGTCTCCCGAAACGGCGGGCTCCTTCGCGACAAGCGCTTCGAGCACCGCGACGCCGCGCCGGTCTTTGAGCGTGTAGAGACTCCCGGCGGCCGCGATCCGAACATACGGGTCTTTGTCTTTCAGCGCATCGCGCAAGAGGAGCAGCGCCGCCGGGTTCCCGATGGGTCCCCATTGCTCGCTGGCTAATACACGCACTTCGGAATCCTTGTTCCGCATCGCTTCGGTAAGTACGGCAAGCGCTCGCTTTCCCGTTTCCGGGTCCGCCGAAAGGGCGAAACTCGCGGTCGCGGCCGTACCCAGTAAGAGTAGCGCCGCCCATTTACGAATATATTTCGCGTTTGTTGCCCTTATATGAGGGAAGGAGGCCCGACAGCGGGCGTTTTGGGTCGAATTGGAGTCGGCGATGGGCGGGTGCACGGGGTCCCCTCGCTATGGTTATAACGCCTACGCTAATTTAGCGCAATATCCAAACCTTTTTATGATGGAGAAACGGTCTGCCTCAGTCTCCGCCGGGGAAGAAACTCCGTTTGGTGTAAATTGTTCCACACGGAGAAACGGTCTGCGTAGGGGTCTGCGTAGGGGTGCGCCCACCAGGATTCGAACCTGGACAACCGGTTCCGAAGACCGGGACTCTATCCATTGAGCTATGGGCGCCGATTGGGATCCGGCTTTTTTTTGCGCTTTGGGAACAGAGCCGTCATGGCGTCGTAAAGCCGATTCGGCAGGAAGCGCAGAACATAGAGTACCACAAGCGAGAGCTGCCAAGGAAAGTGGACGAAGCTCTTTCCCGCCTCGATTCCCGCGAGCATCCGGGCCACGCCGTCTGAGGTTTCCAGCAGGAAGGGCATTTTCGTCTCGTTGCGCGAGGTGAGTTCGGATTTAACGAATCCCGGCGCGACGATCACCACGCGTACGCCGGTGCCTTTGAGGTCCACGCGAACGGATTCCAGCAGCGCATGCAGAGCGGCCTTGCTGGAGCTGTAGGCTCCGGACGCCGGGAGGCCCCGAATGCCCGCGAGACTCCCTACCCCGGCCACCGTCCCGCTTCCTGCGGCGATCATGTCCGGAAGCACGGCTTCCAGCCAATGCGCCGCGCCGAAGACGTTGGCCTCGTAGGTCCACCGAAGATTTGCGGCCGAAAAGGATCGCGCGTTTTCCGAATCCCCGACGCCGGCGTTGAGGATGGCCCAGTCGAGTCCGTCCCACGCCGCTTTGATCGCGTCGTAGTGCCGCCGAACCTCTTCGGGATCGGAGACGCTGCCCACCAGGGGGAGGGCCTCTCCCCCCGCCTTGCGAACGGCGGCGGCGACCTCCGCGAGGTTCTCGGCGCGGCGTCCGGTGACGGCGATCTTCCAGCCGCGACGGGCCAATTGAATCGCCGTCTCGCGGCCGAGCCCGGAGGTCGCGCCGGTGATGAGGACGCGCTTCAAAGCGGCAACTCCACCAGCGAGGCCCGGACGCCGCCGGCGGCGAGTTCCGCGCCGAAAACCGCGGCGTCGTCCTTGACCATCGCCAGCGCCAGCGTCGCATCGAGTTTCGGGGACGCGACGACGCTTGTGAGTTTTCCGATGGGCGCGCCTTCCGCGAGCACCGGATCTCCGGCTTGCGCCGCCCCTTCGAGACGCAATCCGACTAGCCTGCGGTTCAAACGCCCGCGATTCTTGATATGGGAGAGGGTTTCCTGACCGAGGAAGCAGCCCTTCGAAAAAGAAACCGCGTCCTCCAGGCGCACTTCAAGCGGGAACGCCTCACCGTCCATGTCGCGGCCCCAGCGCGGAGCGCCGTTTTCCACCCGCAGCGTTTCGAAATCGTCCTCGGTGAGCCTGGGAACGCCGTCCAGCGCGCTCACGAGGGCGTCGATGACGGCGGAGTCGCCGTGCAGCGCGACCCCGGGGAGCGCTCCCCAAGGGGTCGGGACCACGTCCACGCGCGTCAAATCGTCGAAGCGCGAGAGAATGCGCTCCCGGTCCGGACCGGTCACGAACAAGGTCCCGCGAGGCGTCGCCGGAAGACGCATGTCCGTTTCGGCGAGTACCACCGTTTTGCCGAGGGTTTCCCGGACGCGGTCGGCCGTGTCCCGGTCGCAAAGAAGCAGCAGGAGCTCTCCCCGGTCGTAGACGGCGAGTTCCGCGATCAAACGACCCTTCGCGCTCACAAGGCACCCGCGCACGGAGTCGCCCGGTCCCGTTCGCGACAGGTCGCAGGTCAGCTGTCCTTGAAGAAATTCCCGTCGTTGGGCGCCGGTGAATTCGAGGCTTGTGATCCGATCCGTCCGGAACCACGCCGCCGATTCCCGCGCCGCGCGGTAGGGGGCGCTTGCGTTCATCGCGTAATCCTATCAAATAGGTCTGGCGGGCGCGGCTCGACGGGGTTATATTAGGAGCGTGAACATATCCGATCCGGCGCAGCTGCCCTACCTGCTCCAACTGCTCGATGATGACGCGCCCGACGTTCGGCGGGAGTTGTCGCGCGCCCTTGGCGCGTTCGGCCCCTCCTTGAAAGAGGAACTCGACAAGCTCTCTCCGCCCCCGACTGAAGAACAGCGGCACCTGCTTCAGTGGCTCCTGGAGGAAAATCACCGGACGTGGGTGCTCGAATCGTGGCCGGAGTGGGTCGCGTCCCCGGAGGGATCCGAAAAGCTGGAAGCGGGATACGAGCTGCTGTCTCGTTTTCAGACCCGCCTCACCTACGACCGGAGGTTGGGGTTTCTGCTCGATGACATGGCAAGGGATTATTCCGCGCGGGTGCCGGAACCGGACGTTCGCTCCTTGGCGGAATTTCTCTTCCGCGATGTCGGGCTTCGCGGCGCGAAGGCGCAGGAATTCTACAATCCGTTGAACAGTGATTTGGTTTATGTGATCCATGAAAAGCGGGGACTCCCCATCAGCCTCGCGAGCGTCTACATCCTGGTCGGAGAGCGCCTCGGGCTGAGCGTTTACGGCGTCAATTTCCCCGGACATTTCCTTGCCCGGGTCAACTCGAACGACCGTCCATTGATCGTCGATTGCTTCAATGGAGGCCGTTTCTTCTCGGAGGAGGAGATTATCGCGACGCACCGGGGACCCGAAGAGGCTTTGCGCCGGCTCCTGCGCTCGCCCGCCGACGCCTCGACGATCATCACGCGCGTTCTGAGAAATCTGGTCGGTTCGTTCGAACGGAGTCGACAGCCTGAAAACGCGCGCTTCGCCGGCGAACTGCTCGAGAAACTCGAGCGGCGTTAATCCCGTTTCCCCTCGGCCGCGCCCAACGGCGATGGGAAGCGGCGCTTCCTCTCGGCAACGCTCGGTCGTCGGAGTTTGATACAATCGGGCGAAGCATCACGCTGGGGAGGCATCCATGTCCGGGCATTCCAAGTGGGCCGGAATCAAGCACAAGAAGGCCGCCAACGACGCCAAGCGCGGAAAGATCTGGACGAAGATCGTCCGGGAAATCACGCTCGCCGCTAAGATCAGCGGCGGCGACCCCGGGGGCAACCCTCGGCTGCGCAAGGCCATCGATGACGCGAAAGCGTCGAATATGCCGGCCGACAACATCAAGCGCGCCGTTCAGAAGGGTACCGGCGAGCTTCCCGGCGCCGAATACGTCGAATTGACTTTCGAGGGCTATGGGCCCGGCGGGGTCGCGGTCTACTGCGAAGGCTCGACGGACAACCGCAACCGAACGACTAACGAAATCCGGAAGATTTACGAGAACAACGGCGGCAATATGGGACAGCCGGGGGCCGTGGCCTTTCTCTTCGACCGGAAAGCCTACTTCACCGTGAAGAAGGGCGCGATCACCGAAGACGCGCTGATGGACCTGCTGCTTGAACTCGGAGGCGAGGATTTGAAGACCGAAGACGATATCTTCGAAGTTCTCGGCGCCCCGGAGAGCTTCGACGCCCTCAAGGACGGCCTTCAGGCGAAGGGGATCGCGACGGAAACCGCGGAGATTTCCATGCTGCCCAAGACGACCGTCGCCTGCGATAAGCAGACGGCCGAGAAAAATTTGAAGCTGATCGAAGAGCTCGAGGATCACGACGACATCTCCAAGGTCTTCGCGAACTTCGACATCCCCGAGGAGATTCTCGCCTCCCTCGATGCATAGCGGCCGCGTGCTCGGGATCGATCCCGGCGTCTCGGAAACGGGCTGGGCCGTACTCGAAGGAGACCCGCCCCGCGGGGTTCGTCTCGTGGCGAGCGGCTGCATCCGCACCTCTCCCCGCACGCCGTTTCCCCGGCGCCTGAGGGAAATCCACGACTTGCTTTCCGCGGTGCTGTCCGAGCATGCGCCCGCCGAGATCGCGATCGAAGAGATGTTTTTCGCGAAAGCGGCGCACACGATCCGCCGGACCCTTCAGGCCCGCGGCGTGGCCCTCCTCGCGGCCACTCGGGACGGGGCCCTTCTTCGGGAATACAACCCCAAGCAGGTAAAACTTTCTCTGACCGGGTCGGGCAGCGCGCCTAAGGCGCAGATGCAGAAAATGGTGCAAAGCGCCTTGGGCCTGGCCTCGCGGTTGACCCCGGACGACGTCGCGGACGCCGCGGCGATCGCGCTTTGCCATCTCCGCGCGGGCCGCGCCGGACGCATGAAGGTGCTCGATCGGCTCGGAGGCGGCGGAGCGTGATCGCGTCGCTGCACGGGGTGCTGCTCGAAGCCGGTCCGGAGCGAATCGTCCTCGAAGCGGGCGGCGTCGGCTACGAGGTCATCGTCTCGCCGCATACCGCCTCGCGGCTGCCCTCTTTGGGCGCCGAACTGCGCCTGTTCGTCTCGGAATCCACCGCCATGTACGGAGGCGGAACCACGCTTTACGGGTTTCTCTCCCGCGAGGACAAGCAGATGTTCCTTTGCTTCAAGGAACTCCCGGCGACCGGGGCGAAGAAGGCGATCGAACATCTGGAGAAGGCCTCCCGGTCGCTGCCCGATTTCCGCCGCGCCGTTCTCGACGCGGATGCGAAGGTCCTCACCGACATGTTCCGGTTTACCCGCAAAACGGCCGACAAGCTGATCGCCGGACTCCGAGACAAGTTGGGCGGTGACGCCCTCGCCGCACGCCCCCGTCCGGCGGAGATTTCCGTTCCGGCCGGACCGCTCGGCCGCGCGCTCGAGGCGCTCGCGGCGCTCGGCTACAAGCCCAATGAAAGCCGTTCGGCGCTGGAAAGCGTCCGCGCGGATCTCAGCGGAGAGGAAGCTCCCGTCGAAGATTTGATCCGGTTGGCGCTCAGGAAGCTATGAGCGAAGGAAAGGGAGACGGTTCGGTCCTGTCGGACGTCCCGCTCGGAGACGACGAGCGTCTCGATCGCGCGCTGCGTCCCAAGGACTTAGGGGAGTTCGTCGGCCAGCGCAAGCTGAAGGAGAACCTTCAGGTGTTCATCCAGGCCGCCCGGCAGCGCAAGGAACCGCTCGACCACTGCTTGTTTCACGCCCCCCCGGGCCTCGGAAAAACGACGCTCGCCGCGATTCTCGCGCGGGAGATGGGCGTCAACCTGCGCACGACTTCAGGACCGATTCTAGAACGCGTCGGGGACCTCGCTTCCATTTTGACGGATTTAAACCCGGGCGACGTGCTGTTCATCGACGAAATTCACCGCCTCAACCATCTCGTCGAAGAGGCTCTCTATCCTGTGATGGAGGACTTCACCTTCTACATCTCGACCGGGAAGGGGCCGATGGCGTCCACCGTGAAATTGGCGGTTCCTCAATTCACCTTGGTCGGAGCGACGACGCGCGCGGGACTCTTGACGGGCCCGCTGCGCGACCGGTTCGGCATCGTCGGGCACCTAGAGTTTTACAACGAGGAAGACATCGCCCGGATCGTACGCCGTTCGGCGTCCTTGCTCGAGATCGCGACCGACGCGAAGGGCGCTTCGGAGATCGCGCGCCGAAGCCGCGGCACCCCGCGCATCGCGAACCGCCTTCTGCGCCGCGTGCGTGATTTCGCCGAGGTGATCGGGAACGGAACCATCACCGGCACGGTGGCCTGCGACGCGCTCGAACGCCTCGAAGTGGACCCACGCGGCCTCGACACTATGGACCGGAAATTTCTGCGGGCGCTCGTTGAAAAATTCAACGGCGGGCCCGTCGGCGTGGACACGCTCGCGGTCGCGATTTCAGAGGAAGTCGATACCTTGACGGACGTGATCGAACCGTTTCTGATTCAGGCCGGCATGCTGCAGCACACCCCCCGCGGCCGAGTCGCGACGAAAACCGCCTTCTCCCATCTCGGGATCGCTGTTCCGGAGCGGGCCGGCGATCTGTTCGCATGAGGGCGGCCGCCCTCGCGTCTTTGATCGCAGGCCTCGCCGCGCCCTCCCACGCGGGTCCTTCCGAGATCGTCGCGGTCGGCATCGCCCGAGCGGTCCCCTCGATCAGCGTGCGGCCGCGGGGCGATTTTTCGGTCATCGATCAGGCGACCGGGGAGATGCGGTCTCTCGAATCGGGGAAATCGTACCGCGTCGAAGGGGACGCGGGACGCCAGGTGGTTTTCGGACCGCACCTGTTCACCGGCCCGCTGCGCCTTCTGCCCGGGAAACCCGGAGAGTTCGTCGAAATCGGGGACCGAAAATTCAGCGGGAACCTCGTCTTTCAAAGCAACCCGGATAGGACGGTGACCGTTGTCGATGAGATCGACATCGAGGACTACCTCCTCGGCGTACTCCCGAAAGAAATGAGCCCATCCTGGCCCCTTGAAGCGCTCAAAGCACAGGCCGTGGTCGCGCGCACCTACGCGCTCAACAATCTCGGGCGGTATTCCGAAAAGGGCTACGACTTGCGCGACGACGCGATCAGTCAGATGTATTCCGGAGTGACCGAGACCGCGCCGAGCGTTCTGCGCGCCGTCCGGGAGACGACGGGCCTGACGCTGAGCTATGCGGGCAAGCGCCTCGCCGCGTATTTCCATTCCTCCTGCGGCGGGCATACCGCGGATCCGGCGACGGTCTGGGGCGGCACGGGACCGACGCCCAAACCCCTGCGCGGCGTGCGCGACCGCTATTGCCGTCTCTCCCCCCACCAATCCTGGACGGCCTATTTCCGGACCGACGACATCCTCGCCGCTCTCCAGACCCGCGGATTAAACGCCGCGACGCTGGCGCAGATTCGGGAGGGACGCCGAGCCCGCTCCGGTTATCTGGCGGACGTGAACCTGAAATTGGACCGGGCGTGGCGGGTCGTTTCCGCCAACCAATTGCGGATGTGGCTCGGTGCGACGGAGCTGAAAAGCGCCTTGATTGCGAAGATCCGCCGTCGTTCGAAAGGATACGAGTTCCGCGGTCACGGCTACGGCCACGGGGTCGGGCTGTGCCAATGGGGCGCCCGGGCCCAGGCCGAGCGCGGACACGATTTCGAAACGATCTTGGCGTTCTATTTTCCGGGCGCGGCCCTCCGGCGGGAATCGCTGTGAGCTGGCGTCTCGAGGATTACCGATTCGACTACCCCGAACATTTGGTAGCGGTGCGTCCGGCCGAACCTAGGGACGCCTCCCGACTGTTGGTACTCGATCGAGCCAAGACGGCCCTCGAACATCGTCGTTTCAGCGACCTCGCCGAATACTTGAAGCCCGGGGACTGCCTCGTGCTGAACCGGAGTCGGGTGCTTCCCGCCCGAGTGCTCGGGGTCAAGAGTACCGGCGGGAAGGCGGACCTGCTCCTGGTGAGGCGGTTGAGTCCCCGTCGGTGGACCGCGTTGTCGGCTCACTTGAAGCCGGGAGCGCGCGTGAACTTCGACGGAGGACTTTGCGCCGTCGCGGAGCGGCTTGACGGCAGCGGAGAATGGATCTTGGACTTCGACGGGGACGGTGTGGAAGCGCTGATGGATCGTTCCGGAGAGGCTCCTCTGCCCCCCTATATTCAGAAGCGGCGTAAATCGGAGCCCGTCGAGACGGCCGATCGGGAACGCTACCAAACCGTGTACGCCAAAGAACCCGGTTCCATCGCCGCCCCGACGGCGGGTCTGCATTTTACGGCCGCCCTGCTCGAGGAACTGCGGGAACGGGGCGTGGAGACCGCGGAGTTGATTCTGCATGTGGGTCCGGGAACGTTCCGGCCGGTCAAAACCGGCGACGTCCGGGAGCATCCGATGCTTCCGGAGCGTTTCGAGGTCCCGGCGGAGACCCCGGAGAAACTGCGCCGGGCGAAACGCCTGATCCCGATCGGAACGACGGCCGTGCGCACGCTGGAAACCCTCGCGGAAGCCGATCGCTCGTTTCGCGGCGTTCCCGACCGCGGGGACGCGTCGTTGTTCATTTATCCGGGCCGCCCGTTTCGCGCGGTCGATGCGCTGGTGACGAATTTCCATCAACCGGATTCGACCCCGATCTTGCTGGCGAGCGCCTTCGTCGGGCGCGAACGCCTGCTGGAAGCGTATCGGGAGGCCGTTCGCCTGGAGTACCGTCTCTTTTCCTACGGCGACGCGATGCTGATCCTATGAGCTGCTTCGAAGTGCTTAAAACCGCCGAGGATTGCGCCGCCCGCCTGGGGAGGCTGACGACGGGGCACGGCGTCGTCGAGACCCCGGTATTTCAGCCCGTGGCGACGATCGGGTCGGTGAAGGCTCTTTCCACCGAAGACCTCGAGATGCTGGGCATCCGCGCGATCCTCGCCAACGCCTATCACCTCTGCCTTCGTCCCGGCGCGGACATCGTCGAGCACTGCGGCGGTCTGCACGCGATGATGGACTTCAAGGGTTCCATCCTCACCGATTCGGGCGGGTTTCAAATCTTCAGTCTCTCAAAACTGCGCTCGCTGAGCGAAGAAGGCGTGACCTTCAGTTCTCATTTGGACGGTTCAAAGCATACCATCACTCCCGAGACCATCATCGCAATTCAAGGGCGTCTGGGTTCGGATATCTGGACCTCGCTGGACGAGTGCCCTCCTTTTCCCTGCACGGAACAGACGGCGACAAACGCGCTGGAGCGAACCGCCCGCTGGACCGAGCGCTCCGCGAAAGCCTTCGAGGAAGAAAACCCGCGGCACGGTGGGAAGCATCTCTTTTTTCCGATCGTCCAGGGCTCGCTTTTCCCGCAATTGCGCCGCCGGGCCTGCGAGCATATCGCCCGGGTCCGCCACGACGGCGTCAGCATCGGGGGCTTCTCGGTCGGAGAGGTCAAGGAACGGACCTGGGAAAGTCTCGCGGTCACGACCGAGATTCTGGACAAAAATAAACCGCGCTACTTAATGGGCATGGGCGCTCCCGAGGATTTGTGGAACGCGGTGATGTACGGCGTCGACATGCTCGACTGCGTGTGGCCCACCCGAATCGCCCGCAACGGCGTCGTCATGACGGCCTCGGGCCGAATCAACATCAAGAACGCGCAATTTCGCCGAGATACCGCGCCGCTGGATCCGGACTGCGCCTGTCCGGTCTGCCGCCGCTACACGCGCGCGTACCTCTGCCATCTCTTTCGAAGCAAGGAATTGCTGTCTTTTCGTCTGCTGACGATTCACAATCTCTTCTTCACTCTCGGGATCATGGCGCGCATCCGCGACTCGATCGCCGCCGGAACCTTTCTTAAGGAAAGAGCCGCCTTTCTTGAGAAGTATGGTGGAAATTAGTAGTATTTAACGATTAAATCGTTGCCAAGAGGCCCTTTTATGATCGGTGTTCAGAACGCGTACGCCCAAACCAGCACCAGCCAACCTGTCTCCGGCGCTGCCGCGCCCGCAGCCCAACCTCCGGCCTGGATGAATTTCGTCCCGATGTTGGCGATTTTCCTTATTTTCTATGTTCTTTTCATTCGCCCCCAGGGCAAACAGATGAAGGAACACCGTAAGATGCTTGAAGCGCTGAAGAAGGGCGATCGCGTTCTCACCGAAGGCGGCCTGTACGGAACAATCGTCGGCTTCAAGGGAACCGACCTCGAGTTGAAAATCGCCGAAGGGGTGAAGGTTCACATCACCCGGCAGTCCGTGCGTAAGAACGCGAATCCGGAGGCCGAACTCGTCTCGGTCAACGGACAGAAAAATTCCTGATTCGATCCTAGCTTCCACGAGGAAGACAACACGATGAGCAAAATCCAGATGAAGTGGGCGGGCGTCGCCGCGCTTGTGGCGCTCGCGCTGTTTTTGCTGTATCCGTCGATGGATTGGTATTCGATGGAAGCCTCGCAGCGCGACCGTCTCGAAGCCGGCCGGATGCGGCCGAAGCGGCTGCTGAACCTCGGCCTCGATTTAAAGGGCGGGTCCCATTTGCTTTACGAATTGGACGTCGAGGCGCTGCCTTTGGGCGCGGATGTCCAGGACGCGCTGAGCCGAGCCATCGAGATCATCCGCAACCGCGTCGACCAACTCGGGGTCGCGGAGCCGCTGATCGCGCGCCAAGGCGACCGCTGGATCGTGGTCCAGCTCCCCGGCATCAAGGACTCGCAAACGGCCAAGGAAATCATCGGTTCCACCGCCATGCTCGAATTCCGCATGGTCGACGAGAGCGACGCCGCAAACGAGGCCGCGCGCGGCATCTATGAAAAACTCGGCGACCCGTTCCTGAAGGACGAGAAGACCGGCGAAGTGGCCCTCTCCTCGACGGCGAAAGCGATGCTCCCCGCGGGCTCGATGCTGTACCGGGCGCGCGGTTCCGGATACTTCATCCTCCGGGACACCGTCGCGTTGACCGGGGCTTTGCTCGAGTCCGCGCGGGTCGACACCGGCCAGAACGGACTTCCCGTGGTCGCCTTTAACTGGAAGCCCGAAGGCGGCAGCATCTTCTACAACCTGACCTCGGCGAATGTCGGCAAACGCATGGCCATCGTTCTCGACGGCCAGGTCCAGTCGGCGCCGGTGATTCGGGGAGCGATCCGAGATTCCGGAGAGATCGAAGGCAATTTCCGCATGGAGGAGGCGCGCAAGCTCGCGATCGTGCTCCGCGCCGGCTCCCTGCCCGCTCCGCTGCGCAACATCGAGGAACGCACCATCGGCGCGACCCTCGGAGAGGATTCGATCCGCAAAGGACTCAAGGCCGTCGCGATCGGCGGAATCCTCGTGCTCGTCTTCATGGTCGTCTACTACCGATTGAGCGGATTCTTCGCGGATGTCGCCATGGCCTTGAACCTGCTTTTCGTGCTCGGGATGATGGCCTACTTCGGCGCGACGCTCACGCTGCCCGGCATCGCGGGGATTTTGCTCACCGTGGGTATGGCGATCGACGCGAACGTGCTGGTCTTCGAGCGCGTCCGTGAGGAACTCGGCATCGGCAAGCCGGTCCGGATCGCGGTGGATTCCGGTTACGAGAAGGCCTTCTCCGCGATTATCGACTCCAACGTCACGACGCTCGTGGCCGCGATGTTCCTGTTCCAGTTCGGGACGGGTCCGATCAAGGGCTTCGCGCTGACGCTGACGCTCGGCATCATCTGTTCGATGTTCACGGCCATCGTCGTGACTCGGATGATGTTCCAGGCCTACCTCGCCTCGGGAGACGTGGAGGAACTGAGCATCTAGCTCGGGAGACGCCATGCAGATCTTTAAAGAAACTCCGGACATCGACTTCATCGGCAAGCGCTTTCATTTCTTTCTTCTGAGCGGCTTGCTGGTCGCGGCCAGCGTCGTTTCCTTGGCGATGCGCGGCCTCAATTGGGGCATCGACTTCACCGGCGGAAGCGTCGTGCAGGTCAGCTTTTCCTCGCCCACGACCTTGCCCCAACTGCGCGGCATGCTGAAAACCGCCGGGTACGGCGAGGCGATCCCGCAGCGCTTCACCGGGACCGATTCGTTCCAAATCCGCATCAAGACCGCCGGGACGGAGACCGCCGAGACCGCGGACGCCTTCATCGAAAAGCTCAAGGGCGTCGTCGGCGGGAAGACCTTCGAGGTGGACTCGAAGGAATTCGTCGGCCCGACCGTCGGCCGCCACCTATACAAGCAGGCGCTGTTCGCGGTCGTCTTCTCGATGATCGCCATCGTCGGCTACGTCGCGTTTCGCTTCTCGAATCCGCTTTGGGGCATCGCGGGCATCCTTGCGCTGGCCCACGATATTCTCGCGGGGCTCGGATTGATTTCGATGCTGGGGATGGAACTGGACCTCGTCCTGGTCGCGGCGCTGTTGACTCTCTCCGGCTACTCGATCAACGACTCCATCGTCATCTTCGACCGCATGCGCGAGAAGCTGCGGACGATGCGCCGGGAATCGCTGGCCGAGGTGCTCAACGCGAGCGTCAACGAGACCCTATCGCGGACGTTGATCACCTCGCTGACGACCTTCTTCACGGTCCTGACGTTGGCCTTGGTCGGCGGGACGGTGATCCACGACTTCGCGACGGTCATGAGTTTCGGAATCGTCGTCGGAACCTATTCGTCGATCGGAGTCTGCGCGGGGCTCGTCTTCGCCTGGACCACGCGGCGCAAACTTCCCCCCCAGACCGCCTCGTCGGTCCCCAAGGCGCAAGGGGGAGTCGAGGAGCGGGCGCGCGGCAAGCGCGCGCGGAGACGGCGCGGTGCGTAAGATCCGCGAGTTCAACCTCCGGCTCCCGTTTAAGGAACTCCGCCTGCGCGCCCGCCGCGCGCTCGATCTCGACGCGATGGGGATCGACGACGCGGCGTTCAACGAGTGGCTGCTCGTCCTGCAATCGCGGGCCGAGCCGGCGGTCGTGTTCGAGACCTACGGGCCGGAGCACGAGGACGCCGCGGCGCTCTCGCCCATTCCGGGACTCGGCCATACGGTCGGCCTGGCGTCCCTCGGTTCCGACGTCGGAGCTTGGATCGAGGAGCGCGCGACCGAGACCCCCGAGAAAGGGGAACTGGCGCTCCTGCTCGCCGAATCCGCTTTGGACCGCTGCGTCCGGTTCGTCTTGAATCTAATAAAGGATGAGGTGGAAGAGGAACGCTGCGAGCTCAGCCCGATCCATCCGATCGCGGACGCCGAGCAATTGGCGTTCGTCGTGCAGACGCTGGAAGGCGCCAAGATCGACATCGCGCTGGACGCGGGCCGACTCTCCCCGAGGATGGCGACCGCGTTCTGCGTCAGCTGGATCGCGCGAAAAGCCCGGTCGATGAAGAAGAAGAAAGCGCGCGCCGGAGCCCGGCGGCCGGGCGTCCGTTAGTCGCCATGAAACCCGGCACGGCGGGGCCCCTCCGCGCCAGGAGATAAGTCGCCGGTGCTGCGCGCGCTCGTCCCGTACGCGGCCTACTCATTCGTCTCGCTGATCGGCTGGACGTCTTCCATCCGTTGGGAAGGACTCGAGCATCGCGAAGCGGCGGCGGCCTCCGGCAAAGGGTTCATCTTCACCTTTTGGCATCAGCGCCAGGTCTTCTTTACCTACACCCATCGCGGCGAGGCGGCCCACGTGCTGGTCAGCCGCAGCAAGGACGGCGAGTTGATCGCGAAGACGATGAGTCTCTCGAACATCGGCGCGGTGCGCGGCTCTTCGTCCAAGCGCGCCGCCGGGGCCGCCCGGGAATTGGCGGAGATTCTCTCTCGCAAAGAGGCGATCGGCATCACGCCGGACGGACCGAGGGGGCCTGCGCGCGAAGTGAAGGCCGGGGTGCTTTTCCTCGCGCAAAAGACCGGCGCCCCGATTCTCCCGATCAGCAACGCGGTGAGCCGCCGCATCGAACTGCGCAAATCCTGGGACCGCTTCCATGTTCCGCTCCCCTTCAGCCGCGCCGCGGTCGTCTATGGGGAACCGCTCACCGTTTCCTCGGGAGACGACCTCCAGGAAAAGGCGCGGGTTCTCAAAGAACGCCTCGACGCGATCACCGACGAGGCCGATCGCCTCGTAGGGCGGCGCTGACCCCGTGCTTTGGATCTACCAGTTCGTCTTTCCCATTCTCGCGGCGGGGATTTTGCTGAAGATCGTTTTCGCCGGACGCGGACGCGCGCTGCGCGAAGGCCGCGGGGAACTGAGACAGCGTCTCGGTCTCGTTGAGCCGCGGGCCGTCGCGTCGCTTCGCGAAACCCCCGAAGAGCGTTTGGTTTGGTTTCACGCGGCCTCGGTCGGCGAGGTCCTCGCGGCGACGCCGCTGCTGAAGGCCTTGGCCGCCGAAGCGAACGCCCCCCGGATTCTCATGACCACGACCACGGTCGCCGGCCGCGATAAGGCGCTCGGCGTGGCCGAAGTGGACGCCGCGCTGCTGGCCCCCATGGATTTCTATCCGGCGATCCGGACCTTTCTGCGGCGCGTCCGCCCGGACGCCCTGATTCTTGTCGAGACGGAGCTTTGGCCCATGACGCTGCGCTGCGCGGCGGACGCGGGGATCGCCATCGGACTGGCCAACGGACGCATGCGCGAGCGCAGCTTCCGGCGCTACTCTCGGCTTTCGGGCTTCTTTCGCCCGCTGCTGGCGCCTTTCGCCCGCGCGGCGGTGCAGGACGAGAACGCCGCGAAGCGATTCGCGGCGCTCGGCGTGTCCGAGTCCGCCTTGCGGGTCACCGGAAACGTAAAGTACGATCAACTCCCCCCCGCTCCCGCCGCCGTTGAGGCCGCCCGCGCCCGCCTGCGCGCGTTGGGATGGGGAGAAGATCCGGTTTGGATCGCGGGGAGCACCCGCCGCGGGGAAGAACCCGTGCTCTGCACCGCTCATACCCTCGCGGCGGAGCGCATCCCCTCTTTGCGCTGGATTCTCGCCCCCCGGCACCCCGAGCGTGTGCGCGAGGCCGAACGGTTCCTGCGGGAAGCCGGAATCCGCTTCACGCGCTGGTCGGAGCCTCTGGCGGCGGAGAAAAACCCCTCCTGCCTGCTCATCGACGAATTGGGCGTGCTTCCCGCGCTGTACCCGTGCGCAAGAACCGCGTTCGTGGGCGGGACGCTCGTGGAGATCGGCGGGCATAACGTATTGGAGCCGGCGGTTTCCGGTGTTCCCGTGCTGTTCGGTCCCCACATCGGTTCCGTCCGGGAAGTCGCCGAGGGCCTGACCGCCTCCGGCGGGGGCCGCGTCGTCTGCGACGCGGCGCAAACCGCCGCGGCTTTGCTCGCCTGGGTCCTCCCGGGAGAAGAACACGACCGCGCCGTCGCGGGGGCCGCAAACGCCGCCGAAACCTTTAGCGGCGCCGCCGCCCGCACCCTCGCACACCTCCGCCCCCTCCTCTTGCTATAATAGATACGCGCGCGTGCGCGCGTTCGATGATTCCCCGTATTCTTGTCATTCGTCTGTCCTCGTTGGGAGATGTGGTCCTGACGGCCCCCGTTTATAAGAATTTGAGGGCGTTTTGGCCCGAATCGCGGATTTGCGTGCTGGTAAAACCGCAATTCGCGGCGGTCTTGGCCAATAACCCCCATGTGGACGAGGTCTTGGTGTTCCGGGGTCTTTGGAAGACGGTGAAGGACATCCGGGCGCGCAACTTCACTCATCTGCTCGATCTGCATGGGACGCTCAGAACCTTGCTGATCCGAACCTTCAGCGGCGTCCGGGAGACCGTCGTCTATCGCAAGAACGCGATCGCGCGTCGGCTTTATGTGCTCTTCCGCTGGTCCTCACCCGCCCTCACCAAGCATTCCCTCGACCGCTATCTGGAGAGCCTCGCGGCCTGGGGAGTCCCGATTCTCTACCGCGATCTGGAACTCGGCGACTATTCCGGCGAGTCGAAGAAGGAGGGAAAACGCTCTCCGGCGAACGTTCTGATCGCGCAAACCTCCTTTCTGGGAGACGCGCTCCTGACCTTGCCGTTGGCCAAGCGCGTCAAAGAATTGCTGCCGGGTTCCACCGTCACCGTTTTGACGCGGCCGGACACCGCGTCGGTGTTTCGACAGTCGCCTTGGGTGGACGCGGTGATCGAACAGGACAAAACGGGCGCCCACCGCGGAATTCGAGGTCTCTTCTCGATGGCGGCGCGCCTCCGCTCGGGCGGCTTCGATTTGGCGCTCGCGGCGCATCGCAGCTTTCGAACGGCCCTCCTGCTTCGCCTCGCCCGGCTTCCCCGTCGGATCGGCTTCTCGACGAGTCCGGGTTCCTTTTTCTATCACGAGACCGTCTACTTCTCGTGGGCGATGCCGGATGTAGAGCGCAACCTCGCGCTGCTGACGCCGCTGAAGCCCGATCTGCGGCCGGATGCTCGGGATTCGCTGTATCTCTCCGAGCGCAGCGGCGAAGCCGCGCGGGCCGCCGAACGGGTCGTCTCCGAGCGTCTGGCCGCCGAAGGCGTCGGCATCGACGAGCGCATCGTCGCGCTGCACCCGGGGTCGGTTTGGCCCACGAAGCGCTGGTTCCCCGCGCGTTTCGCGAAGCTCGCGGCGCGCCTGCGAACGCAGGCGGGCGTGCGCGTGATGCTCATCGGCGGCCCGGGCGACGCGGTCCTGGCCCGCACGCTCGCCGAACAGTCCGGCGTCGATGTACTCGATTGGGTCGGCAAGACCTCGCTTCCCGAACTGATCGCCGCCGCCCGCCGCTGGAGCCTGCTGGTGACGAACGATTCCGGGCCGATGCACGTCGCGGCGGCTCACGGTGTGCCCACGTTGGCGATTTTCGGGCCGACGACCCGGGAACTCGGGTTCTTCCCGTACGGAGAGGGACACCGCGTCCTCGAAGCGGATTTGGCCTGCCGTCCCTGCGGCCTGCACGGCTCGAAAACCTGTCCCGAGGGACATTTCCTGTGCATGGAACTCATCGGGGTCGACGATGCGTATCGGAACGCCGTCAACATGATGGGTCCCGCCCGCTCGCCGGAGACCGTTTCCCCGTGAACATCGCCGCGATCATCGACGAACCCTATGACAGCGGAATCACGCAGTACGCCCTTCGCGCCTGCGAAGGGCTCTCCGGACGCGGACATACGGTGCGCGTCTGGGGACTGGAAGGGCGCCCCCCCCTGCACGCGGCGAAACGTCGGGGTCTTCAAACAGTCGGTTATTCCCATCCCTGGCTGGAGCTGAGGGCCCTGCGCTCGCGTCTGCGGGAAACCGGCGCCGAACTGGTCGTGGCCCACACCGGCTCCGCGCATACGCTCGCCGTCGCGCTGGCGACCTGGCACAGCAAAAACCGCTTGCCTGTCCTGCGCACCCGGGGAGACGCGCGCGCGCTTCGGGCCCGCCCGGGAGCTCGCTTCCTCTGGGCCCGCACGGATGGATTCATCGCCGCGAATCGGAAAATTCTCGAGGAGTACCGCAGCCTCTTCGACGGCCCGCGCCCCTCGGCCGTCGTTTATGAAGGCGCCGAGGATCCCGGCCCCCCCGTCCCGCCCGAAAACGGACCGGTGACGATCGGCATCGTGGCGCGTCTCGATCCGGTCAAAGGACACTCGTGCCTGCTGCAAGCGGCGGCGCGCGTCGTCCGGGCGCATCCGGAAGTGCGCTTCCTGGTCGTCGGGAAGCAGGAAAACGTCAGCCGCGTCCAGTTGACCGCGGAAGCCGGCGCGCTGGGAGTCGCGGATCACGTCGAATTCACCGGCCGCGTGCCGGACCCGCTTCACTATATGCGCCGCTGCCACATCGGCGTGGTGGCGTCGCTCGGCTCGGAAGCCGTTTCGCGCGCGGCGGTTGAATGGATGTCGGTCGGTCGGCCGTTGGTCGCGACCGCGGTGGGCTGTCTGCCGGAATACGTGCTCGACGGCAAGACCGGGGCTTTGGTCGAGCCGGGGAACCCCGATGCCCTCGCCGGGGCGCTGTTGGAACTGGCCGCCGATCCCTTTCTGCGTGAAACGCGCGGGAACGCCGCGCGCAGGCGCTACGAGTCGCTTTTCGGGCTCGACCGCTTTCTCGACGAGACTCAACGGCTCTACCAAGATGCGATTTTCTCTCTTTCACCTCGATAGCGAACGCGGCTTTCGGGGAGGCGAGCGCCAACTGCTCTACCTCGCCGGGAGCATGCGCGCGCGCGGTCACGAGAACACCATCGTATGCCGTCGCGGCGAGGCCCTCGAACGCGCCGCAAAGCGCGAGGGCTTTCGAATTTTGTCTTTGCCTTTCCTCGGCGAGTGGGACCCCGTCTCCGCGTGGCGTCTGCGGCGGGCGGCGCGGGCCGCCGCACACCTGCCCGTTCTTCACGCGCACACGGGGCACGCGGCCGCGCTCGCCTTTCTCGCGTCGCGCTGCGGCGGTCCGATCTGGATCGCGCATCGCCGCGTCGACTTTCACCTGCGCGGTTCGCTCGGACGGCGCCTGAAATACGACGCCGCCGGCAAGGTCGCCGCGGTCTCCGGAGAAATCCGCCGCGTTCTGATTGAAGACGGCGTCCCCCCGACCCGCATCGCGGTGGTCCATGACATGCTTCCCTCTCCCGAAGAGGGCGGAATCTTTTCCCCCGCCGCCCCCGGCGAGCGCGCGCGAATCCGCAAAGAACTGGGCGCCGCGTTCTCGCTGGATCCCGAAGGAATCTGGATCGGAAATCTCGCCGCGCATGTTCCGCACAAGGATCAAGCCACCTTGCTTCGCGCCGCGGCGATCGCCGCCCGCGAACGCCCCGAACTCCGCTTCATCCTTATCGGAGACGGACCCGAGCACGGGCGCCTTCAGGCGCTGGCGCGCTCCTTGGGCGTAGAACCGCTCGTGCGGTTTCCCGGCTTCACGTCGGACCCGCTTGCGTGGCTGCGCGCGCTGGATCTCTACGCGCATTCGTCGTGGGGAGAGGGCATGGGATCGGTGCTGCTCGAAGCCGCCGCGACCGAGGTCCCGATCGTCGCCACCAACGCCGGCGGCATTCCGGAGGTCGTCGAGAACGGGGTTTCCGCGCTCCTGGTCGATCCGCGCGACCCGGAGGCCTTCGCCCGGGCCCTGCTCACGGCGCTCGATCATCGCGAGGAAACCAAAGGGCGCGTCGCCGCGGCGCGCGCGGGTTTGGAGCGCTTTACGCTGCGCGCGATCGGCGACGCGACCGAGGCCTTGTACCGGGAGGCGGCCGGATGCGCCTGAGCGCCGCGATCATCGCGCAGAACGAGGAATGGGATCTGCCTGGGTGCCTCGCGAGCCTTGCGCCGCTGAACTGCGAGATCGTCGTGGTGGACGGCGGTTCGCGCGACCGGACACGCGAGATCGTGCGCGACGCCGGCGGCGTCCTGGTCGAACGGCCCTTTGACGACTTCGCCTCGCAGAAGCAGGCCGCCGTCGACGCCTGTTCCGGAGAATGGATCCTCTCGCTCGACGCCGACGAACGTCTCACCCCGGAATTGGCCGCGGAGATTCCCGCGGCGCTCGAAGGAGCGGCCGACGCCTACGACATCCCGTTCGAGGTTTGGTTTCTTGGGAAGCGCCTGCGCTTCGGAGGCCTCGGACGGGAGCATCACGTGCGGCTGTTTAGAAAATCGCGCGGCCGTTTCAAAGGCGCCCGCCTGCACGAAGGGATCACGGTGGACGGTCCGACGGCGCGCCTTAAGGGGCGCATCCGCCACGAGCCCTATCGCGACCTCGCCGAATACCGCGAAAAGGCCGCCGTCTACACCGACCGCGCCGCGCTCAAGCGCTTCGAGAACGGCAAGCGCTTTACGCCGCTGCATAGGCTGCTCCCGGCCTGGGAATTTTTTATGCGCGCGGTGCTCAAGGGCGCTGTGCTCGACGGATATCCCGGACTTCTCTGGGCCTGGCTCTCGGCGCAGCACACGCGGCTGAAGTACGCGAAATTGCGCGAGCTGCAGAGGAAGGCCGCGCGATGAATCCGTTTCTGATCGGCGGGATCGCGGCGGCCGCGGCGGCCTTCTCCGCTCGGTGGAATTGGTGGCGCGCGAAGGTCTCCGGCCTTGCGGTCTTGATGTACCATCATCTCGGCGACCCGCCGCGTCCGTCCCGCCACGACAAGCTGTGGGTGCGCGAGGCGGACTTTCGGCGCCAATTGAAGTTCCTGCTCGCCGGAGGATGGACTCCTCTGCTCTTTTCCGAGTTCGCCGCGGCGCTCGACGGCGGCTCTGCGATGCCCGAGAAACCGGCGCTGATCACCTTCGACGACGGAACCGCCGACAACGCCGAAGCCGCTTTGCCGATTCTCGAGGAACTCGGGGTGAAGGCGAACGTCTTCCTCGTTGTCGAGGGGGTCGGCAAGAGCACTCATTGGGAGGACCCTGCGAAAAAACCCTGGCTGCGGATGCTCGACTGGGACGCCGTCGCGAGGATGCGCGCCTCGGGGCTCGTCGAATTCGGATCTCACACGATGCGCCATCCCGATCTCGCCGCGCTCCCGTTTAAGGACGCGGCGTGGGAGATCCAAGAGAGCAAGCGTCGCCTGGAAGCGCGCTTGGCGGCTCCGGTGCTTGCGTTCGCCTATCCCTTCGGCTCCGGCGCCTTCGACCCGGCCCTGCGCGCATGCGTCCGCTCCGCCGGCTACCGCTTTGATTTCTCCGTCCGACAGGGCATTACGCCGCTGCCGTGGCGCTTCGAGGACGGGCCGTTCAAGCGGCTGCTCGTCCGCCGCGACGACAAAGCGCTCGATTTCAGCCTCAATCTCAGCCGGGGGAGAGCCCGCCTGTGACCGCTCCGAGGCGGATTTTGGTCGTGATGCTGCGCAGAATCGGCGACGTCGTGCTGACCACTCCCGCCGTTCGGGCGCTGCGGGCGCTTTACCCGGATGCGACGATCGATTTTCTCACCGAGCCCCCCTGCCACGAAATCCTCGGCGGAGCGCACGAGATCTCGAATATCCTCGTGTACCGCAAGGGCTGGTTCAATTACCTATACTGGTTCTGGCGCCTCCGTTCGCGCCGCTACGACTGGGCGATCGACTACATGGGCAACCCTCGTTCCGCGATGCTGACCTTCCTGACCCGGGCGCCTTTGCGCGCGGGGCCCGCGCGCGTCTCGCATGCGTGGGCCTACACGCACCGCCTCCAGCAGCCGGCCGAAACCCTTTACAACCCGCTGGAGAAAATCCGGATGCTCCGCGGTCTCGGCATCTCCCCCGATGAGAGTGATCCGATGCCGAAACTCGCCGCTTCCGCGGAGGCCGAGGAGTTCGCCCAAAAGGCGCTCGTGCGCATGCGCATGCCGAAGGCCCCGCTGGTCGGTCTGATTCCGGCGTCCCGCCGCGAAACCCGGCGCTGGCCCGCGCCATCGTACGCCGCGCTCGGGCGCCTGCTGCGGGACCGCAAGGGCGTCAACCTCCTCGTCTGCTGGGGTCCCGGGGAGCGGGAACTCGCCGAGCGCGTGCGCGACGGCATCGGGGAGCAGGCCTACCTCTCCCCGGAAACGGCCGACCTGCGGCAGGCGTCCGCCGTACTCGGCCGCTGCGACATCATCGTGACCAACTGCAACGGGCCGCGCCATTTGGCGGGCGCGCGCGGCGTCCCCACGCTGACGATCCATTCTTCGAGCGATCCGGCGAGTTGGAACCCCCCGGACGCGGAACGCTTCCCATTCGTGCGGCGCGACGGGCTTCATTGCATCGCCTGCCGCAAGAACAAATGCCCGTATGATCTCGAATGCCTCCGGGAGCTCGCTCCGGAACGAGTCTTCGAGGAGGCCGCGGCTTTGCTCGACCGTTCGCGGAGATCCGCCGCGTGAGCTTGAATAAGACCCGGGAGCGGCTTCGCGGCGGGGCTTGGGGACGATTTCTGCTTGCCTGCCTCTCGCTCGCGTACGAAATCGGCGTGCGCCTGCGCAACGCGCTGTACGGGTTCGGGCTGCTTCCCACGACGCGATTGGGCGTGCGCGTGGTATGCATCGGGAACCTGACCACGGGCGGGACGGGGAAAACCCCGGCCGTCCTGCTCGCGGCCCAGACTTTGCACAAGCTGCAGGTGAAAACGGCGATCCTTTCCCGCGGCTACGGGCGGCGCGGAGACGGCCGCGACGTTCAGGTGCTGCTCAATTCGCAGAACGTGCACTGGCAGGACACGGGTGACGAGCCGTGGATGATGCACCGAGCGCTCAACGGCACGGCGATTCCGATCCTGATCTGCTCCGATCGGGCGAAGGCCGGGCTCGAAGCGATGAACTACTATGATCCGGAGACGCTGCTTCTCGATGACGGGTTTCAACATCGCCGCCTAAAGCGGGATTTGGACATCGTGCTGGTCAACGCGCTCGATCCCTTCGGCGGCGGGAAGCTCCTCCCGGCCGGGGATCTGCGCGAACCGATTTCCTCGCTGCGGCGCGCGGGGATGGCGGTGATCACGCATTCCGATCAGGTCCCCCCCGAGCGCGTATCGGAAATCCGCGACACGATGCGCGCGGTGAACCCGCAATTGAAGATTTTAGAGGCCGTCCACCGGGCCGATTTTCTCCTTGATCTCAAGAGCGATCGCCGTCGCCGCCTGACCTATTTGAAAGGCAAGCAAATCGTGTGCCTGTCCGCGCTCGGCGATCCGCGTCCGTTCGAGGCGCATCTGGAGGCGACCGGCGGGCATCTGACGCAGCGCTGGCGCTACCGGGACCATCACCCGTACACGCTCGACGATTTGAAGTCGATCGAAAGCGTCCGGCACGGAGCGGCTCTGATCACCACCTTCAAGGATATGCCGCGCCTACCTCCCGGTTGGCAGGAGATCCTGGCGGGAGAGGTTCTGGCTTTAGGCATCCGGATGGAAATCACGAAAGGGAGATCCGCATGGGAGAGAGCGTTGGTGGAGTCATGAACGGCAAACGCGCGCGCGTCGTTTTTTTGGACCGCGACGGAACCTTGATTCACGACCGCCCGGGGCATTACCTCACGCGCCCGGAATCCCTTCGCCTCTACCGGGACACGCCCGCGGCGCTCAAATTGCTGCGCGCGGCCGGCTTTCGTCTGGTCGTCGTTTCCAATCAAAGCGGCTTGGGCCGCGGCTACCTGACGCGTGCCGTTCTCGACCGCATCCACGCCCGCCTCAAGCGCGAACTGACCGCCCGAGGCGCGAAACTCGACGGGATTTATTTCTGTCCGCACCGGCCGGACGAGGGCTGCCGCTGCCGCAAGCCGAACCCGTCCCTGGCCAAGCGCGCCGCCCGAGATTTGGGCCTGACCCTCGAAGGGGCGGCGGTCGTGGGCGACAAGAAGGCCGACGTGGATTTGGGACGCGCGCTCGGCGCGGCGACGGTCCTGCTCCAAACGGGACACGGGCGCGACCAGCGGGCGCGCTACGGCCGGAAAATCCGGCCGACGCACGAGGCACGGGGCCTGCTCCAAGCGGCGCGCTGGATCGTGAAGCATCTCGCCTTGGCCGCCGCGTTGGCCCTACCGGCCCGGGCGGGAATCCCGATCAGCAGCGCGACGATCCCCTCGCCGGAGGCGCTGGTCGGCGGCGAGACGGCCGCGCCCGCGAGCGCCCCCGCCGTTCCCTGGTTCCCCGAGCATTTGGAGTTCGAGGTGAAGTGGGGCGTGTTTTCGATGGGCGAGGCCACGATGGAAGTGAAAGAGGTCGTCGCGTTCAACGGCGAACAGGCCTACCACATCGTCTCGCGCGCCCGGACGGCGCCGTTCGCCGACAAGATTTACAAGGTGCGCGACATCAACGAGAGCTGGCTGCGCGCGTCGGATCTTGTCTCGCTCGGCTACTCAAAGAAGCTGCGCGAAGGAAATTTTTTCCGAGACGAGTGGGTGATCTTCGACTACGCGAAGCAATCCTGGCTGTCCAAGCGCGTGAACGAAGACGGCTCCTTTTCCTATTCGAACGGCGAACTTCTCGACCCCGTCCAGGACATTCTCTCCAGTCTGTATTTCATCCGGCCGAAAAAACTCGAGGTCGGCGATGAGATCGTCCTCGACGTCAACACGAAGAAGACCTGGCCCCTCGTGGTCAAGGTGCACCGGAAGCAGCGCATCCGGATGAACGACCGTTGGGTGAAGACCGTTCTCGTGGAGCCGATGCTGCGCGACGAGGGTATTTTCATTCAGAAGGGCAAGCGCCTCCAGGTGTGGCTGACCGACGACGAGCGGCATATTCCGGTGCTCATGAAGGTCGAAATCATCTTCGGCCACATCAGCTGCTACCTCAAAGAGATTCCCAAAAAGCCGTGACGCTTCGGCGGCGCCTCTTCGAAGCCCTGCCGCTGTTTGCCGCGGCGGCGCTCGTGTACGCGCTGATCCCGGGCTCGCCGCCCGTGTACGACGACGCCGTCTTTCTCGCCGCCCAACGCGCGCTGGACTGGGGCGACCTCGTCTCCCGGCACTATTTCGCGCTGACCGGGGAGCGCTCGTTCCAGCCGTTGGTCACCGCGCTGCAGATCTTGTTCTCCGGCGACCCCGTCGGACTTCGCGTGTTCGCCGTCGCCCTGCACGCCGCGAACGGATTGCTGCTGTGCGCCGTCGGACGGCGGCTCGGCTTAAAGCCCGACGGGGCCTTCGCCGCGGGGCTGCTGTTCGTCTTGTTTCCCCCCGCGGTAGAGGCGGTCGCGATCGCCTCGTTTCACGGGCACCTGATCGCGGCCTCGACCACGCTCGCGGCGCTGACCCTATGGCGGCGCGAACGGCCGTTTTACACCGCCGTCGCGTTGACCTTGGGCCTGCTCGCGAAGGAGAGCGCGCTCGCGGCCCTGCCGCTGATTCTGCTTTCGGAATGGGTCGAGCCCTCGCGCGATCCCGGCGCCGTGCGCCGCCGCTTCGGTGTGCTGAGCGCCGTCGCGGCGGCGTATCTCGTCTACCGATTCCTTATCTTGGCGCTCCCCCCGGCGCCGGAGGCCGTCGCGGCTTGTCCCGTGGAGAGCTTCGGCTGGTATTTGCGCCTTGCCGTGTTCCCTTGGCCGCTGTCGCTTGAACGCGCCGCCCCCGCGGGCTGGGGCTGGGCCGCGGCGCTCTGGGCGGTGGGGGCCGTCTGGAGTTTCCCGCGTCCCCGCATTTGGTTTCTTTGGCTTTGGTTTCCCATCGCACTGCTGCCGGCTTTGCATCTCATCCCGTTTGCGAACTACTCGCCGGTCGCCGACCGCTATTTGTATGCCGCCGCCGCGCCGCTCGCGCTGCTGCTCGCCGCCTCGTTCTATGGTCCCCGTTCGCGCTGGCTGCTCGCCGCGCTCGCAACGGCCTGGGGTGCCGCGGCAGTCGCCCGCACCGCCGAGTACCGGATTCCCGAAGGCCTCTATCGCGGCGCCGTAGAGAACGCGCCGAAGAATCCGCGCGCGTGGGGCCTCCTGACCCAGGAACTTGCGCGCACCGGCAAGTACGAAGAAGCGCTGCGCCTTTATAAGATCTCGCCGCTGCCGGGGTCCTCGTTTCAGACCCGCTTCGACGCTCCCGGATTGTCCTTCGTTCAGCCCCCGGCCTATGTGGAAGCCGTGCTGCACCTGAGGCTCGGGCACGGGAAGGAGGCGGCGGCGTTGCTGGAATCGCTGCTGAGACTCGAAGCGGCGCCCGCGGAGCGCGCCGCGCTCTTGGCCGCGGCCGGCGACGCGCAGGAACTGCTTGGCGGCTTTGAACGGGCCGACGCCTACTACGCCGAGGCCGGGACGGTTCTTCCGTCTTGGTTCATCCCGCCGCTCAAACGCGCGATTTTGGCCTACAACCGGAGCCGTTTCCGCGAGACGATGGAGTACTGCCGAGCCGCCTTGGACCGCATTCCCGAGAGTCCCGCCGCAGGGGCGTTTCGCAAGAAGACGCTCGAGGTGATGCAGGCGGCGAATAAGGGGCTGATCGGAAAATGAACGGCGAAGTTTACGCCCCTCGGGGCGTAAGCGTTTCCGTTTACCGTTTTTGTTATAATTCAAAGCGATTTTGATGAAGACCGTCCGACCGTCGCCGAAACGCCTTCGCACTTTGCTTTCCCGGTTCCGGGATAAGCGGATTCTTGTCCTCGGCGACCTGATGCTCGATCACTTCATCCGCGGGAAGGTGCGCCGCATCTCCCCCGAAGCTCCCGTCCCCGTCGTCGCGGTGACCGAGGATTCCCATATGCCCGGCGGTTCGGGCAACGTCTGCAGCAACCTCGCCTCCCTTGAAGCCAAGGTTTCCGTGTTCAGCACGATCGGCGACGATTTGCAGGGGAGTCATTTGATGCGGGATTTGGAAGAGCGCGGCGTCGACACGCGCGGCGTCGTGCTCGACGCGAACCGCGTGACCACGAAGAAGACCCGAGTGGTGGCCGATCACCAACAGGTCGTGCGCTTCGACCGGGAGACCTTGACCCCCTTAAGCCCCGCCTCCCATCGCGATTTGATGGCGCGGCTGGAAGCGGCGCTTCCCCAGGCGCACGCCCTGATTATCTCCGATTACGGCAAGGGCATCATCACCAAGACCGCCGTCGCCCAGGCGCTCAAGGCCGCGCGCCGGGCCAAGATCCCGGTTTTGGTGGATCCGAAAATCGAACATTTCCTGCGTTATCGGGGCGTGGACTGCATGACGCCGAATCTCAACGAGGCGTTCAGCGGGATGGGCCTCCCGGTGCGCGAGGACGACGCCTCGGTGGCGGAACTCGGCGGGAAAATCCTAAACCGCCTAAAGCTCCGGTCGGTGCTGATCACGCGCGGGGAGCGGGGAATGACTCTGTTCGAGAGCTCCCCCCCCCGGATCTGGCATATCCCCACGGAAGCCCGCGAGGTGTTCGACGTGACCGGCGCGGGCGACACCGTGATCAGCACGCTCGCCCTCGCGCTGGCGTCCGGGTCCCGGTTGGAAGAGGCCGCCTGTCTCGCCAATCTGGCCGCGGGGATCGCGGTGGGCAAGCTCGGCACCGCCACGATCTCCGTCCCCGAACTCCGGAGGCGCCTGTGAAGCAGTTTCTGCGCCGGAACGCGAATTGTCTTATCGTCATCCCGGCCCGCATCGGCTCTTCTCGCCTGGCCGCGAAGGTGCTCGCCGATCTCGGGGGCATCCCCGTCGTCGAACGCGTGCGCCGCGCGGCGATCCGCGCGAACTGCGGCGCGGTCGTCGTCGCCACCGACGACCATGAAGTCATGGAAACGATCGAGCGCCACGGAGGCGCGGCGGTGCTGACGTCGAGGACTTGCGCTTCGGGCACCGACCGCGCGGCCGAGGCCGCACGAATCATCGAGAAAACTCAGCGGCGCAAATTCCGCGTCGTCGTCAATCTGCAGGGCGACGAGCCCTTCATCGCCGCGTCGACGATTCGAAAGACCGCCGCGCTCGCGGCGAAGGGCAAGTGCGACATCGCCACCGCCGTCGTTTCCATCGAGGCCAAGGCCGCCCGCGAAGAGAGCATGGTCAAAGCGGTGCTGGCGGCGGACGGCCGCTGCCTGTATTTTTCGCGGTCTCCGGTTCCCTTCGGCAAGCAGGCCCCCCTCTTTCAGCATATCGGCATCTACGCCTTCCGCCGCGACGCGCTGGCGCGCTTCGTGCGGCTTAAGCCCTCGCGGCTTGAGAAGACGGAACGCCTCGAGCAGCTGCGCGCGCTCGAGGACGGCATGACGATCGCCGCCGCGATCGTCGGCGACAAGACGATCGCGATCGACACCGCGCGTGATCTGGCGGCGGCGCGGCGCCGAATTTCGAAAACCCGGAGACCCCATGGCTAAGTACATCTTCGTGACGGGCGGCGTGGTCAGTTCCCTCGGCAAGGGCATCAGCGCCTCATCGATCGCGAAACTGCTGCAGGCGCGCGGCCTCAAGGTCACGATGGTCAAGTGCGATCCCTACATCAACGTGGACCCCGGAACGATGAACCCGTATCAGCACGGCGAGGTGTTCGTCACCGAGGATGGGGCCGAGGCGGATCTGGATCTGGGGCACTACGAACGCTTTTTGAATATCGACATGCACCGGACGAACAATTTCACCGCGGGCCAGGTTTACGAGACTGTGATCAGCAAGGAGCGCCGCGGCGAGTTTTTAGGGAACACCGTCCAGGTGATTCCCCACATCACCGACGAGATCAAGCGCCGCTTCCGATACCCGTCGAAGGGTGTCGACGTCGTGCTCATCGAGATCGGCGGCACCGTCGGAGACATCGAGTCCCTACCGTTTCTGGAAGCGGCCCGCCAACACGCGCTGGAAGTGGGCAAGGAGAACGTGCTGTTCGTTCACGTCACGCTTATCCCGTACATCCGCGCGTCCGAGGAACTCAAGACCAAGCCGACCCAGCACTCGGTCGGCAAATTGCGCGAGATCGGCCTCAACCCCGATATTCTGATCTGCCGCAGCGAAAAACCCCTGACGCCCGAAATCCGCGCGAAGATCGCGATGTTCACCTCCGTGCATAAGGAAGCGGTTATCGAAGCGCCCGACGTCGGCACGATCTACGAGGTCCCGGTGGTGTTTAAGAAACAGGGCGTCGACGAGCAGGTGCTGATGCTGCTGCGCCAGCGCGCGTCGACGAAAAATTTCGACGGCTGGACGAAGCTTGTCGAGAGAATCAAAAATCCGTCCGAGGAAGTGACGATCGCGCTCGCCGGAAAATACACGGAATTGAAGGACGCCTATAAGTCGGTGCACGAGGCGCTGCTCCACGGCGGCTTGGCGCACAACGCCCGCGTAAAGATCGAGTACGTCGACACCGGCGCTCCTGATTTGGACGCGAAGCTGGCCGAGGCGGACGGGGTTTTGGTGCCCGGGGGCTTCGGAGACCGCGGAATTGATGGCAAGTTGGCCGCGATCCGCATCGCGCGCGAGAGCGAAATCCCCTATTTCGGACTCTGTCTGGGCATGCAGATAGCGGTGATCGAGTTCGCGCGCAACGTGCTCAAGCTCGAGGGGGCCAACTCGACGGAGTTCGACAAAGAGACCCGCTATCCGGTCATCGACCTGCTCCCGGAGCAGAAGGGGATCGAGGACAAGGGCGCGACGATGCGTCTGGGCTCCTACGCCTGCGAGCTCAAGAAGGGCAGTCTCGCCGCCGCGTGCTACAAGGCGACGAAGATCGACGAACGCCACCGCCATCGCTACGAGTTCAACAACAAATTCCGCAAGCTGATCGAAGACTCGGGTCTCTTGGTCACCGGACGCTTCGTGGAGAAGGATCTCGCGGAAATCGTCGAACTCAAGGACCACCCGTGGTTCCTCGCAAGCCAGTTCCATCCCGAGTTCAAGTCGCGTCCGGAAGCGCCGCATCCGCTGTTCGCGTCGTTTATCGCCGCCGCGATCAAGCGCGCGCGCGGCAGCGGACGTTCCCGCTCCGAGGCCTATGCCCGCGGCTAAGACCTCGCGGCCGAAAACGGTCCGGATCGGAAACTTTTCCGTCGGCAACGACCGACCGCTGTTTTTCATCGCCGGGCCGTGCATTTTCGAGTCTGCGGAACTTCTGGCCGAAGTCGGGGTCGCACTGAAGCGCGTCTTTGCGACCGCGAAAGCCCACTGGGTACTGAAATGCAGCTTCGACAAGGCGAACCGAACCTCGCCGAAAGCGTATCGCGGCCGCGGCATGGCCGAAGCGCTCGAGGCGTTCGCGAAGATGAAGAAGGATCTCAAGGTCCCGTTCTTGACCGACGTCCACCTCCCGGATCAGGCCGAAAAGGCCGCCGCCGTAGCCGACGTTTTGCAGATTCCCGCCTTCCTGTGCCGCCAAAGCGATTTGCTGGAGGCCGCCGGGCGCACGGGGAAGGTCGTCAACGTGAAGAAGGGGCAGTTTCTCTCCCCGTGGGAAATCTCGAATGCCGCCGACAAGGTGGCGGCGACCGGCAACCGGAACATCCTTTTGACCGAGCGCGGCTCGTCCTTCGGCTACGGGAACCTCGTCGTGGACATGCGCGGCCTCGAGATCATGGCCAAAACCGGCTACCCGGTGGTGTTCGACGCGACTCATTCCTGCCAGCACCCCGGCTCGCTGGGAGACGCCACCGGCGGACAGCGGGAGTTCGCGCCGACGCTCGCGCGCGCCGCGGCGGCGGTCGGCGTGGCCGGCGTGTTTCTGGAAACGCATCCCCGGCCGGAAGAAGCTCTTTCCGACGGGCCGAACTCGGTGAGACTCAAAGACGTCGCCGCGATGATCCGCGGCGTACAAGCGGTGGACCGCGCCGTTAAGAATGGGAGAAACACCCGATGAAATGTCCTAATTGCGCGCAGGAAAACAAAGAGGCGGCCGAGGCCTGCCGCAAATGCGGACGCGACCTAAGCATCCCCCCCGCCTGGTTCCCCGATTGGCGCTGGCACGCCCGCGCGCTCAGCGTGATCTACACGGTTTTGGTGATCGCTTATTTCACGGTGAGTTTCGCGCTCCGCAAGATGCCGGAGCCGTTCCACATCCGGAAACTGCCCCCGGAGATCACCCCTTGGCTCAAGGACTGACCGGGTCTTTGCTCGCCCTCGCCCTCCTCTCGGCCGGCTGTTCGCCCACCGAACCCGCCGGGCAAGCCCCGCCGAGCCAGCAGATGGAAGGCTTCACGATGACGCGCACCAGCGGGGGCGAGAAGGTTTGGGAATTGAGTTCCCCGAGGGCCCGTCTTCGCTTGGAGGGAGGCGCCGTGATCGAGAAGCCCGAGATTCGCTTCTTCAGCAAGGGCGTACACGCGACCACCGCGAACGCGGACTCAGGAGTCGTCGAGGCCGGAAGCAACGACGTTCGCTTGGAGGGCTCCGTTGTGATCGTCGCGATCAAGGAGAAGACCCGCTTGAGCACCGACCGCTTGGACTACTCCTCCAAGGACGAACGATTTCGCACCGAGGACGTCGTTTTGATCGAGCGCCCCGACGCCCGCGTCCGCGGCCGCGGCCTCGTCGCCGACGCGGCTCTCAGCGACATCACGATCCGCGAGCAGGAGACGCTTCTCCGGTGAGGACCGCGTTCGCGCTGTTTCTGCTGGCCGTCCTTGCGTCCAAGATCTCCGCGCGCGATCCGGAACTGATCGGCGCCCGCGTAAAGAGCGCGAGCTGGCGCATCCTGCGAAAGCCCCATCAGGTGGAGATTTTCGAGGGAGACGTGCGCTACATTAAATCCGACCGGGTGCTGAGCGCCGATCGGGCGCGCTACGATCACGAACGGGGGCTGTTCGAGGCCGAAGGAAACGTTCGGGCGCGTCAATTGCTGCGCGACGGATCTTGGCTGGAGGCCGCGGGAAAGACGGCCCGGCACGACGAGAATTCCGGCAACGGGTGGATGCGCGGCGCAGAGCGCGTGGACCTCGCGCGCACTCCCCCCGACGGCGGGACTCCGGGAACGGGCCGAGCGCGCCTGATTTCCTGGAGCTTGCGCGAGGAGCGCCTTCTCCTTGAGGGCGAGGTGGCGCTCAACGACCCGCGCGGCACCCTACGCGCCGAACGCGCGGAGTACCTGCACGCGGCGCGCCTTTTGACTTTGACCGGGCGCCGCCCGGTCCTCACCGGACGGGAGCCCTCGTGGGCGTCGGCGGTGCAGGCGGACTCGATTACCGCCCGGGATCTGGGCGGCGGACGGCGCAAAGTGACGGGAGATGGACGCGCCCGGGGGTGGATATTTTTCGATGGACCTGATCGCCGACGGTATCATTAAGAATTACGGCCACCGCCAGGTGGTCAAGGGAGTCTCGCTGCGCGTGCGCTCGGGCGAGATCGTCGGCCTGTTGGGACCCAACGGAGCCGGAAAAACCACGACCTTCTACAGCTTGGTGGGCTTCCTCCATCCGGAAGGCGGCGCCATCCGCATCGACGACCACGATGTGACCGATCAGCCCATGTACCAGCGCGCCCGCAAAGGCCTGGGCTACCTCGCCCAGGAGCCCACAGTGTTCCAGGGACTGACCGTGGAAGAGAATCTCCGGGCGATTCTAGAGCGCACAATCCCCGACGAAGAAGAGCAGCGCGCGAAGGCCAAGTCCCTGCTGGAAGAATTCGGGCTCTGGCGGCTCCAGGGCCAGGAGGCGTGGACGCTTTCCGGCGGAGAGAAGCGCCGCCTGGAAGTGGCGCGCGCCATGATTCAGAACCCGAAGATCATTCTCCTCGACGAACCGTTCGTGGGCATCGACCCGATCACCGTGGGCGAGTTGAAGCAGATGATTTTCAAGCTGAAGAATTCGGGCATCGGGGTGCTGATCACCGACCACAACGTGCGCGAAACCCTGCCGATCATCGACCGCGCGTATCTCATCTTCGACGGAAAGATCCTGCTCGACGGAACCTCGCAGGACCTGATCAACGACGCGAAAGCCCGGGAGATCTACCTGGGCGAAGATTTCCAAATTTAATGGGTGTCAGGCCGTCACTTTGTCACTTTTGCATCGACGACCCTGAAAAGGACAAAGTAACGGTCTGACACCCTATCGTTCAGGAGGCCTTCTTCTCGAACGCGGCGCGCAGTCCTTCGCCGAGCGCACCGAACGCCGGTCCGTCCTCCACCGCTCGAGTTTTCCAGGCCTCGGCTTGCGGGTCGCGCGGCAGCCGCAGCGAAATGCGGCGCTCGGAGAGATGGACCTCGTCGATCTCGACGGCGACGCGGTCTCCGACCTTTCGGCGCTCGAGGGCGAACGCCGGATCGTCCAAAGTGCGCGATTGATGGAGCAACCCGACGACTCCCGGTTCGAGTTCGACGAAGAGTCCGTAGGGCTCCTTGCGCGCCACCTTCCCTTCGAGGGCCTGTCCGGGAGCATAGCGGGCCCAGGGATCGTCGACGGGCCCGGGGGCGGACCTGTCGGCGGCCTGCTTGAGCGAGAGCGACACTTTCAGGCGTCCTTGCGTCGTGTCCCGCTTGAGAATCTTGACGGCGACGGTCTGTCCGGGCGAGAGGAGATCGGAGGGCTTCTCGAGGCGCGACCAGGCGAGTTCCGAGACATGGGCGAGACCTTCGACGCCCGGCAGCAGTTCGATGAAGGCGCCGAAGGGTTCGAGCCGCGTCACACAGCCGGAGACGACCGAACCTTCGGGGTGCTCGGCGAAGTAGGCGTCGATCGCGAGTCCCTGCTCCTCTTCGAGCAGTTTCCGGCGCGAGAGCACGACCCCGCGGCCCTCCTCTCGGAATTCCGTGATGCGAAACGCCAAAACCTTGCCGACGAATTCAGCCCCGGTCTCGACGCGCTTTAAATCCAGTTGGCTGATGGGGCAAAAGGCGATCTTTCCGCGCACCCTCACCCGCACGCCTCCCTTGCAGACCTCCGAGACTTGGCCCTCGACGGGACGGCGGTTCTCGTAGGCCTCGCGCAGGTCCCGGGCGATGTTGATGTCGGTGGGGTGGATGGAGAGGCGGATTTCACCGGGCCTCGCGGAGGTGACGAAGAGATCGAGGGTTTCGCCCGACGCGCGTCCGGCGAGTTCGGCGGCGGCGACGAAGCCTTCTTGGCCGGGACCGAGGGCGACGACCGCGTCTTCACCGCCGAAGGTGATGATCTCGACCGTCAGGCGATCCCCCACGGCGTAGGTCTTGCCCGCGGCTTCAAGAGAAGAGTCGAGGAGCTCGGAGAAGTCGTCGGCGTGTTCCATTGGTAGGGCTCAGGCGCCGGTGGGCGCACTGCCTCCGGTTTCCTGAGCCCCCCTTTCTAACCGTGCATGAGCTATTCGACTCACACGGCTA
>PFUL01000194.1 GCA_002790095.1 Elusimicrobia bacterium CG_4_9_14_3_um_filter_62_55 | reverse complement strand
TCGGCGGTCATCATCAATCCGATGTAGAGGAGTCCGCGGAAATCCAGACCGTCTGCGGCCAGGCCGAGAAGGGTCGGCTCGATGATCGTGCGGGTCGCGCGCTCGAACTCCTCGGGAGGCATCGCGGGGGCGGGGGCGATCACCCCCATGCCGCCCGTGTTCGGACCGACGTCCCCGTTGAGCAGGCGTTTGTGATCGGAACTCGGAGGGAGTGCGAGAAAGCGTTTTCCGTCGCAGAGTCCGAGTAAAGATACTTCGGGGCCGCTGAGACGTTCTTCGATGAGAACCGTCGCTTTGCGATCCTCCGTGAAGAAGCGCTCCAGCGTTCTCTCCCCCTCGGCGGGAGTTTCGCAGACGACGACCCCCTTTCCGCCGGCGAGACCGTCGAGTTTGATCGCCGCCCCGTCTGCAAAATCCGCGAGCGCCGTGATGCCCTCTTGGAATGACGCGACGGTACGGGAGCGGGCGGTGGGGATCGCGTGCCGCTCCATGAAGGACTTCGCGAAGGATTTGGATGCCTCCAGCCGCGCGGCCTCTTTCCCCGGTCCGAATGTCGGGAATCCGTGCTTGCGGAGCTCGTCGGCGAGCCCGCGAGCGAGAGGCGCTTCGGGTCCGATGACGACCAGATCGATTCCAAACGCACGCGCGGCGGCCAGCACATCGAGTTCGGATGTTTCCGCGAAATCCGAGATGGAATCCGATCCGGGGACGGCATAAAGCTTTTCAAGCAACGGGCTCTTGGCGATCGCCCAGGCTAAAGCGTGTTCGCGTCCTCCCGAGCCGACCAAAAGCACCTTCATTGTTTTCCTTCCTTAACGGGTTCGGAGGCAGGCTCTTCGATTCCGTTGAGGGCCGGTCGGAAATCCCCTTTGCGCGAGGATTGGCCGATGGTGAAGTCGACGATGGGCGTCGGGTATTTTCCCGTGAAGCAAGCCGTGCAGAAGGAGGTATTCTCCGGAGTTTCGCCGCCGACGGCGCGCAGCAGTCCTTCCACGCTGAGGTAATGCAGGGAGTCGACTCCAAGAAAACGCCGGATGCCGTCCGTGGATTTCGTCGCGGCGATCAGTTCGGACTTGCTCGGCGTGTCGATCCCGTAGTAGCAGGGGGAAACGATGGCCGGTGAGGAGACGGCCATGTGGATCTCTTTGACTCCGACCGCGCGAAGCATCGAACAGATGCGGCGAGAGGTCGTTCCGCGGACGATCGAATCGTCGATGAGCACGATGCGCTTGCCCTTCAAGAGTTCCCGCACCGGCGAGAGTTTCAGGGCGACGGCGTTGTCGCGCAGAACCTGGGCCGGCTGGATGAAGGTTCTTCCGATATAGTGGCTTCGGACGAATCCCAATTCGAGATGGAGGCCGGATTCCTGGGCATAGCCGAGCGCGGCGGGGACTCCGGAGTCGGGGACCGGAACGACGATGTCGGCGGCCACGGTTCCGGACATCTCCTTGGCGAGTTCGCGGCCGAGCGCGCGTCGCGTTTCTTGGATCCCTTTCCCGAATTGAACGGAATCGGGACGGGCGAAATAGACCTGCTCGAAGACGCAGTGCGCCTTTTTTTCCTGTTTAAAGGGCTTGAGCGTTTTTAGGTGTCCGTCTTCTACGATCGCGATTTCCCCCTCTTCGATCTCGCGCACGCAGCGGGCGCCGAGTTGATGGAGGGCCGTCGTTTCCGAAGCGAAAACATAGGAGCGGTTGAGCCGACCGAGCACCAAGGGGCGAAATCCTCGAGGGTCGCGGGCGGCGATGAGTTTGGTGGGCGTGACAAAGAGAATCGAATAGGCTCCTTCGACCTGGCGAAGCGCCTCGATCACGGCGTCCTCGACAGGTCCCGGATGGCGGGCGATCAGGTGGACGATGACCTCGCTGTCCGTCGAAGTGCGGAAGATGGCTCCTCGCTTTTCAAGCTTCCGGCGAAGGGAAAACGCGTTGGTCAGAGTTCCGTTATGGGCGATCGCGATGGGCCCGTGAACGTTGTCGAAGATGAGCGGTTGGGCGTTCTTCAGATCCCCGTCTCCGGACGTGGCGTAGCGCACATGGCCGACGGCGGTGCGTCCCTTTAGCGTCTTCAGCGTCAATTCGGGAAAGGCTTCCGCCACCAGTCCGAGGGCCGTGCGGCCCGTGACGCGCTTGCCGTCCGCGGTGACGATGCCCGCCGCTTCTTGGCCGCGATGCTGGAGCGCGAACAGGCCGAGGTAGGCGAGCTGCGCCGCGTTGCGATTGTCCGACACTCCCACGATCCCGCACATAGGCGGTTACCCCCCCGGCCGCGATCAGTTTAATACGTACTTTACGGCGTTGCGGAAAATCTCGAGCCCGACTCCCTCTTTGCAGAACGTTTGACGCGTCCAATTCGGATGGTGGTAGCGCGTGACGTAGCGTTCCGGATGGGGCATCATGCCGAGGCAGTTGCCGACGGGGTTCGTGATCGCCGCGATGTTGAAAAGCGACCCGTTCGGATTATACGGGTAACTCGAAAATTTTCCTTCCTCGTTCACGTACTGCATCAAAATTGAGCGTGATTTCTTAAGCGCTTCGAGGACTTTCGGCGATTTAACGACGAACTTCCCCTCGCCGTGGGCCACCGGGAGTTCGATCATTTCCGGGAGGTCCTTTGTGAAAAGCGATTGGCTCTGAAGATTGATGCGCAGGCGGACCCAGCGAGTTTCGAAGCGGTTGGAATCGTTGAACGTCAACGACGCCGTCTGTTCCCCCGAGGGCGTTTGGGGGAGGAGTCCCGCTTTCACCAGCACCTGAAAGCCGTTGCAGATGCCGATCACCGGGCGGCCGCTGCGCACGAAGCCGCGTAAATCCTTGACCCGGGATTTGATTTCGTTGGCCAGGATGCGGCCGGCCGCAACGTCGTCGCCGTAGGAAAACCCGCCGGGAATCGCGAGAATCGCGTAGTCGAAGACGCTCTTCTTTTTCCCCGCGAGTTCGCCGACGTGCACCAGTTCGGGAGCGGCGCCGGCCATTCGAAATGCGGTCGCCGTTTCGATGTCGCAGTTCGTTCCGGCGGTCCGAAGAATGAGAACCTTGGGTTTTTTCACGCGTTTCTCCCATCGGCGGCGGTATCGCCGTCGAGCATGCGCGGCAGAGGCGCCTGCCACGAGCGCTTCAGCGCGTGAAGGCTTTCCTCGATCAGGCGCCGCCCATCGAGGGCCGTGACGCGCAAGACGGGGTTGGCGATCGTCGATCCGATCCGGCAGTTGGAGACTCCCCGCATGGCTTTCACGAATGCTTTCTCGTTCTCCGCGGAGACTTCGACGAGGAATCGGCTGGGGCTCTCGCTGAAGAGGATCGAAACGTTATCGAGGACGTCGTTCGATCGTTGGACGCCGTCCAGGTCGAGATGCGCGCTGACCTCGCCGGCGAAGGACATTTCGGCCGCCGCGACGGCGAGTCCGCCTTCCGAGAGGTTGTGCGCGGAAAGCGCGAGCCCTTTTTGAATCGCGGCGCTCAGCGTCCAAAGCGTCTTCTTCGCTTTCTTGAGATCCGGAAGGGGGACCGAACCCTGCGGGGTCCGTTTCCACTGCTCGTAGAGGGACCCGCCGAAATCCTCCCCGGTGGCGCCGACGAGGAAGATCGGGTTGTTGGGGGCCTTGAAGTCCATCGTGACCGCCTTGCGGATGTCATGCACCGGGGCGATCGCGGAAATGAGCAGCGTTCCGGGGATTGAATGCTTGCGGCCCTTCGCGTCCGTGAAGACGTTGTACAGGCTGTCCTTTCCGGAAATGAAGGGAGTCTGGAATCCCAGCGCCGCGTCCCGGCAGCCGAGCGCCGCGCGAACGAGACCCCCTAGTTGGGCGGGATCGTCGACGTCCCCCCAGCAGAAGTTGTCGAGCAGCGCCGCCTTGGTCGGATCCGCGCCCACACAGGCGAGGTTTCCAAGGGCTTCGTCCACCGCGCAGAGCGCCATCGCGTAAGGGTCGAGTTTCCCGTATTCGGGATTGAGTCCGTGTCCCACGCTGAATCCGCGGAAGTTGTCGACTTCCCCGGTCACCGCCCCGGGCCACCAGACGGGGGCGTCGCCGGGGGCATCGTGATGCAGTCCGTGAAGGGGCTTGATGACGGTTCCCCCGAGAACTTCGTGGTCGTATTGCCGGATGACCCATTCCCGGCTGCAGACATTCAGGTTTCCCAGGGACCAATGCAAAATTTCAGCGACCTTCATCCGGTCCGAGCTGCGTTTGACCCGTTTCGGGGAGGACTTGGACGGGAGGTCGAATCGGGCCGTCCGTTCCCGCGTAGGGAGACCGTCGTGAAGAAACTTCAGTTCGAGGTCGACGAGCGTCTCCTCCTCAAAGGAGACTTCGAGGCGGCCGGTGTTCGTGAATTCCCCGAGCACGCGCACGCCGGAGCCTTCAAGCTCAAACACGGCTTCGAGCGCTTTCAGATTCTTCGGTGGAACGGCGAGCACCATGCGTTCCTGCGATTCCGAAACCCAGATCTCCCAGGGGGAGAGGTCCGTCGTCTTGAGGCGCGCGGATTCCAGCCGGACGCGGGCGCCTCCGCTGCGCCCCGAGAGCGCCGCCATTTCTCCGATCGCCGAAGAAAATCCGCCCGCGCCGCAGTCGGTCAGGCCGCGGTAGAGTCCCTTGTCGCGGGCATTGAGAAGCGCATCGAGAAGCCGTTTTTCCACGATGGCGTGACCGACTTGGACGGCGCTCGTCGACGTGTTGTCGTCGATCGAAGCGGAGGAAAAGGTCGCGCCGTGCAGGCCGTCGCGGCCGGTGCGTCCTCCGACCGCGACGATTAGATCGCCGGGCTGGACGCTTTTCTTGACGGCCGATTTCGGCATCAGTCCGACCGTCCCGACGAAGACGAGCGGGTTGGTTTTATAGGCCTCGTCGAACCAAATCGCGCCCGCCGCGGTCGGGATGCCCATCCGGTTTCCGTAGTCGCGGACGCCGTCGACGACGCTCATCATGGTGCGCCGCGGATGCAGCGTCCCTTCCGGAAGCTCTCCCTCGTAGTCGGGGGGGCAGAAGCAGAATACGTCGGTGTTCATCACGGGCTTCGCGCCCAGACCGGCGCCGAGCACGTCCCGGATGACGCCGCCGACTCCGGTTTCTGCTCCGCCGTAGGGTTCCACCGCGCAAGGGTGATTATGCGTTTCGACTTTGAAGGCGAGGGCCCATTTCTTGTCCAGCGCGATGATCCCGGCGTTGTCCTCGAAAACGGAGAGGCACCAAGTCTTTTTCAGCTTCCGGGTCGGTTCCTTGATCGTCTCCTTCAACAGGTTCTTGAAGCGCTTCGTGACCCGGCCTTCTTTGTAGAGGATCGCGCTGGTGAAGGTCTTGTGCTTGCAGTGCTCGGACCAGGTTTGGGCCAAGGTTTCTATCTCGGCATGGGACGGTTCGCGCTTAAGTTTCTTGAAAAAGGCCTGGATCGCCGCGAGTTCTTCGGCGTTGAGGGACCAGCCGTGCGCGGCGTCGAGGTCCGCGAGCGCTTTCGCGCTCAGCGTCGACCAGGCCGCCCAAACCGGCTCAGCGGGATCGTGAGAGCCGTTGGCGGAGCCGTTGACGGCGGGACTGCTCTTGGTTGCGGTCGTCATGGTTCCCCTTCTAGCGCTGCGTCACCTTCGTCGTATGGATGACGGGATTGGATACGAGTTTGTTTAGAACGGTTTCGACCTGTCCTTTCGTGAGGCGGCCGATCAAGTGATAGGCGCGTCCCGTACGCACGCGTACGGGTTCGGAGAGCCCGAGCGCGGTGATCGCGTTCTGCGTGCTTTCCCCGACGGGATCGGAGACCGTCGATTTGAGCCAGACCTCGATGCGGTGATGCGGCCCGATCAAAAAGGCCGGAGAGGGGGTCGATTTCTCCACGCGATATTCCTGCGTGATCGGGTCCGCGAGCAGTTCCCGGGCGATTTGATTGATTTGGGAGGCGCCGTATTTGCCCGCGATTTCGTAGACGGCCGAGACTCGAACCTCGCGGACCCCGGTGATGCCCAGCATCGGGAGTTGGCGAAGCGTCGCCTCTCCGGCGGCGTCGGTCGATCCGTGCCGGGAAGCCACCTCGATGATCGTCGTCGGGACCGCCGCGGTGGAGCGTCCGGCCGCGGCGGCTTTCTGAGGACGGGCGGGCTTGGCGGCGGCGGTCATCGGGTCAGCCTCTCCAGCGCCTCGCGGTAGCGGGAGATCGTCCCCGCGATGACGTCTTCGGGGAGCGTCGGCGCGGGAGGCGTCTTGTCCCACGCGGTTTTTTCCAGGTAATCGCGGACGAACTGCTTGTCGAAGCTTTCGGGCGATTTCCCGATCTCGTACGCGGACGATTCCCAGAACCGGGAAGAATCCGGGGTGAGGGCCTCGTCGATCAAAGAGAGCTCCCCGTCGATCACTCCGAACTCGAACTTGGTGTCGGCGAGAATGAGCCCGCGCGGCTCCATCCATCTAGAGGCGAACGCGTAAAGTTCGAGGCTGAGGCGCTCCAGTTTCGCGGCGAGGTCCGCGCCGATCATCTTAGCGAGTGTTTCCCGGCTGATGTTCTCATCGTGACCCGCGTCGGCTTTCGTCGACGGCGTGAAGATCGGCTCCGGAAGTTTTTGGGCGAGCGCGAGCCCGGCCGGCAGCGCGTGTCCGCAGACCTTTCCGGTCTTCTGATATTCCTTCCAGCCGGAGCCGACGATGTAGCCGCGAACGACGCATTCCGCGTCGACGCGTTCGGCCCTGCGCACGAGCATCGTTCGCCCTTCGAAGGCCTCGTCGTCGAGCTTGGCCTCGGGGACGAGGGTCTTTATCTCGGCGAGATCGGCCGAGATCATGTGGTTGCAGACGATGTCCTTCGTCTTGTCGAACCAGAATCGGGAGATTTGAGTCAGGAGGGCTCCCTTGCCGCCTACCGCGGGAGAGAGCACCACATCGAACGCGGAAATGCGGTCGGTCGCGATCATGAGGAATCTATCGGTTCCGACCGCGTAGATATCGCGGACTTTCCCGCTATAGACGCGTTCGAGGCCGATGTCGCGTTGTTTTGATCGGGCGAGGGTTTTGGCCATAATCACTCCCATTCGATGGTCGCCGGGGGCTTGGAATTAACATCGTAAACGACGCGGTTGACGCCTCGGACTTCGTTGACGATCCGGCTGGAAATGCGTCCCAGCAGGTTGTAGGGCAGGTGGATCCAATGCGCGGTCATTCCGTCGCGGCTTCCGACCATGCGCAGCGCGATCGCGTTCTCGTAGGTTCGAGCGTCGCCCATCACTCCGACCGATTTGATCGGCAGCAGCACCGCGAACGCCTGCCAAATCTTGTCGTACCAGCCTGCGTTTCGCAGTTCTTCCTGCATGATCCAATCGGCCTGCTGCAGTGTTTTCACCGCTTCGGGCGTGACGGAGCCGAGGACGCGGATCGCCAAGCCGGGACCGGGAAAGGGGTGCTGGCCGATAACTTCCTCGGGGAGTCCGAGTTCGCGGCCGAGTTCGCGGACCTCGTCCTTAAACAGCATCCGCAGCGGCTCGACGAGCTTCATCCGCATCCGCTTCGGGAGTCCGCCGACGTTGTGGTGGCTCTTGATCACGACCGAAGGGCCATGGACCGAGACCGACTCGATGACATCGGGGTACAGAGTCCCCTGGGCGAGGAAGTCGATTTTGCCGAGACGCTTCGCGTCCTTTTCGAAAACCTCGATAAAGGTGCGGCCGATGATCTTGCGCTTGCGTTCAGGGTCGGCGACGCTCTTAAGGCGCGTTAGGAAAATCCTAGAGGCGTCATCGATCTTCAGGTTCAGGCCGAGGCCTTTCTTGAAGATCCGATTCATCCGCTCTTTGTCGCCGCGGCGAAGAAGACCGTGATCGACGAAGATGCAGTGAAGCTTCTTGCCGATGGCCTTGTGGATCAATGCCGCGGCGACCGAAGAGTCGACCCCGCCGGAGAGGGCGCAGAGAACCTTCTTGTCGCCGACTTGGCGGCGGATATCCCGGACGGCTTCATCGAGAAAGCCCTTCATGTTCCATCGGCGCTTGTCGCCGCAGATGCGCCGAGCGAAGTTCCGGAGGATCTTGTCTCCCTGCGGGGTGTGCGCGACTTCCGGGTGAAACTGGACGCCGTACCATTTGCGCTTCGAGTCGCCGATTGCAGCGTAGGGGGCCGAGGGGGTTTTCGCGAGCACCTTGAATCCGTTGCCGAGGCGAAGGGCCTTGTCGCCGTGGCTCATCCACACATCGAGAGTCCTGGAGAGGCCGGCGAACAAGGGGTCCTTGCCTTGGAGCCGCGCGCGGGCGTGGCCGAATTCCCGCTTCTTCGACGCGGCGACCTTCCCGCCGTGCATCTGCACGAGCAGCTGCATGCCGTAGCAGATGCCGAGGATCGGCAGTCCCGATTCCAGAATTTCCCCGTGCGGGCGCGGAGACTTGGCCGCGTGCACGCTCGACGGGCCGCCCGAGAGGATGAGCCCGGTCGGATTTCGCCGGCGGATCTCCGCGAGCGGGGTCGAGAAGGGAAGGATTTCGCAGAACACCTCGAGCTCGCGCAGGCGGCGTGCGATCAACTGCGTGTACTGCGATCCGAAGTCGAGAATGACGATCACTTAGAACTTTCCCATCCCGATCTGCTGCGCTCTTTGGAAGAGCTTCCCTTCGGTCTTGATCGACGGAGCGATGATGATCTCGGTGAGCTGCATCTCCTTGATGTTCATCGCGCCCACCGCGCCCATGCAGGTCTTCAGAGCGCCGACGAGGTTCTGACTGCCGTCGTCGAGGCGCGAGGGGCCGAACAGGATTTCATCCAGCGTGCCGGTCACTCCGACGCGGACGCGGGTGCCGCGGGGAAGGTTGGAGTGCGGCGTCGCCATGCCCCAATGGTAGCCCTGCCCGGGAGCTTCCTTCGTCCGGGCGAACGCGGAGCCGACCATGACCGCGTCGGCCCCGCAGGCGAACGCCTTGCAGATGTCGCCGCCGGTGGACATGCCGCCGTCGGTGATGATCGGAACGTAGCGGCCGATCTTCTTGAAGTAGAAATCGCGGGCCGCCGCGCAGTCGATGGTCGCGGTGACCTGCGGAACGCCGAGTCCGAGGACGCCGCGGGTGGTGCAGGCCGCGCCGGGTCCGACCCCGACGAGCAGGCCGGCGATGCCGGCTTCCATTAGTTCGACCGAGACGTCGTAGCCGACGGTGTTGCCGACCACGATGGGGATCTTCATTTCCTTGCAGAACTTCACGATGTCGAACGCCTCGTAGCGCGTCGTCTTGTGGCGGACCGTCGTCACCGTGGACTGGACGAAGAACAGGTCGGCCCCGGCCGCGGCGGCGAGCGGTCCGTATTTCGCGGCGTTTTGGGGGATCGTCGAAACCGCGCAGGGCACGCCGCTTTCCTTGATCTCGGCGACGCGCTTTCCGATCAACTCTTCTTTGGGTTCTACCTTGTAGAGTTCCTGAACGAGTTGGGTGGCCTCGTCGGGCGTGGCCGACGCGATGCGGCTGACGATTTCGCGGGGTTTTTCGTAGCGGGTGTTGATGCCGTCTAGGTTGAGAACGCCCAGACCCCCGGCCTTGCCCATCGCGGTCGCGAAACGGGTGTCGACCACTCCGTCCATCGCCGAAGCGAGGAATGGGATTTTGAGTTCGACGTTCCCGATTTTCACGGTGGTGTCGACCTCTTCCGGATTGACGGTGACGTTGCCGGGAACGATGGCGATTTCGTCGAATCCGTAGCAGCGGCGAACTTCGCGGTCACGACCGATGTACGTAGGCATTATCCATCCCCCAATAAAAAAGCCGCAAGGTGTCCTCTATCGGATGGGACGCCTTGGCGGTATTTGTATTCCAAATCGGCATTAGCGACATAAATAGGATAGCAAAAGGGAAAGAAGGGGAACAACTTTACCGTTTCTTTACCTTCCTGTAACGGAAGGGATACGCCGGAGGTCTAATATGAAAGGAAAGAGCGGGCTGGAACCCGCTCTTTAAAAGGGAGGTGCGGATGGGATTCGAACCCATGAATACGAGTTTTGCAGACTCGCCCCTTAAACCACTTGGGTACCGCACCGTCGATTTTGATAATACCATATTTGGCCGAAATGAGGGTGGGGTGTGTTTGAAATGTGATTTAAATAAAAGCGTATTTTCTCATTGACGCGCCGGAGTGCCGCTGTTACACTCGAAAGGACGGGGTTTTTTTGATGAAGGACGAACGAGGATACACTCTCGTTGAAACGATGATCGCGATGCTGTTGGTCGCGATGATCGTCACGTCCATTTTTGGGATGGTCCTGACCGCGAAGACGGGGGCGAAGAAGTCCGAATCGCAGGCGAAAGCCCATTTCTACGCTCGCCAGCAGATGGAAAAATTGAAATCCTATGTCAGCGCCGATTTGACGGCGCCGGGCCCGCGGGGCGCGATCGTCACGACCGCCCCCAATAATTGGCTCTACCCCGGGGACAGCTCCGGCAACTACGCGTTGGCCGCGGGAAATCACGACGTGACGAGCAATCTGCCGGCGTCGCTGCGCTCGTTGGGCTGGACGATGAGTTATACGGTGACCGATACCGTCTGCGGGACGAAGGTGTGCAAGGAGACGAAAATCGACGTCGCATGGCCGGGTCCGTGATGAAGAAGAGCGACGGTTTTACCATCGTTGAGTTGATCATCGCCTCGCTTCTTTTCAGCATGGTCATCGCCGCGTTGTCGGCGATCTACGCGACCGCGTTCGGCCAAAGCGGGCGGACCTTTCGGGAGAGCCGTACGAAATTGATGGCGACGATGTCGATGCGCGCGCTCATGCGCGAGACCGCCCAGGCGACCCGCATCGATCTTCCGGCGCAAGATTCCTACGGCCGGGAGTTGAGCGGGTGCAGCAACGCGAAGTCCGACTCAACCCGCATCACCACAGCCCAGCAGTCGACGCGCTTTCATTTTTGCGTGCGCAACTCGAATTTGGGATCAGGGTTGTGCGACGGGGACCCGGACGCGGCGCCATGTTTGTTTTATTACACGCGAAGCGTGTCCGGAAACTGCCCGGCTTCCGATGTTACCGTGAGCAATTGCGGAAACACAACGGGGACCATGGGGACGCCGCAACTGCTGGCCTCGGGGCTTGAGGAGCTCTCGACGATGCCCTCCGACGGCTATTTTTCTCGACGCGACGGGGACTTCGCGCAAGAGGACAACGCGGTTCGCATTGCCTATAACGTGACTCGTCCGCCGGGTCCCAACTCGCCGAAGCTCTATTTTCAGGTCGACACGAGCGCGAGTTCCCAATTCGGGGTGCGGCCATGAGGGCGCGAGCGGGCGATCAGCGAGGGGTCGCCTTGGTGCAGGTGCTGATCATGTCCGTGCTGTTGACGATTTTAGCGACGGGGCTTCTGAAGATGACGTTCGGAACGCATGTGATGGTGTCGAAGGTCCGGCACACGGACATCCGCAAGCAGTGGGTCGAGGCCTGCATGGCGCGCAAGATCGCGGAGTGGGCTCAGACGGGCGGGGCCTGCGTGTCGGGGAGTTGTTCGTTCGGGGCGGGCAATCCGACGGTGACGGTATCCTGTCCTTCGGGGCGGGCCGATTTCACGGTCGATAATTGACGGGACGCGGGGGGAGGCGTTTATGAGCGTAGACGAGAAAAACGGAGGCAGAACGGTGACGATCCGTTTGGAGTTCGGGCGGCGGCAGTTCGTCGCGCTTCTGACGCTCGGCTTGATCTGCTTCACGCCCGGCGACCTGGTTACCGAGCAGTTGACGCTGACGACCTACTACCCTTCCCCCTACGGCGTCTACGAGGAACTCCGATCGACGCAGAACACCTACCTCTCCTACACGGGGGGCAACACCTGCATCGGTTCAACGAGCTGCAGTAATAAACTCCAGGTAAACGGAAACGCCTACGCGACCAATCTCACCGCAGCTCAAGCCGTCGCCGCCGGGACGAACGTATCGGCCGCCCAAGCGGTCTCCGCGGGAACGAATGTAACGGCCGGGCAGGCGGTCACCGCCGGAACCTACGTGCAGTCCGGTTCCTATGTTCGGGCGATCGGGAATATCTACACGACCGGCGGCGCTCTGGGGATCGGCATGACGAACCCCTCGCACGACATCCATGTGAATAAGGGAGGCGCGAACTGGGCGATGCGGATTCAGAAGGGAAGCGCCAATGTGTATTTCGCTCACGGTGGTGGATACGGCGCCTACATCCACACCGGGGGTGGGGACAGCGCCGGCCGCTACGCGATGATCGTGCGCAACAACGCCCGGGAGCATATCCGCATTCAGGACGACAGCTATATCCTCTTGGGGCGGACGATCTCCAACGCCTGCCGCTGGTATCCGTACTCGGTGGGAACTCAGCGCTTCTGCCCTGTGAAATGGGGGGTATTCGCCGCGTCGACTTACGCCGGGAACATTCAGAATAATGTCAAAGTGGTTAATAGCGCAGGGATTAACTGTTATCTTCCCGGCCAGGCTAACCCATCATGCGAGGTGCAAGTTCTTCCGACGTCCGGACGTATCTTGTGTTGCCGGCTTAGCGAGTACTAGGCCGGCCGGGGCCGCCGCCCCGTCAGAGGGGCCGGTCGAGCAGCGGTTCCGGGTCGACGGCCGCGCCGTGCACGTAGACGCCCCAATGCAAATGGGACCCGGTGGAGAATCCGCCGCCTCCGACGGCGGCGATGCGTTGGCCTTTGGAGACTTCGTCTCCGATTTTCACCTCGAACGACTGCAGGTGTAAAAACGCGCTCATCAGTCCCTGTCCGTGGTCGACGATGACGGTCCCGCCCTGCACGGGAAAGCGGCCCGTCAGGACGACGCGTCCGCTGTTGGGAGAAAGGACAGGCTGCCCGTCCCCGGCGGCGATGTCGATGCCCTTGTGCCAATCCCAGGCCATCGCCCCGTTGATGGTGCGAGTGTGGCCGTACTTGGAACTGCGCCGCCCTTTTGCCGGACGCAGGAAGGCCCCTTCCCAGCGCTGGCGGGGGGAGTCCTTGCTGAGGGCTTCGCGGATGTGGTTGATGGCCGTGCGGGCTTCGGGTTTCTGGGGCAACGCGGCCTTCGACGCCGGCATGCGAAGGCTTTGGTGGGAAAAGGTCCGTTTTTGCAGCTCGATTCCGACCGTTTTGACCTCGTCGGGGAGCAGGAATCGTTTCCGGACGACGCGCAGGCCCTCCCAGCGGATCTTGTCCCGCGCCGTGAGACCGATCAGGGCGCGCATGCGGCCCGGCGCGATCGCGTAGAAAGGGTAGGTTTCATTGCGGAATACGAGCTCCGCGCGGCGGGGATTGTCGATCCCCACCACTTCCACCGCCAAAACGTCTCCAGGGAGCGGCTGTGGAGGCGTCAGCGTGATTTCGAACGCTCCGGCATTCACGGCGAGCAGGAGAGCGGTGAAAACGGGAGTCGAGCGGCGCATGCGCTGGCAGGATATCATAGCCCACGAGGGGGGTGCTAGCGGCGCGGAAGCGCCGCTGTGCTGGGCGCTCGGTCAGCGCGCAGTGCTATAATCGGAGCCTATGCTTCCTAATATCGGAACCGGCGAACTGCTGATAATTTTGGCGCTCGGACTGCTTATTTTCGGCGCCAAACAGGTCCCTGAAATTGCGCGCGCGTTCGGAAAGGCCATTAACTCCTTCAAGGCGGGGATGAAAGAACCGATTGAAGAGTCCAAGAAGCCCGAGTCGGGCAAGAAAGACGATTCGGACTCTTAAGACTGATGGCCGTTCACGTTAACCGCCGCGGCGAGGCTTGGATGGTCGACGTCGGAGGAAAGTCCGCGACCCGACGCGAGGCCGTCGCCTCCGGACGCGTCTTGATGTCGCGCGCCGCGGTTCGGGCGCTGCGAAGCGGAAAACTGAAAAAGGGGGACGCCCTGGCTGCCGCCCGGATCGCCGGCATTCAGGCGGCGAAACGCACCGGGGAATGGATTCCGTTGTGCCACCCGCTGGCGCTTGAGTACGCGGAGTTGCGGCTCAAGATTCTGTCCGACGGGGTCGCGGTCGAGGCGACGGTGCGAACAACGGGCCGCACCGGAGTCGAGATGGAGGCGTTGACCGCCGTCTCGGCGGCGTGTCTCACGATTTACGACATGCTCAAATCCGAAGACCGCTCCATGACGATCGGCCCCGTCCGGCTCGAACGGAAAACCGGGGGCCGTTCCGGCGATTACCGGAGACGGAAGTGAGGGTCCGGATTTTGCTGTTCGCGAGCGCTCGGGTCGCGATCGGGCGTTCAGAATTTTCGGTCGAATTGGCGGAAGGCGCGGCGATCGAATCCCTTGCGGCGCTTCCCGAGTTCGCCCCGCTCAAGGAGCATCTTCCCTCGATCCGTTTCGCTCTTAACGAAGCCTTCGCGCCGGCCGACGCCGTTCTTTCCGACGGGGATACGGTTGCCGTGATTCCCCCGGTGAGCGGTGGATAGGATTCTTCTCACCCAGGCGCCGCTCGATCCCGCGGCGATCGAGCGCCTCGTCTCCTCCAAGGAGCGCGGCGCCGTCGTCACCTTTTCCGGGGTCGTGCGCGACCGTGAAAACGGATCGGCGATCTCCGCGATCGTCTACGAAGCCTACGACTCGATGGCGAAAAAAGAATTGGAGCGGATCGCGGCTTCGGTAGAGAAAGAGACGGGCGCGGTCGTCGCCGTCCATCACCGGGTCGGAGAGGTCCCCGTGGGAGAGGCGAGCGTCATCGTGTGCGCGGCTTCCGGACACCGGCCGGAGGCGTTCTCGGCCTGCCGCTTGGCCATCGACCGTCTGAAGGCCGATGTTCCCATTTGGAAAGCGTCGTTTACCGCGCCGGTGCGGTCGCCGCGATGAGGGTTTTCGTTCTCACCGTCAGCGACCGCTGTTCCCGCGGCGAAGCCGAAGACCGCGGGGGTCCCGCTGTCCGTGAGGCCGTCCAGCGGGCGGGGTGGACCGTTGCGGGTTTCGAGACGCTTCCCGACGACCGTTTTCCTCTCGCCGAGCGTCTTCGGGCTTTGTGTTCCTCGGCCCAAGCGCCGCAGCTCATTTTGACGACGGGCGGCACCGGTCTCGGTCCGCGCGACGTCACGCCCGAAGCGACGCGCGATGTTTTGGAAAAGGAGTTGCCGGGTTTCTCGGAGCGGATGAGACGCGAGGGAGAGGCGCACACGCCGTTGGCCGCGCTGTCGCGGGCCGTCAGCGGTTCGTCGGGAAAGACCTTGATCGTCAATCTCCCGGGAAGCCCAAAAGGGGCGGTCGAATCCTTCCAGGCCGTTCGCGCCTTGATCGAACACGCCTCGAGGATTCTCAACGGCGGAAATCATGGATAAGCCGCTGCTCGATCCGGATAAGGCGTTGCGCTTGGTGCTCGACGCCGTGCGCCCGCTTCCGGTCGAAGAGCGGCCCCTGGAAACCTGCGCGGGCTACGCTCTCGCAGAGGAGATCGCGGCGGCTTGCGATCTCCCGTCGTTCGACAATTCCGCGATGGACGGATACGCCGTTCGCGAAGAAGACGCCCGCGGCGCGACGAGTAAATCCCCGGTGCAATTGCCGATATCCCAGGTGATCGCCGCCGGAACGGTTCCCGGCGCGTTGGCGGCAGGCACGGCCGCGAAGATCATGACGGGCGCTCCGATGCCGGCGGGCGCGGACGCGGTGCTCCCTAAGGAATATACGCGAGAGGAGGAGGGCCGGGTTCTCCTTTTGGAAGCGCCCGACGTGGGAGATCATGTCCGGCGCCGGGGAGACGATATCCGAGCCGGAGCTCCTCTGATGGAAGGCGGACGGCGGCTGCGGGCGTATGAAATCGGTCTGTTGGCGGGGCAGGGGTTCGGAGAACTGCGCGTGCACCGAAAGCCGCGCGCGGCGATTTTAAGTTCTGGGGACGAACTCGTTCCCTTCCGGGAGCCGGTCGGGGCGGGACGCATCCGCAACTCCAGCGCTCCGGCCTTAAGCGCTATGGTCGCCTCGTGGGGGATGGAGCCCGTCGGGTGTCCGATCGCGCCGGATCGCGAAGAGGCGATTAAAACCGCGATCGACCGGGCCCTCGAGGGGGCGGATGCGCTGCTTCTGTGCGGCGGGGTGTCCGTAGGAGATTTTGATCACACCCGGGCGGCGTTGATCTCGCTTGGGTTTGAAGAATCATTTTGGCGCGTGGCGATTCGTCCCGGAAAACCGTTGCTTTTTGGGACGCTGGGCGGCAAGCCGGTGTTCGGCCTTCCGGGAAATCCCATTTCCACGTTGGTGACCGCGGAGGTCTTCGTTCGCCCCGCGCTTGAGAAAATGGCGGGCTTGCGCGGCGGAGTGGACGCGTTCGACCGCGTCGGAGTGATCGAAGAGGCGTTTGACAAGCCCCGGGCGCTGCGTCACTTCTTGTTTTGCTCGATGCGTTCCGATGAGGACGGGGTCGCGCGTCTGCGGGTTTTGCAGCCGCAGGGGTCCGCGATGCTGACGATGGGCGCGAAGGCCGACGCGCTCGCCGTCGGGCCGATCGGAGCGGCCCGGTTGGAACCGGGAATGGAGGTGCGGTTCAAACGTCTATGAGCGAGTCTCCTGTGGAAAAATTTTCCGACAAAGAAATGACCATTACCGAGCATCTCGAGGAGTTGCGGTGGCGGATGCTCAAAAGCATCGTCGCCGTTATGTTCGGGACGATCGCGGTTTGGGGATGGTCCGCCGAGATGCTCTCGTTCTTGGCCCGCCCGGTCGGCAATTTGGTGTTCGTCGCGCCGACGGAGGCGTTTTTCACTCGCGTGAAGGTCGCCGTCTTCGGCGGCGCGATGCTGGCGCTGCCGATCGTGCTCTACCAGGTCTGGGCGTTTACGGCCTGCGCGATGTCGGACTCCCTGCGCCGCGCCGCCGCTTTGATCGTTCCGTTTTCCTACGTGTTCTTCCTCGCGGGGGCGGCGCTTTCCATTTTCATGGTGACTCCTTCCGCGATTCACTTTCTGATCGCCTACGGTTCGAGCGAGGTCGCTCCGATGCTGACGGTCGGAAATTACGTGGAGTTCGTCACGAGTCTCGCTTTGGCCTTCGGAACCGTCTTCCAGCTGCCGATCCTGCTGATCTTCCTGCAGCGCGCGGGTCTGGTCAAGCGAACCGTGCTCGCCTCGAAGCGGCGCTACATCTACTTCGTTTCGTTCATCGCTGCGGCGCTGCTCACGCCGCCTGACGTGATCTCCCAGTTGGCTCTGGGCTTTCCGATCGTGCTTCTCTTTGAGGCGTCGCTGTTTGTGATGCGGTGGACTCCCGATGAGCCGCCGTCTTAATTTTTGGCTGCCTCCCGCGGCCGCGCTGGCGTTCTATCTTCTGTCGTCGAATATAGCGTTGGGATCCGACGGGCGCGCGACTTTGTCTGTCGCCCTGGTGATGGCTGGGTGGTGGCTCGGGGAAGCGCTGCCGCTGGCCGCGACGGCGTTGGTTCCGCTTGCCGCCTTTCCTTTATTTGGAATTCTTCCCGCGTCGAAGGCGGCCGCTCCGTACGCGCACAAGTTGATCTTTTTGTTCCTCGGCGGTTTTTTGATCGCCGCGGCGATGGAGCGCTGGAATCTGCACCGTCGGCTCGCGCTGGAGACGCTCGCGCGCGTCGGGGACCGCCCCGCGAGAATCGTCGCGGCGTTTATGGGGGTCACGGCTTTCTTGAGCCTGTGGGTTTCCAACACGGCGACGGCATTGATGATGCTGTCCATCGCGACGAGCGTCGTCGCGGTCGCCGGCGAGCGGGAGAATTTCGGCGTCTGCCTCGTTCTCGGCATCGCCTACGCGGCTTCTATCGGCGGGATGGGGTCCCTCGTGGGAACGCCGCCGAACGCCCTTCTGGCCGCGTTTGTCGAACAACGGGGCACAGACGCCGTTTCCTTCAGCGCGTGGCTGTCTTTTGGTCTTCCTGTCGCGGTCGTCCTGCTGCCGACCTGTTGGTGGCTGTTGACGCGCTGGGTCTTTCCGTTGGACGGCGCTCCTTTATCGGGAGGCCGGGAACTGTTCGAGAGCGAGCGACGGGCGCTGGGTCCCTTGGGGCCGGCCGAACGGCGCGTGCTCGCGGTTTTTTCAACCGTCGCCGCCGCGTGGTGTTTCCGGCCCTTGCTGCAGCGCGCGTGGCCCGCGGGGCTCGGCGGACTCGACGATTCGGTGATCGCGATCGCGGGGGCTCTTGCGTTGTTCGCCCTCCCCTCGGGGGAGAAGTCGGGAGGCGCCGTCCTCGATTGGAAAAGCGCCGAGAGCATCCCGTGGGGGGTGTTGATCCTTTTCGGCGGGGGATTGAGTTTGGCCGCCGCCGTCTCCCAGACCGGAGTCTCGGAATTCGTGGGAGCGCTGTTTTCGGGCCTTCGAGGGACGCACCCCGCGATCCTGGTCCTGCTCGTTACCTGGATGGTCGTATTTTTGACGGAGGTGACGAGCAACACTGCGGTGACGGCGGCGTTTCTCCCCGTGTTCGCGGCCGTCGCGGACGGCGCGGGGGTGGCGCCGATGTCGCTTCTGCTGCCGACCGCGCTCGGGGCGAGTTGCGCGTTCATGATGCCCGTCGCTACGCCTCCGAACGCGATCGTCTTCGCTTCGGGACTCGTGACGATGCGGCAGATGTTTCGCGCCGGCTTTTGGCTCAATTTGATTTCGATCGCGGTGATCGCGAGTTGGACGATGCTGCGGACCGGGTGAGCGGTTCGAGCCCTACGGGTTGAAGCGGCGGAATTCTTCGAGGAAGGATAAGGACTTTAAGTCCGTCATCCGGTCCAGGTAGACGAGGCCCTCGAGATGGTCGCATTCGTGCTGGATGATCCGTGCGTGAAAATCCGCGGCGGTGAACTCGAGTTCCCCCCCGTTCTCATCGAGGGCGCGGACTCGAATCTCCTTCGCGCGGGGAACGCGGCCGCGCAGCCCCGGAACGCTCAGGCATCCTTCCCAATCCTCTTCGATCGCGTTTGAACATTCGAGGATTTCCGGGTTGATGAGGATCTGAAGGGGAATGTTCGGCGCGTCAGGATAGCGTGGGTGCTCTCCGGACACCTCGAGTACGGCGGCGCGTTTGGCGACATGCACCTGGGTCGCGGCGATTCCCACCCCGTCGTATTCCCGCATGGTTTCGATCATGTCGTCGAGCAGGCGCCGGAACTCCGCCGTCTTGATTTCCGCCGGGTCTACCGGCGAAGCCTTCGTCCGGAGTATCGGGTGTCCGATGCGAGCCGCCTTGAGAATCATTTCCCGATGTCCTCGTTCCAGAGCGTCGGATGGTCCTCGATGAATCGGGTCATCAGCGCGACGCACTCCTCGTCGTCGGCGTCGACGAGCTCGACGCTGTGAGATTGAAGGAATTCAGGAGCTCCCGGAAAGGTTCTCGATTCGCCCAGAACGACCTTTTTGATTGCGAACTGCACTACGGCGCCGGAGCAGAGATAGCACGGGCTGAGCGTCGAGTAAAGGACGGTTCCCGCGTAGGTTCCCACCCGGCCGGCGTTTCGAAGACAGTCGATTTCCGCGTGCGTGATGGGGTCGTCGTCCTGGACGCGCCGGTTGTGCCCGCGCCCGAGGATTATCCCGTCCTTCACGAGCACCGATCCGATCGGAATGCCGCCCTCAGAGAGCCCCTTCCGCGCTTCTTCGATCGCGGCCGCAAGGAACGGATCCCGTTTCATAGCGTCCCCTCGGCTCGCATGCGCGCCATATAATCGTTGAGCATCGAGACCACCAGGGGAGAAAGAGCGATCAGCGCGATCAGGTTCGGAATCGCCATCAATCCGTTCATCGCGTCGCAGAAATCGATGACCCAGCCCAGCTTGATCACCGATCCGAGAAAGACGAACCCGACGTAGACCAGCCGATAGGGGACGACGGCTTTCTTGCCGAATAGGTAGTCGACGGCGCGGTCGCCGTAATAGGACCAGGAAACCAAGGTCGAGAACGCGAAGAAAATCGTCGCGACGGCGACCGCCCGGCCGGCGCCGGGAAACGCGAGATCGAACGCGGCGCTGGTCAACTTCCCTTTCTCGAAGCCCATTTCGTAAGCGCCCGTGCAGACGATGACCAAGGCCGTGATCGAGCAGATGACCAAGGTATCGATAAAGGGCTCGAGCAAAGCGACGAGACCCTCGCGGATCGGTTCGTCGGTTCGAGCCGCGGCATGCGCGATCGGCGCCGAGCCCAGACCCGCCTCGTTGGAGAACAGTCCCCGCGCCACTCCGGAGCGGATTACGCCGCCGAGCAGTCCTCCCGCGACCGATTCCGGGGCGTGGAAGGCGTGATAAAGGATGGTTCCGATGCCGGCGGGAATCCGGTCCGCGAATTTAACGAGGATCGCGACTCCGACGATCACGTAGAACGCGCACATGAACGGGACGACCGTCCCCGCGAATTTCGCGATGCGCTTGATGCCTCCGAGGATCACGGCCGCGACCAGCGCCGCGCAGACCGCTCCGACGACGGCGTTGACCGTCCCGGAGGAAGCGGCCTCCATGCCGTAGACCAGCGAGTTCGTCGCCGCGGCGACGTTGTTCGCCTGGAACATATTGCCGATGCCGAAGCTTGCGGTGACGGTAAAGAATGCGAACAGCCAGGCGAGCCACTTAAAGCGCGGCCCGAGTCCGAGTTCGATGAAGTGCATCGGTCCGCCGTGAATCTCCCCGTTTTCATCGACGCGGCGAAACCGTACCGCGAGCGTACAGGAGGCGAATTTCGTGGCCATGCCGACCGCCGCGGTCACCCACATCCAAAAAACCGCGCCCGGTCCGCCGGCGATGATCGCCGCGGCGACGCCGACGATGTTGCCCGTGCCGATCGTCGCGGACAAAGCCGTCGCGAGGGCGCCGAAGTGGGAGACCTCCCCGGGGTCCTCGTCGCTGTCGAAGCGCCCGCCGAGGGCTTTGAGGGCGTGAACGAATCCGCGGCCTTGAACGAACCCCGTCCGGACGGTCAGATAGAGGCCCGTACCGACCAAGAAAACCATCAACGGCCCGCCCCAGATGATGCCGTCGATTTTCGAGATGAGCTGCGGAATATTCATTCGACTACGGGTTCTCCCCGGCCGCGCGGGCTTTGCGTCGGCGCCAAATCATAAACAGGATCATGACCGCGAAGCCGAGCGCGCCGCCGATAGCCGCCGGCAAGAGCGCCGGGGTCTTTCGGCCCGAGGAGGAGGCGGGCATGGCCCTTCCTTGCCCGAGCCAGCGGTGAAAGGCCGCCAGGTGTTCCGGCCGGTCGTAGTCCCCGGTCCAACCGATCAGAGGCTCCCCGTGAGGGAGAAGCACGCCGACCAGTTGGCGGCGGGAGGCCCCCATCTCGGGGCAGGCGTATTTCTTGAAAAGGATTTTCCAGCCGTTTTCGAGCTCCGCGGCGTCGATGGGCGAGGTCGCGCAGCCGCGGCTTCCGACGAAGTCCAGCTCGAATCGGGCGAAATAGCCCGCGGCGACTTCTTGAACGGTGCCCTCGGCGCTGCCGGGGAGTTGTGCGATGACGCGTTGGCTTAGCGCGAAGCTCCAATCCGGGCCTTCGAGCAAGGACCAGCCGTCGTCTTGCTGAACGAAGCGCCATCCCTGCGTTTTGGGAAAGGAGTAGCGGCCTTCGACAAGCGCGATGTCTCCGTCGGCGGGCGGCAGTGATTCGGGAAGCACCGAGGCCGGAGGTTCCTGAATCTCCGCGGGGGCGGCGGCCGCGGGATCGGGCTTCGGGACTTCCTTCAGCGTCTTGAAAATTTCCGCCGCTTGCGATCGCTTGAGTCCTTTGACGAGGTAGGAGTAGCTGTTTCCGCCGGCGTTGAAATAGCCGAAACTCGTCATGCCGAATCCGCAGAGCGAGAAGGGAACCCCCGCCGACAGCAGGCGCGGCGGGTCGACCCGGCGGCCCTTGGCGGATAAAGTTTCGGAGTCCTTGCGCGCACGCGTGAGCAGGCCCGATGAAGGGATCGATTCGGGGAGGCGTTCGATCGAGACCCGAACTCCGCCCGCTTGAGTCCAGGCGAGCGTCGTCGGAGCGCGGGGGGTTTCGAGCCGCGCGCCCCGCGGTTGGAGCGTGAACGCCTCGTCCGCGGAGGGAAGGACCGCGGCGCGCGAGGCGCCTGCCAGAATCGAAAGAAAAAGGCAGAGCAGCTTCATCGGTTTCAAGTGTACACCATCTTTATTCGGGGGGGGAACCGTCGCGAGGCGGCGGCTTAAAGTTCCGGAAGCGTCCCGTCGGAGACGGAGCGCTGGAAAAATTCTCCGATCAGCAAATAGCGTTTGCCTTTATGGATGGGCAAGGCGCGGTGGTCGGTTCCATAAGTCAAGTGGTGCGCCCACCAGGAATCGAACTTGGATCTATAGCTCCGCAGGCTATCGCTCTATCCATTGAGCTATGGGCGCGAAATTCAACAACGGGACCGCCATTATAGCGGATTTACCTGGACCGGTAAAGCGAGATATAGTAGTCTTGCCGTACGACGAGGAGAGGTCCCGATGAGAAAAATTAGCTTTGTTTCACTGCTTTTTCCGTTGCTCATAGCCTGCGGCGCCGGGCGTTCGGCGGCCGACGGACCGGGCGTGAAGAATCTCGATATAGCGAAGCTCGCCGAACACATTCGCGAAAGCTACAGCATCCCTCCCTTCGTTAAAATCGACGTGACCGAGCCCCGAGATTCGGGAATCCCCGGCATGGTCGCCTACACGGTCGTCTTTCAGGCGGGGATGGGGACTCAAACGCAAACGCTTCAGGTTTCCGAAAACGGGCGCCATTACTTTCTCGGCGAGTTCAAGGATCTTCAGTTCGACGCGGTCGCGGACCGGCTTTCGAAGATGCAGCTGAAAGAGGCTCCGGTGCGGGGTCCGAAGTCCGCCTCGATCGACGTCGTGCAGTTCACCGATTTCCAGTGTCCTTTCTGTCAGCGCGGCTACAGCATCATGGCCCAGAGCATCATGAAGGAGTTCGACGGGAAGGTGCGCTGGTACTACAAATCGCTGCCGCTGGTCCGCATCCACCCGTGGGCGAAGCCCGCCGCGATCGCGGCGATGTGCGCCGGGAAGCAAGGTTCGGATCAGTTCTGGTCCCTGCACGACAAGATGTTTGAGGCGCAGCGTGAGATCAACGTCTCCAACTTCGAAGAGAAGCTCGATGGATTCGCCAAGGGCTCCTCTTTAAAGATGAAGGATTTCCAGGCCTGCGTCAACGGAAAGAAGACGGAAGCGACCGTGGATTCCGATATGGCTGAGGCCGATCTATTGAAGATCGAGTCCACGCCCGCCTTTCTTGTGAATGGGCGCTTGGTTTCCGGAGCCGATTTGGACGGCTTGAAGGCCGCGATCGAATCCGAGCTCAAGAAAACGGGCGGAGATATTCCGGAGAAGAAGTAGCCGTGCGGTCGGCCCGAATATCGCTGTCGGCGCTCGTACTGCTTGCGGCGGGCATCGGCGCCGCCGCGGCCGGACGCGATCCGATGAATCACCTTAAAGGCGAGAAGAGTCCGTATTTGCTTCAGCATGTCTCCAACCCCGTGGATTGGTATCCGTGGGGCGAGGAGGCGTTCGCGAAGGCGCGGCGCGAGAACAAGCCCATTTTCCTGTCGATCGGGTATTCGACCTGTCACTGGTGTCACGTGATGGAGCGGGAGTCCTTCACGAGTGAGGCCGTCGCCAAGGTTCTCAACGAACGCTTCGTCTCGATCAAGGTCGATCGTGAGGAGCGCCCGGATATCGACAAGGTCTATATGACGGCCGCCAACGCGGCCGGTTGGGGCGGAGGTTGGCCTCTGTCGATTTGGATGACGCCGGAGCGGCAGCCGTTTTACGGCGGGACTTATTTTCCGCCGGACTCCCGCTGGGGGCGCCCGGGCTTCATCGAAGTGCTCGAACGAATCGGCGGGCTCTGGGAAAAGGACGGAGACGCGCTTCGTCAAGACGCCGCCAGACTCGCCGACGCGCTGCGGCAGAATGCCGTGATCGAAGGGCGGGAGGCCGAGCCGAAACTGGAGTGGCTCGATGGGCTCTTTAAGGAATTTTCCGGCTCTTTTGATTCCGAGCGGGGAGGCTTCGGAGGCCGTCCTAAGTTTCCGATGCCGGTGAATCAGGATTTCCTGCTTCGCTATTACGCCCGCACCGGGGAGGCGAAGGCGCTCGCCATGGCCGTCACGACGCTTGAGCAAATGTCGAAGGGGGGCATTTACGATCATATCGGAGGAGGATTCGCGCGCTATTCCGTCGATGACGAGTGGCGAATCCCCCATTTCGAGAAAATGCTTTACGACAACGCTCAGCTGTCGGTCAATTATCTGGAGGCGTATCGGGCGACCGGCGCCCCGCGCTTCTCGCGGACGGCGAAGGAGACGTTGGAGTACGTGATGCGCGACATGACGCATCCGGAGGGCGGCTTCTATTCGGCCGAGGACGCCGACAGCCTTCCCCCGGACGCCGCCGCGGACGCCCATAAATCGGAAGGGGCGTTTTACCTGTGGACCGCCGACGAAATCGACGCGGTATTGGGAAGTACCGCCGGAGAGGTGTTCCGGTACCGCTACGGAGTCGAGGAGGGCGGCAACGCGCCCGAAGATCCGCACGGCGAATTCACGGAAAAAAACATTCTCTATGAGGCGTACAGTCTCCCCGAAACCGCGAAAAAATTCGGCCGCACCGAAGGGGAGATCAAGCGTCTGCTTCGCGTGTCCCGCGGGAAACTGCTCGAGGCCCGCGCGAAGCGTCCGCGGCCCTCTCTTGACGATAAGATTTTGGCGTCGTGGAACGGTCTGATGCTTTCGGGATTTGCGAAGGCCTATCAGATTCTAGAAGAGCCGCGCTATCTCGCCGTCGCGCAAAAGACGGCGCGCTTTCTCGAGTCCCGGCTATACGACGCGAAGAAGAATCTCCTTTATCACCGGTGGCGGGACGGAGAACGGAAGATCGCGGGGATGGCGGACGACTACGCCTTCGTTATCCAGGGGCTTCTCGATCTCTACGAGGCGGATTTCGATCCGCGCTGGCTGTTTTGGGCCGAATCCTTGGCGGATCGGCTTCAGAGTGATTTTTTCGACGAGGGCGGCGGCTACTACATGACCGCAGCGGGCGAGGGTGAACATCTTCTCGTTCGCGTGATGGAGGATTCCGACAACGTCGAGCCCGCGGCAAGTTCGGTCGCGGCGTCGGTCCTGCTCCGGCTCGCCCATATGGCGGGGCGGGATGATTTACGCAAGGCCGCGGAAAAGACGCTGACGCGTTTCGGGGGGCAGATGGAGCGCGCTCCCCGGTCTCTGCCGGGGATGCTCTCCGCGGTCGCGGATGCGGCGGGAAAGCCCCGACAGATCGTCATCGTCGGCGGGCTTGAGGAGCCGGAGACGATCGAGATGCTTCGTCTGGTCAACCGTCGGCCGATGCCGGCCCGCGCCTTGATGGTGCTTACTCCCAAGGGGCGCGGCGAGTTGGAAAAGCGGCTTCCGCAGCTTAAGGGGATGGGGCCTATCGGCGGCAAGCCCACGGCCTATCTGTGCGTCAATTTCGCCTGCGCGCTTCCCACGACGGACGTCGCGAAGGTCGCCGAGATGCTGGCGCAGGATTCAAAAGTACCGAACCGAGGAGAATAGGATGCCGTTCGTGAGATGCTCGACTGCGTTTATTTTACTGTCTCTGTTGCTCCCCGTCGGCGGCGCGCGGGCCGGCGACGCTTCCTTTATGTACGGCGTCGTCCCGGAAACCGATCAGCTCTTTACGCGCGTCCTCGCCGATCCGCGGCAGGCGCAGACGACCGCGCGCTACTACCGCAACGGCGGCCTGAATCTGAGCGACGCGGCGTTGGGCAGTACCTGGGGCTTGGCGCGCTGGAGCCGCGGGGATTGGGTGTGGCAGATCAACCTGGAAGGGATGGGGTACTCCCGGTTCAAGCTTTCCGGGAGCGTCAACGAATTTCAAACCATCGATTTTTTCATTAACGCGCCGTTGGTCGTCCGCAACGGGCGATTCTCCGGTCGCGTGATGATCTTTCACGAAAGCTCCCATCTCGGCGACGACTACATCCGCCGCACGGGAAGCACCGGCTTTCGCTTCTCGACCGAGGGCGTGCGGGTGATGGCCGCGTGGGACCTGCCGTTAAACGCGCGTGTTTACGGCGGCGGGATGCTGCTGATGCATTCGATTCCGAAGGCTCAGCAGGGGGACCTGCAGTGGGGGGCTGAGATCCGCTCGCAGGATCTGGGTTGGATTCCGGATCATCAATGCTGGGTTTACCTCGCGCAGGATTTCAAGTCGCGGGGCCGCAATCAGTGGAACATCAGTTCCAACAGCGAGATCGGCCTGCGGATCGGGGCCCCGAAGGTGATTCGCGCGTTCCGGGTTCACCTCGGACATTTCGACGGGTGGTCCGAGTTCGGCCAGTTCCACCTCGAACGCGAGGCCTACTGGAATTTGGGCGTCAGTTTCGATTTTGAGTGATTAGTCGCCCAGCCACCATTTAAACAACGATTTAACGAAGGGAGTCAGCTTCGTTCGCTTCCATTGCCCGGCGGCGCGCTTGATCGCCTCGGCCTGGGTGGGATAGGGGTGTATCGTATCGGCGAGCGTCCCCAGCCCGACTCCGGCGGTCATCGCCAGCGTGAGTTCCGAGATCATTTCCCCGGCGTGCTTGGCGACGAGGGTCGCGCCTAAAATGCGGTCGGTGCCGTCCTCGTAATGGATCTTTACGAAGCCGTCGTCTTCTCCGTCGAGGATCGCGCGGTCCACGTCTTTAAGAGGTTCGACGATCGTCTTGACCGCAATACCGCGATCCCGGGCGTCTTTCTCATACATCCCGACATGCGCGATTTCCGGGTCCGTGTAGGTCGTCCACGGGATCGTGAGAGCGCTCGTCTTCTTGCAAAGAAACGGGAGCGGGGCGAACAGTGCGTTCTGTATGACGATCTTCGCCAGCGCCTCGGCGGTGTGCGTGAACTTATAGGGGAAGCAAACATCGCCGGCGGCGAAGATCGCCGGATTGGCGGTGCGCAGCGTTTCGTCCACGGTGATGCCGACGCGGGGATCGAACGCGACTCCCGCCGCTTCCAAGCCGATGCTCTCCACGTTCGGCGCCCGGCCGACGCCGACGAGGATCTCGTCGACGACGAGTTCGCGCTTGTCCCCGTGGGCTTCCAGAGACAGGACCTTGTCCGCTCCCCGTTTGGAAACGGAACGAAGGGCGCCGCAGCAAACGAGGTCTACCCCGTCGCGGATGAGCGATTTCTCGACGACGGCCGCGGCGTCCGGATCCTCGCGAATCAGAATATGGTCGGCGGACTCGATCAGGTGCACCTGAGACCCGAAGCGCGCGAAGGCCTGTGCCAATTCGCAGCCGATCGGCCCGGCCCCGATGATCGCGAGCCGTTTCGGAAGTTCGGTGAGAGAGAAAACGGTCTCGTTGGTGAGGTAGCCGGCCTCCGCGAGTCCCGGAATCGGCGGCGCCGCGGCGCGCGCGCCGGTCGCGATCACGGCCTTTTTGAAGCGGAGCGTTTTTCCGTCCACCACAAGAGAATCCGGTCCGGTGAATTTTCCGTGCCCCAGGAATACATCGACGCCGGCGTCGCGGTAGCGTCTCGCGCCGTCATTGTCGGAGATGCGGGCGCGCAGGCGGCGCATGCGCTCCATGACGGCGGGAAAGTCGACGCGCGTCCCATCGGGGACGCGGACCCCGAACCCGTCGGCGTCGCGGACCTCGGCGTACGCCCGCGCGGCGCGGAGCAGACCCTTGGACGGCACGCAGCCGACATTGAGGCAGTCGCCGCCCATCAAGTGCTTCTCGACGAGGGCGACCTTCGCGCCCAACCCCGCCGAGCCGATCGCCGAAATGAGCCCGGCCGTGCCGGCGCCCAGCACGACCAGGTGATAGGTTCCGGAGGGCTCCGGATTCATCCAATCGCTCGGGTGGACATTCGAGACCGTCTTCCGGTTGTGCTTGTCGTCGGGCAAAAGCAGCGGCTCGCTTCCTTCGAGGGTTTCAGGACTCATCGATTTTCTCCTTAAGGGCCTTGCGGGCGAGCTTGGTCACGTAAACGGTGACCCCGACGGTGGCGAGAAGCCCCACCGCGTACAGCGCCCATTCGGCGGGCGTCTTCGCGCGTCCGCCCGCACCGAGCGTCGCCAAATCCCCGGCGAGCGAACCGAGATAGACGTAGAGCACCGTTCCGGGCAGCATGCCGGCCCAGGAGGGCAAGATGTAGTCTCGCAGTCGGACCTTCGTCAGGCCGAAGGCGTAGTTGAGCAGATTAAAGGGGAACGCCGGGGAGAGGCGCACTAGGAAGACGACTTTTCCGCCCCCTTCGGCGACCGCCTCGTCAACGGCCTTGAATTTCGGAAAGGCCTCCAATTTTTTCGCGACCCAGTCTCGGGCCAGATAGCGCCCTGCCAGAAACGCCGCGGTCGCCCCGGTCGTCGAGGCGACCGACACGAAGACCGTGCCCCATAATACCCCGAACACCGCGCCTGCGCCCAACGTGAGAATTGAACCCGGCAAAAATGCGACCGTCGCGGCGATGTAAAGGAGAATAAACAGGAGCGGTCCGAGCGGTCCGAGCCCGGCGATTGCGTCAAGCGCGCGCGTCAGAAGCGCGGGGGCGTTTGCCGCCCGCAGCGTGATGAACAGGACGACTACGCCGAAGATCGCGGCGGCGGGTTTCCAGAGGGCTGGGCGCATCGTCTGTGAGGATAGCATAGGGCCTCCATGAGTGTTCGCCCGGCCTCCGGCGTTACGGGGCGAAGTGCTAGAATCGGCTGTGACCCAGGAAACAACTCGCATCATCGAGGAGCACGCCGGATACTTGCTCCGGGCGGCGATCGGGTTCGGCCTTTCCGGGGGCGACGCGGAAGATCTGGTTCAGGAGACTTTTAAGACCTTCCTGGAAGTTCGCGGCCGCTTCGAGGGGCGTTCCTCCGTTCGCACTTTTCTATACGGCATCCTCTACAAAAAGAACCTGGAGCGTTCCCGGAAATCCGCTCGCGAAACGGCGGTCGATCCCATCGAAGGAGCGTTCGCCGAGCGGTTCTCGCGGCGGGGAATGTGGCAAAGTCCTCCGCGGGGCCCCGATGAAGAGGTTCTGTCCGTGGAAACGGAGTCGCTGATCGCCGGCTGTCTCGACGATCTCGTGCAGCAGCAAAAAGCGGCGTTTTTCCTCAAAGAGGTCGAGCGTATGTCCTCCGAGGAAATCTGTAACGCCTTGGAGATTAAACCCACTCACTTGCGAGTCTTGCTGTTTCGTGCCCGCGCCGGACTGCGCGACTGCCTGGAACGCAAGTGGGAGGACCGTCCGTCATGATCGTCCCCTGTCGGGACATCGTCCGCCGTTTGGCGGAAGGGGAGTACGACAACGCGCCCTTGTGGAAGCGCGTCGGTCTTCGCGTCCATTTCGCGATGTGCTGGCCTTGCGGCCTCTTCGCCCGTCAGATGGAGTTGTTGGGCAAGGCGGCCCGCAGGCGCTGGGGCATGGCGCCCGACCCGGCACGGGTTGAGGCGCTTCGGCGCAGAATCAGGGACTGATGCCGAACTACGGGCGAAGCAGCTTCCGGGTGGTCGGCTTTGCCATCGCTTGCGTCGCGGCGGCGGCGGCGTGGCGTTTTGCGCTATCTCCGAGTCCCCCGCCTGTGCGCGACATTGAGGTGACCGAAATTCTACGCGTCCCGGCCTCTCCCGAGGGGCGCTCGCTCCGTGTTTGGCTGCCGCAACCGCAGGCCGATGAATTCCAGCAAGTCTTGCTGCTTTCCGTCGATTCGGAGATCCGCGCGATCTCTCGGCGGGAGCCCGATTTCGGAAACCCGGTTTTGTATTTCGCGGCGCAGCCGGGGGGCGCCGGGCCTTTGGAAGTGACGCTGCGCTACCGCATCACGCGCCGCGAGCAGGACAGGGCGGCGCCTTTGCCTAAACCCGATGCGGCGCTTGACGCCTCGGCGCGCGGGCTCGTCGTGATCAACGACGAGGTGCGCGCGATCGCCCGGGAAGCCGTCGGGGAAGCGGGCGATCCCGTGGAGAAAGCGCGCCGCCTCTATCGCCGGGTACTCGCGCGCATGGAGTACGACAAGCGTGAAGCGGGTTGGGGGCGCGGGGACGTTCTCCGAGCGTGCCGGGTCGGCAAGGGAAATTGCACGGATTTTCATTCCCTGTTTATCGCGCTGGCGCGCGCGGAACGCATCCCCGCGCGCTTTAAAATGGGCTACTCCCTTCCCGCGGCGAGTTCGGGGGATATCAAGGGTTATCACTGTTGGGCCGAATTCTACGCCGAGGGGCGCGGCTGGATCCCGGTGGACATCTCGGAAGCCTGGAAGCACCCCGAACGGAGCGACTATTATTTCGGGCGTCTCGACGCGAACCGGGTTCTCGTCGCAACCGGGCGGGAGCTTCGCCTTCCCGGCATGACGGGCAAGCCCCTTAACTATTTCGACAGGCCCTATATCGAGGCGGACGGTCTTCCGCTGCGGCGTTTCGATTTTGTCCGTACATTCCGCGCTATTGATGATGGAGGACGCACATGAGCATGAAGATAGCGGCGCTTGCCGCAGCCTTGGCCTTGACGGGAACGGCGTGGGCGGGCGAGCATCCGAAGGAGCACCCGACGGGGAAGAAGGAGCATCCGAAGAAATCGAAGGCGTCGGCCAAGCAATGGGTGAAGGACAAGAAAACGATGGGGGCGTTCGTGACGGCGGTCGAGGACTATGTCGAGGCGAAGCGCAAGGAAGAGGGCGCCTTTCGAGTTCATGACGCGGAGCTCGACAAGACCTGGGATTTGAAGCTCGTCAAAATCCACAAGAAGCGCATCGCCCGGTTGGGCGAGAACGAGTTCTTCGCCTGCGCCGACTTCGAGACGGTCGGAAAGGGAAAGAAAAAGAGGCTCGATCTCGATTTCTTCGTGTCGCGAAACGCCGCGGGAGAATTCGTCGTCGATGAGATTCCCGTGCACAAGCTCGAGGGGAAGCCCCGCTACACCTACAACGCGGCGAATCAGCGCGTTCCGGTAGAATCTGAAAAGAAGAGCGCCGAGCACCCGAAAGCGGGCGGCAAAGAACACCCGGAACATCCTCACTAAAATTACGCGCGCTCAAAGAGACGGCAACGGGCTCTTGGGCCCGTCGCCGTCATCTCATGGGGGGAGTGGACATGTTTATAGTTATAGTTTATACTAAACTATAATCTATGAAGACTGCTACTCGCGCACGCATCATGGAGATCATAGAGAAGCAAAGTGGAACTCGTCCCTCTGATTTGATCCAGGCTTTAGCACTGACCCCTCAGGCGATTCATCGCCATCTAAAGAGCCTGTTGGGGAAAGGTCTGCTTGAGCGTCGAGGAGCGGGTCCCAGGGTCCGATATTTCATAGCCGGAAAACCGCAGTTGCAGCAAGTCGCGGGATGGTACGGCGCGCGCGCAGCTCCTTCGGAGAGCCCTCCCGATCTCATTTGCGAAACGCGCGACTCGTTCGCGGGCAGGCTGCCGCGGCTGACTAAGACCGGCTTGAGCGAGGATGACCAGTCGCTGGTGATCGCCGCGGTCGGTGAGATCGGAAACAACAGCTTTGACCATAATCTCGGCAGTTGGAAGGATGCCCCCGGGTGCTGGTATCAAATCCAGGTCACGGGCCGCCGCCTGTGGATTTGCATTGCCGATCGCGGCCAAGGCATCCTGAAGTCGCTGGCCCGAGTCGATCCGACGATTATAGAGGCTCAGTCGGCGCTGACCGTCGCCTTCGAGAAAATCTTGTCGGGTCGAGCTCCGGAAAGACGCGGCAACGGTCTAAAATACGTCAGGAACATTATAACGGGAAGCCATCATCGCGGACTGGCTTGTCGTTCCGGTTCCGGCCTGGTGGACTACGGGGAATTCGGCATGGAGTGCAGGTCGGAACTTGCGCGCTTTCCCGAGTCCGAGGGCACCGTCACCTTGATCGTATGGAGTTTGAAATGAGAGTTGAGTTGAAGAAATACGGTCAGATTCTGACCTCTCGGCCCGCCGGCCGCGAGGCTGCGTTGGCCATGAAAGCGACCGTCAAGCCTGCCGACGACGAAACGATAGAACTGGATTTCGACGGCGTGTTGTCGGTCGGTCCCTCTTGGCTCGATGAAGTCCTCGCCTCGCTTCGCGCCGAATACGGAACGGACCGGGTTGTCTGCCTTCCGACGAGAAATCCCTCCGTCATTGAATCGTTAAGGGTCGTCGACGCGCCTTGACGAAGCTTTATGCGACTTCGACGCCTTTCCAGAAGGCGACGCGGCCCTTGATCTGCTCGGCGGCCTCCTTGGGCTGCGCGTAGTACCACGCGGCGTCCGAATTCGTCTTCCCTGCGACGACGAGGGAATAGTAGCCGGCAGTTCCCTTCCAGCCGCAGACGGTGGTCGTGGGGCTGCTCACGAAATATTCCTTGCGCAACGCGCTTTCCGGGAAATAGTGATTACCTTCGACGACGACGGTGTCTTCGGACTGCGCGACGACGGCTCCGTTCCAAATCGCTTTAGGCATTTTATCACTCCCTGGGACGCGCCATTCTATATGTTTGTGCCGGACGGCGGCGATGCGTTACGCGGCCCGTCGCGCCAGCTTGCCCTTCTGCGCAGGATCCACGATCTCGTTGACGACGATTCCCAATTTCTTATCGCCACGCATTCCCCTATTCTTATGGCCTACCCCGCCGCCCGCATTCCTCCCGGTCCCCGAAGCCTATTAACCGGTTTTTTTACGCTTGCGCTGTTCCTTCATCCCGTTAAGCAGGAAGATTCCCAGCGCGCCCAGTAGAAAGGCGAGCGTCGCCTGAAAGACGAGGAAGGCCGCGACCTTTACGACCGCGAAGCCAGGATCGACGAAGCGCACCAGCCAGCCCCCGCCCTCGTTGAGCAAGGCCGCGAGGAAGGCCGTGCAGATAAACGAAAACTTGGTCTTGTCCTTAAACGGCGCGAAGATCAGCAGATGGGTCAGCATCAGCACGACTATGCCCATGATCGGCAAATGGACGTGGCTTACCTCCAGCATCGACGCCATGCTGCGCGGCGCGCGAAACTCCGCCTCCGAGCCGCAGTAATAGGAGACGACGCTCGCCGGGTCCAAGCCCATGCGCGAGAAGTACATCGCGAAATTCGTGATCCAGAGGCCGGTCAAGAAGACGAGCGTCCACAGCAGGGTTAAGCGCATGAACGGCTTGTGCTGGAAGCCGCCTTGTTCCATGTATTTCATCGTTCGTTGTCGCTGGTCGGGTGTAAAGTTCGGTGCAGCCCGAGCAAGCGCCGCGCGGCGTCGGTTAAGGCGTGGGAGGTCAGCGTGGCGCCCGTTACGTTTCGGATCGCGTCGCCCACTCGGACCCGCTGCGGATCCGCTTTCCCCTCGAACAGCTTCAACCAGCGCTTCAGCGGCAGATAATCCTCCGGCTCGTCGAAGGATAGCACTTCCAGAAAGCGAAGGGAGCCTTCCGGAGAAATCGCGGCCATGACCGTCGCGGGCATCGTGCGGATCACGACGCGGTCGAAATAGGCGTAGCCGACGACGCGGCCGCTGCTTTCGGCGACGAAGTAGGTCCACAGGCGGGAGTCGACGGGCGCGCGCGCCTCGCGTTGTACGGCCGTGAGATCCTCTTTGGAAAGAAACGCGTTTTTCTTCTCGACGACGGCGTCCGCCGGAAAGGCCAGGCCTAACGCCTCCTTCCGTGAAAGAAGGAGGCGGGCCTGGCCTTGTCCGGAGGTCGCCGACAAGACGAGAACCGACATCGCCAGGATTCGGCTGAAGCGGATCATCTAGAAGATGTATCCCACGCCGAGGTTCGTTTGTCCGACACCGGTATTCCCCTGATTGCGGTTGAACATGTGGTCGAATTTGACCGCCACCTGCGGGATTGGTTTGTAGGTCAGACCCACGGTATACTCGAGGCGGCTCGTGGCGGCGCTGCCCGCGAAGCCCTTCGGGGTTTTCGCCTGGGTGTCGTAGCGCTCGTAGCGGATAAACGGCGCCAAATAGTGCTTCCGATCGGCCGGAATGAAGCGACCGACATCGTAGGCCGCTTCCAGGTAGCCGCCGAAGAGTTTGGAGCCGATGGTCGCGCCTTGCAGCGCGCTGAGCTCGTCGGCGTTTCCGATCCTGCCTTCGGTGTACAGCGCGCGCAGTTCGGCGCCCGCGTATTGCCCCTTGAAATGCAGGTCCCAGAGCGTCACGGGGATCGACGGGGCGGCCAATGCGCTCTGGTCCGCCTCGCCGATATAGAAAGACGCGCCGAAGACGGCGTCGTCGATCGGACTGACATCTACCCGGCTGACCCACGCAAAATCCTCGGCGTAGGCGTTCGAGCCTTTCTGGCGGCCGTTGCGCAGTCCGCCGGTCGCGCTGAAGCCCGTCACCGCGGGGCTCGCTCCGCCGTCCTTGACGGCCTGCAAGCCGTTCATCAGGTAGGAGCGGTACTCGAACCACTTGTAGCGGCCGAACAGCCCAACGCCGTTTTCGCGCCAGGTGGAGGGGATGATGTTCGACTCCGTGCCCGGTCGCTCGACGCCGTGGAAGGTCGTGGGTTCGTGCACCTCGTTGATTAAGCCCATCGGCGTGAGCATCAGACCGGCGCGCAATCCGAGCACCTCGCCCCAAGGGGTGAAGTCCAGTTGCGCCACCTCGACGCCGACCTCTCCGCGTTTGCCCTCGGTGGCGTGCTCGAATTCGATCTCCGAGTTGAAGGTGATCCAGTCGTTGAACTTGTAGCCGACGTAGAGCACCGCGCGGAGGAAGTCCAGCCGGTCGCGCGTTCCCGCGCCGGAGCCGTTTTGCTTCTTGGGCTCAAAGTTCTTATACACCATTTCCCCGTAACCTCCGACGGAGACCTTCTTCGCGCCTTTCTGATAAACCTTGGCAGCCGCGGGCGCAAACCCGAATTTCCCCTGCAGCGTTTCCGGTTCGGTGTCCGAGCCGAGCTTGAGGCGCTGGACTTCCTCGGTCAGAATTTCCACCTTCCGTTCCAGCGTTTCGATGTCCGCGGCGCTTGCCGTTGAGGCGAGGCCGGCGGCGAGCAGCGTCGCCAACAGCGTGATGTTGCGTGTCATAATTTTTTGGGTTCTCCTGGGTGTCGATATTCGTCGCAATCGCCGTGCCAGCGAACGACATCGCGCCCGGTTTCGAGCGCGCAAATTCCTCGGTGCGCGGGGAGTTTTTCGGGACCCGCGATGAAAAGGGCGGTGGACCACGCGTCGGCCTCGGTTGCGGTCGGCGCGGCGACGGTGAGGCTGCGGCGGGAGTCAGCCATGGAGTTTCCCGAGAGGGGGTCGACGATGTGGCCGGGCCGTTCGGCGTTGCTTGAAGTGGCGACCGACCCGCCCTGCAGCCGCAGCGAAGCGGCGCTCGCGCATTGAAAACTGCGGCCCGTGGAGACCGGCATCCGTCGGCACGCCGGATCGACGATCTCCACGAGCCTGATGATTCGCCCTGAGGGAGGCGAAAAAACGAGAATCTGTCCGCCGAAGTCGAGACGGGCGGCTTCGACGCCGTCGCGCCGAAGCCGCTCGGCGGCTCGGTCGAGCGCCCAGCCCTTTCCGATCCCGCCGAGATCCAGGCGCGCGCCTTCGGGCAGCGCAACGCTGCGTTTTCGGGGGAAAAACGCGACCTTTCCGAATCCGCGGGCCTCTCCGGGGGAAGAGAACGTGGGGTCGAACGCGCCGGCGGAATCCTTCCAAGCGCGTCGTGCGGCGATGAGGGCGTCCCAGAGCGCTTGGGAAACCGGAACCGGACCGAGGCCGGCACGGGCGTTCAAGAGCGACAACTCGCTCTCGGGTTTGTAGTTGCTCATCCAGGACTCGATCTCGGCGACCGTTTCAAACGCCCGGTCGACGGACGCCCGGTCAGCGCCCGGTGCTTCGATGATGAGCAAGGTTCCCATCAGGAGACGGGAGCGCTCCGCGTGGGGCGGCGCGGCGAGCAAAACGAGCGCGGCAAGCAGCGCGATTGGGATGTTAATGAAACCTAGTTTCAACACCCGGCCAAAAAAAATCATCGCGGCTTCCCTTCCTCGCACGCCGCGCAAAGTCCGAAAATCTCGTGCCGATGCCATTGCGGGGTAAACTCCATTTCCCGGCATACCGTCTGTTGGATCTTTTCGAGCTTGGGCCAATGCACCTCTTGGATGCGGCCGCATCGGACGCAGATTAAATGATCGTGGTGAGGCCGCTCGAGATCGAGTTCGAAGCGCTTCGTTCCTTTCGGGTCGGCGATCGCACTGACCAACGAGCACTCCTCGAGCATGCGAAGCGTCCGGAACACCGTCGCCCGGCCGATTCCGCTGCGTTTGACGGCCGCGTAGACTTCCTCAAGGCTTTCATGTCGGCCGCTGCGCAGCAGATGATCGACGATCGCGGTGCGTTGCGCGGTCAGGCGCAGTCCGTGAGAGGCCAGATGATCGGAGAAGACTCGGCGGACGCGATCGGCGTATCCGCCGGGATCGCCCGCGGGCTTCGCGTGTTGGGTTTGAGGGATCGGTCGAGGCATTTTTATTGAAACCGTGTTTCAATAGTAGCACCCCGACCGGGACTGTGTCAATCCTTTCTGTTTAGCGGAGCGACATCGCGTCAAGCACCGCCTTAACCTCGGGCCACTCGTAGCCCCGCGTTTTGCGGCCGTTGATGAAGATCGAGGGGGTTCCGCTGACGCCGACGCGGTCTCCCTCGGCGATATCGGCTTCAACGAGACTTTTCGCTTCGGGGCCCTCCAGGCAGCGGGCGAATTTCTCCGCGGCGAGGCCGGTCTTGGCGGCGATGGCCTTGAGGGCCTTGTCGGCTTCCGCGGCGACGATGGTGGGCGGCTTATTCGCGGTCGCGGCGCTGATGTCCTCTTGGCGGTCGAACACTCCGGATTCGAAGGCAGGGACCGAAGCGGGGGATAGCTTTCCGGCGCACGCAAGTCCAAGCGCCGCGCGGTAGGCCCAAGGATGGAGATTTGTGAGCGGATAGTTTTTGAAAATGCGCCGCACTTTCCCTTTGTAGGCGCCGAGATTCTCTTTAAGGATGTCGTGCGCGCGTTTGCAGTGCGGGCACTGCATGTCGGAGTATTCGACCAAGGTCAATGGGGCGTCGGCGGGGCCGGCGAAGGGAACGCCGGTGAGCTTCATTTTGGAGACCCGGTCGGCATCCGGGTCGATGTCGAGATTCTGCGGCGTGCCTAGGATCGCGAAGCGGCCGTCGCTGGAGACGCTTAAATCGGGCGGCGGCGGGGAATCGGTATTGGCTTTCAACGTCTTAAAACCGGAGATCGGAGAGGGTTCCAGCGCGTAGGCGGCCCCGACGAAGTACCACTTGCCGTCCGCGGAGGCGAGCAGGGGTTGGGCCTGGCTGCCCTGCGGGGCTTGGATCGTCAGCGTCCCCGCCAAAAAACCCGGCATGGCGGCCGGTTTGAGATTGGAGACCTTGACCTCCCATAGAGGGGAAAGACTGAACGCCTTGCGAACGTGCCGTACGATCGCGTCGGGGGTCGGGGAGGACGCCCGCGCGGGGGTCGCTTCCGTCGTGAGAAAAGCGGCGGCAAGCGAGACGAGCGCGACGGCGAGGCGGCGATTCATGAAGAGCTCCTTTCCAATAGGCTTCGAATGTCCGCGGCGATTTCCTCGCGCGTCGTATTCGCAAGATATTTTCTAAAAACAAGGCCCTGCGCGTCGATCAGGTATTTCGTGGGCAATCCGAAAATGCGGTAGCCCCGTTGGACGGCCTCGTCACCGAAGAGGACGGGGTAGGGCAACTGATATTTTGCCGCGAAATTGGCGACCAATTCGGGCCCGCCCTCGTCGCAAGCCACGGCCAGGAGTTCGAAGCGGTCGCGCGGAAATTCCTCGTAGAGCGATTTAAGCTCGGGGACTTCGCGTTCGCAGGAAGTGCACCAGGTCGCCCAAAAGTCGAGCAAAACGACTCGCCCTTTGTGCTGCGAAAGCGTGGTGGTGCGCCCGCCCAAATCAGTCAGCGTGAAGTCCGGGGCAAGGGCTCCGGTTTTAGGTCCGCTCGTCGCGGAAGGGGAGAAGAAAAAGAAAACGGCGGCGACTCCGACGACCCCGGCGAGCGGAGCGGCCAACGGGATTTGAGGGGATTTCATGGCAATGCGCGCAATGGGGATTGACCGGGGAGCCGTTCCGGAGAACGGCTCCCCGCGTCGGTCGGGCGGCTTAGCAGCCGCAAGGCGTCTTAGGACCCATTGTGCGATACCTCCTTAGTGCGGTGTGGAAAAAGTCGGCATTCAAGCAGGCGGACCGCTTCACGGCCGACCCGGGTGAAGACGGCCGGGTCGCGGCGGGTTCGCGCGAGCATCATCGCGCCTTCGTAAAGGGCCAGTACGGCCTCGGAGACCGATTTCGGCTTCAGCGCCGGGGTGAATCGTCCCGCTGCGCGCGCGCGTTTAAGAGCGGTTTCAAGCCCAAAGGCCCACTCTTCGAAAAAGGACTCGGCTTTCACGCGGAAGCGTTCGTTGCAGTCGCTCATTTCGAGAGCGATGTTGCCGACGAAGCACCCCGCTTTGCAGCCGTTTCCCCGAAAAAAACAGGCCGCGTCGGAAAAGAGTTTGCGAACGGCGCCGATCGGATCTTCGCAGCGGGAAAGAGGCGTGAGGCAGGCGCAGCGATAGGCTTCCATCTTGTAGTCGAGCACCGCCAGTCCGAGCTCCTCCTTGGAATTGAAATGGTGAAAGAGGTTCGCCTTGGTCATCGAACAGGCCCCGGCGATCTCGTCGAGCGTGGTATTGTTGAAGCCGCGCAGGTGCATCAAATGCTCGGCCTCTTCGAGGATGCGGCTGCGGATGCGGGGATCGGGGGGGCGTGCCATATTAACTTACCAGTAAGTTAATTATAGCACGCCCGGGTCCCCGTGTCAAGCGCTGCGGGGACGAACGCCGACGCCCCGGTCCTCGGAGGCGAACCGGTATTCCCCATCCGGGTTCAGCCGCCCTCCCGTCATCGGGTCGCGCGCGAGAAAGAACGGGGTGTCGAGATCGATGAAGCGAAACCCTCCCAGCCCGCGGGCCAAATGGGCGGCGGCGGTCATGGAGAGGCGGCTTTCCACGAGTCCGCCGATCATAAGGTCGAGGCCGCAGGCTTTCGCCGTCCGGGCCATGTGGAGGCTTTCGAGAATGCCCGATTTCATGAGTTTTATGTTGATGACGCGCGCGGCTCCCGCGCGCGCGACGCGAACGACGTCGCGGGCGGTCGTCGCCGATTCGTCGGCCGCGACCGGGACGCCTCCTTCGCTTTGCACGGCGCGCATGCCTTTGAGCGCTCGGGCGCCTAAGGGCTGCTCGAAAAGCGCCGGGGTCGCCCGGCGTTCCCGAAGCAGGCGGAGGAATCGAAGAGCCTGGACTTTATCGTAGGCCGCGTTGGCGTCGGCGATCAGCCTCGCTCGAGGGGCGGCGGCGGCGACGGCCGCCATGCGATCGGCGTCGGCATCCGGGTCGGTTCCCACTTTTACTTTTAGGGTTCGAATGCCGCGCTTCCAGAGGCGGGCGGCGGCCCGACCGGCGCTTTCGGGGGACTGGATCGGGATCGTGACGTCCGAGACGACGGGGCCCCTTCCCGGGCCGAATAAGCGAAACAACGGGATTTTCGCGGCGCGCGCCCAGGCGTCGAAGATGGCGATTTCAATCGCGGCCCTGGCGCTGGAGCCCCCGATGCCGCCTCGATCGAGTTTGCTCCCCCAGGCGCGAGGGCGATCCGCGCGCATACCCTCGAGCAGGGGTTGAGCAAGGCGGATCGCGCAAAGAGCATCCCCCTGCGTCTCGCCGTTAAACGCGGGCATCGGAGCGGCTTCTCCCCATCCGCGCGTGCCGTCGGAGAGCCGCGCTTCGACGAGAACGTTGCGAACGCGCGTATGCGCGCCGCCGGCGATCGTGAACGCTTCCCGCATCGGGACATCGAGACGGCGGGCGACGAGGCGGGAGAGGATCATTCAACGGGGGCGTCGAGCGGCTGGTCGAGCAGCGGATGGCGCGCCCAGTCGGGGGCGTCGAAATGCCACCATTCGGTGCGCAGACCGATAAAGCCCTGAGCGCTCATCGCTTTTTCGAGAGTCTCGCGGTTGCGTAGAGCGAGGGCGACGGCATCCGTCGCGTCCCGGTGGGCGCGGGGGGAAAAATCGTCGTATCCGGTGGGCATCTCGAGTTCCTGCCCTGAGGCGTCCACCAAGGTCGCGTCGACCGCGGCGCCCCGGTTGTGGCGGGATCCCTTTTCGGGGTCCGCGACATAACGCGGGTCGGGAACGATGGCCCACAGCTTGTGCTGAATGTGGAGAGGGCGGTAGCAGTCCCAAAGTTTCAGTCCGAGTCCGATCGCCGCGAGGTCCTGCTGGACCAGTTTCAGTCGACGGGCGGTCGAGCGCCTTAGCAGGCAGCGCGCAGCGGGATAGAGGACTTGTCCGGCGAAGTTGTCCTTCGTCGCGTAGCGGATATCCAAGACGGCGCCGGGAACCGTTTCGGAGACGTCGACCAGGGGATCCGCTTCTCGCGGGGCGGAGGAAGCGGACGCGCAGGAGAGCGCGCACGCGGCGGCGGCGATCAGCGGCAGCGCGCGCATCGCCTCAAAAGAATCCCTTCTTCCCGCGGCGGGAAGAACGACGGGGCAGGCGGAAGCGCGAAACGGCCGAAGATCGCTTGCTCGCGGTCAGTCGCGGAGGGACGTCGTAAGGAAATCCTTCGAGCGCGCATCGCTCGATGGTCATGTCCAGGTAGCGCTCGATCGATTCCATCGGGGCCCTCTCGTCTGACGCCATCAACGTGATCGCGTCTCCGACCGTGAAGGCGCGGGCGGTCCGTCCGATCCGGTGGAGATAGTCTTCGGCGTAGAGCGGGACGTCGAAGTTGAACACGTGGCTGACGTGGCGGATGTCGAGGCCGCGCGCGGCGATGTCGGTCGCGACGAGAATTTCGACTTTCTGATCCCGGAAGGAACCGAGCGAGGCTTTTCGCTTCGCTTGGGTCAAGTCGGAGTGAATGACGGCGACGGGGATCTCCTTCGTCCGCAGGGACCCGGCGACGATGTCCGCGCGTTTCTTGGTTCCGGTGAATACCAAAGAGGCGCGCACTTCCGCGCGGTCGAGCAGTGCCTGCAAAAGGGCGTATTTCTGCGATTGGCTCACCGGATAAATCTTCTGGATCACGCCCTCCGCGGGCTTTCGGGGAGGATCGATTTGAATCCGCTCGGGATTGCGCAGGAACTGCGAGACCAGATTCTCAATCTCAGGCTGCACGGTCGCGGAGAACATCAAGGTCTGACGTTCCTTCGGAATACGCTCGAGGATGCGGCTGACGTCGGGAAGAAATCCCATGTCGAGCATTCGGTCGGCTTCGTCGAGGACGACGGTTTCGACGCCGCGAAGATCGAATCCCTTCGTATTGCGCAGGTGGTCGAGCAGGCGGCCCGGGGTCGCGATGAGGACGTCGATGCCTTTTGCCGAGCGCATCGCCGAGATCTGGTTGCCCATCGATTCTCCGCCGATCACCAGTAAGCAGTTCAGTTTCGTGAAGCTCGCGCACATCTTGAAGGTGTCCTCGATTTGCGCGGCGAGTTCGCGCGTGGGCGTGAGAATCAGCGCGCGAACGCCGCGCTCCTTGCGTTCTCCGGAGAGAATGCGGTTCAGCGTCGGAAGCGCGAACGCGACGGTTTTCCCGCTTCCGGTTTGCGCGGATCCTAGGATGTCCCGTCCTTCGAGCGCCAGAGGGACGGCCTTGGCTTGGATCGGGGTCGGTTTTTCAAACCCCATTTCGGCGATTCCTTTGAGGAGGTCCGGATGCAGAGCGAATCCTGAAAACGGCATAAGGTTATTGTCCCTTGTGGGCCGGGTTCAGCAGCCAGTCGTATTCCCGGCGGTAGATGTTGATGAACGCGAGCAGCAGCGCGATCATCACGGGACCGATCAGCAGTCCCACGGCTCCGTATGCTTTAAGTCCCCCGAAGATTCCGAAGAACAGAAGAAGCACCGGAAGTTTCGCGTCCTTGCTGATCAGCAAGGGACGCAGGAAATTGTCGATTACGCTGATGACCAGGGCCCCCCAGGCCAGAACCAGAAGGGATTTGGTCATGTCGCCGTTGAGGGCGAGTCCGATCGAGACCGGTCCCCAGATGGTGGCCGGCCCAAAGAACGGGATCACCGCGAGAATCATGATCAGAAGACCCAGAAGCACCGGGAACGGGACGCCGATGAGCGCGAAGCCTCCCCCGGCCAGCACGCCTTGAAGCAAGGCAACGACGAGAACTCCGCGGATGACGGCGTAGAGGGTCGTCTGCAGGCTGTTGATCACGGCCTTCTTGTTCGCGGGCGCCATCGGGACGAGTTCGATTCCTCGCCGTATGAGAAACGCGCCGTCTCGCAGGAAGAAGAACAGCGTGAAGGTGAGAACCATCAGATTGAAGAACATAAACAGCGTATTCTTGATCGCCTCGGCCGCCAAGCCGGTCATTTCACCGGATAAATCGCTCAGGCTGCGCAGCAAGATGCCCTGGGGGTCGATGCGCCAATCGAGGATGAACTGCCTACCGCGTTCCCAGAGGGAGACGAAGGTCGTGGGAAGCAAGGAGAGATCGGGGCCCGCAGCGAGATACGGCGATTGCTGTAGCCAGCGCTGGACCACCGGGTAGACGCGCGCCGTTTCGCGAACCGCCATCCAGCCCAACAGCAAGGTCGGAAGAACGACGACAATGACGACCGCGGCGGTGCTGATTCCGGCCGCCGCGCTGGGGTAGCCCTTCATGCGCTTGGCCAGCCAGTCATGCGCGGGGTAGATCAAAAGCGCCAGGATCGCCGAACCCACCAAAGAGACGTAGAACGGGGAGAGAATCTTCAGTACCTGCCAGAGCAGCAGCAGGAAAACCGCGAAGAAAAAATACTGGACAAACCTTTGGCGGCTGAAGGCGTCGAGAAGGGCCGGGCGGGAGCGGTCGGTCACGGAGTCTTCTTCTCCTGTCCCGGCTTTTCGTAGTTGATTTCGCAGTGATCCGAGAATTCGAACGCGGAAACGGCCACGCCCTCGTCGCTCGGGTAGAGAAAGAGTTCGTGCATCCGGTCCTTCTGCTTGTTCTTCGTTAAAAAGAAGAGCTTGGGTCTGTCGATGAGAACAAAACTCCTGTCTTCTTCATCCCACTGAATGTCGACGTTCGCGTTGGCGCCGTGCAGCCACAGATTGTCTTGTTTCACGAATACGCGCGCCGGCTTATCCCCGAAGTGGGAGATCACGGCGGCTGATTCGGCTCCCTGGTAGATCAGGCGGATCATGTCGGTAAAGCCCTTTTGGGTTCCGGCGTAGCGCAGCGCGTCGGCGTCTTTGACCCACCGGCCCATGACGGCGAGTTCTCCGTCGCGGGTTTTTGTAATGGCCTGAAGCCTTCTCTTCTCGATTTTCATCACGTCCTTGCCGCGCCGTCCGCCGAGGAACAAGGACGGGGTCGCTTCGGCGCATTGATCGCGCGCGGCCTCGCGCGGTATCCGGTAGTTCTCCGGGGGCTTGTAGCCGTTGAACGCGTTCAGCGCGCGAAGGATTTCCTCTTCGAATTCGGCGAAGCGGCCCTCTCCCAGTTGGTCGTGAACGACTCGGCCCTCGTGGTCGACGAGGTAATACGCGGGCCACCCTTCGTTCCTGTAGGCATTCCACGCAAGCTTGCGGTTGTCGATGAGAACGGGGAACTTGATCCCGGCGCTTTGGATGGCCTTGGTCGCCTGGAGGGGATCGCGGTCGAAGTCGAAGTCCGGGCTGTGGATTCCGATCACCATCAGCCCTTCCATTCCGTAAAGATTCCACCAGCGGTTCAAGTGGGAGAGGGTCCTCACGGAGTTAAGCGAGTAGCTGTTGATGAACGCGATCAAAACGACGCGGCGATCGCGAAGTCGGCTCATCGTGAAGGCCGTGGAATTAATCCAGGCCGATCCGCGCGGGAATTCGGGCGCGGGCGGGCGAATCGGGCGGATGGCCCCGGCGGGAAAGGGGGACGCCGTGCAGATCGCGGCCGCGGCGCAAATCACGCGAGCCTTCACCCGGATGGAATTGTGTTGAATGGCGAACCTCATGGCGGAAATCCCGCTAAGTTGAAATCCCATTAGGGAAGACAATCGAGTATCCCAAATCCGGCGGGGGGGCGGCAAGAGAGAGAGGCAAAATCAAGCGGAGCGCGAAAGAATTTGATCCTCGAGACCGAAAACGGTCGCGATGAGGGCGGCGCGAATCCACATCCCGTTGCGTTCCTGGCGCCAGTAGACGGCGCGGGGATCCTCGTCGATTTCGGGAGCGATCTCCTCCCGGCGGGGGAGCGGGTGGAGGATGATTCCCTTTTTCGGAAGCTTTTCCAGGTGTTTTTCAGTGAAGTGGTAGGGGGAGTAGTCGATCCTTTTCGACTCGCCCGCAGTCTGATCGTATTCATCCTGAATTCGGGTCATGTAGACCGCGTCGGCCTTCTCCACCGCCGCGAGCAGGTCCTCGGTCTCGTCATGCGCGATTGCGTGCCGGTCCAGGAAATCGAGGATGTCGGGCTGCATCCGGAAGGCTTTCGGGGCGACGAAGCTCAGGTGAACTCCCGAGTAGTTCTTCATGAGGTACGAAAGCGAGCGGACCGTGCGTCCCCGCTTAAGGTCTCCGACCATGACCACGCGCTTTCCGTCGAGCCCTCCGGGGAGGTAGCGGTTGAGCGTGTAGATGTCGAGAAGGGCTTGCGTTGGGTGCTGGTCGGCGCCGGAGCCGGCGTTGATGACGGGAAGAGGCCGGGGAGTCCCGTTGAGACCCCAGGAGGCGCGTTCGACGACTCCCGCTTCATGGTGGCGCATAATCACCAGGTCGACATAGCTCGAAAAGGTTCGGATGGTGTCGTCGAGGGATTCCCCTTTTACGACCGAAGAGGTCTTTAGGTCCCGGATCTCAAGGACGCGGATGCCGAGGATGTGGCAGGCGCTCGCGAACGAGAGGAAGGTTCTCGTCGAGGGCTGCGAAAAATACAGCATCGCGCGCTTGTGGGAAAGCAAAGATTGAAGAAAATCGTCGCCGCCTTTCTCCTTCGTGATCGTCCGCATATGGTCGGCGAGCGCGCAGAGGCGGTCGAGGGTTTCGCGGTTGAATTGCTGCGCGTAGAGGCAGTCGTAAAGGCGGCCGTCGCGGAAAAAAATCGGAAGTTTTCCGTCGAGCGGGCGTTCGTAGAACTCCCGCCAGCGGCGTTCGCGGCGGGATTTGAGCGTGGGTTCAGACCCGGCCGTGGTCATCTTCGAGCCTCACGATATCGTCCTCGCCGAAATACGACCCGAGCTGCACCTCGACGAAGACTAGGTCCTCGCTCCCCGGGTTGGCGACGCGGTGAGCGGTTCCCGTCGGAATATCGACGATCTCGCCGGGAGAAAATTCGCGGTCGGCGCCGTCGAGGGTGACGAGCGCGCGGCCTTTTACGACGGTCCAATGCTCTTCGCGCTTGGCGTGCGTTTGATAGCTCAGGCGCTTGCCCGGCTTCACGACGATGCGCTTGACCTTGCAGTCGGCGTCCTCATGGAGGAGTTCCCAGCGTCCCCAGGGGCGGTCGTCGAATTCCATTTACTGCCCGAGCGCCGCCCCGTTGAATCTGGGGGCGGTGATGGTTCCCGAACCCGTCGTCTGGCTCGGCGCGGATCCTTGGCTGAAGCTGATGCTGACCCGCGCGGAGGTCGCGGGATTTCCGCCCGAGTTCTGCAGGGCGATTTGAGCGGTGGAGTTCGTTCCCGTCGCGGATATCGTCGCCGGTCCGCTTAAGGACGCGAAACTTCCTTGTGAGATCGTGAGCGTATCGCTGATCGAAGTCGAATTGATCGTGTCGTCGTCTGAAACCGAGAAAAACGAGTTTCCGCCTCCGAAGGTGTAGTTTTTGAAATCGATGTTCATCGTGAAGTTGGCGTTTCCGGCGCTTCCGTCCCCGGCGCACTGGGCACCGCCGCAGAGGGTCAGGTTGAAGCCCGGACCGTTGTAAAAGTAGTGGGCTTTTCCGTCGGGAATCGGAGTCAGGTCCACGGCCCGCGCGTTGCCCCAAGTGGCCTGGCCATCGACGATCCCGTCGAAGTCTTGAGCCGCCTGCGCGGCGTTCTCGGAGGTGTTGTTGCTTTCCTCGACGGTCGCGCCGACGGCGGCGGCGATCGTTTTCGCGTTGCCGAGATCTCCAGTCTGTTTGGCGTCTTGCTGCGCGCCCTTGGGCTCGCCGGCGCCGGCGCCGGCCTCGGCCTTCGGCTTCGTATCGAGCTGGGCGAGCTGTTCCGGCGTCATCTGAAACGGGGGGCTGGGCGGCTGCCCCGGCCGGACGATGACCGCGAAGCCGGGGCGGTTGACCGAGACGGTGACTCCGGCGTTGGTGACGTCGATGGCGCCGGGACGTTCGCCCGCGTTGTTGTCGGCGCCGGGGCCGAGCAGCGCCAAGAGCACGGAGCCGTCGGGAAGAATCGATCCTCCGGCGATGGTTCCGCGGATTCCCATGGTTCCCGATGGAAGTTTGACCTTCATCGCCGAGGGCTTCTTGCGCGCGATCTTCCCGGTCACGAAGCGGAAGACGCCCTTGGTGACCTGCGCGGCGACCTTGCCGGTATCGGTGAAGGGGTCGTAGACGAACTCGTCCAGGCTCATCTCGGAATCGGGACCGAGCGTGAACACCGTTTGGTCCAGCAGCATGATCTGCAGCTTCGCCCCCGGGCCCGTCGTGACCGAGTCCTTGAAGTAGACGGTCTTGCCGCTGAGCAGCGCGCGCTTCTTCTGCCCGGCTTCGGGCGCCAAGGCCGAGACGGTTCCATGGACGGCTGCGGCGGCTCCGATCTGAGTGAGAGCCGCCTCGGCGCGGGGGAAAACGCTGATGAGAAGAGAAAAAAGAATGGGACCCATATGGGTCCCATTCTATCATAGAGGCAGGGGACAGATTACGGACAGGTGCCGGAGCAGCTGCCGGTCAACGTCGAATCCGCGCTCGATCCTTGGCCGACGTATTTCAGAATTCCGGTGAAGGTATTCGGCTGGTTGTTGAACTGCAGCCCCGAGCCGTTGAATTCCGAGTTCGTCCCGGCGTAATGCTGGCCTTGGATCAGCTGGGCGTCCCCTCCCAACTGGGAGAAGTTGGTGAGGTCGATGTTGGAGCCGTATTCGGACGAACAGCCGCTCGGGCAGAGGGGGCCGCCCGTGCTGACCTGGAAGGCGACATGGGAATTCGTCCCGCCGCCGCCGACCGTCTTGTTGACCCAGTCGACTTCGAAGTGCGCGGTCCAGTCGCCGCTGCCGCTCGCCCCGCAGACGCCGCCGGTGCAGGTGTAGGTCCCGTTTCCGGAATAGGTCGCGTTGCTGGAGGTCGGCGCGGCCGCCCGGAAGGCGTCCCAGTTGATGATGTTGGGATCGTCGAAGTCGACCTCTTGGATGGCGAACCCGATAATATCGTTTTGTTTGCGGGTTTCCTCTCCTTCGCCGCCGACGATAGTCGAGACTTTCTTCGTCTCGCCGAGCTGACCGACGCGCTTCGCGTCGTCTTGGGATTTGTCCGGATCTCCGCCGCCGGCCTCCGCCGCCGGCTTAAGTTCCAGCTGCGCCATTTGATCGGGGGAGAGTTGAAACGGAGGCGTGGGAGGCGCCCCGGGCCGGATGATCGTGGCGAATCCCGGCCGCAGCAAGGTTACCGTTTCTCCGGCGTTGGTGATATCCACGGACCCCGGCCGCTCACCGGCGGTGTTGCCGGTTCCGGGCCCCAGCAGCGCGACGATGCTGGACCCGTCCGCGTTGATTTTCCCGGCGGCCAGCGTGCCGCGGATTCCGATCGTCCCGTTCGGGAGCTTGACGTTCATCGCCGAGGGCTTCTTGCGGGCGATCTTCCCGGTGACGAAGCGGAAGACGCCTTTGGTGACCTGCGCGGCGACCTTGCCGGTATCCGTGAAGGGGTCGTAGACGAACTCATCGATCAGCATTTCCGAATCCGGTCCGATGGTGAACACCGTCTGATCGGCGAGCATGATCTGAAGCCGTCCTCGAGCCCCGGTCGCGATCGTGTCCTTGAAGTAGACCTCCTTGCCCGAAGAGAGGACGCGGCCGATCGCTCCCTCGGTCGGCGCAAGCGCGGTGACGCGGCCGGCGACGGCGCCCGCCGCGCCGATCGAGGTCAACTGCTGAGCGGCGCCTTGGGCGAACGCGTTTTGGGTCGAGAAAAGAGCGATGGCTGCGGCGGTCGAGAAGATTTTTTTGATCATGGCGTATCCTCGTTAGCGATCCCAGCGATAGGTGAACATCGTCGCGACCTTGTTGTTCGTGTACGCGTAGTTCATGATGTTGGAATTGGCGTGGTAATATTCGTACGTGAAGGTCCACAAAACGTTCTTGAGCGGACTCCAGAGGTTCCCCATCGGGTAGCCGAAGGTGGAGGCGAGGCGGACGGTCTCGTCGTGGCGGACCTTGGCCGAGATCGCGGCTTCCTTTTCATCATAACCGTCCACCTGCACGGTCACGCCCGAGAGCAGGAAGCGGCCCTTGCCGAGCAGCCAGGCGTGCTTCCCTTCTATTTTCCAGCGGTCGTAGGCGAAGTAATCCCGGCTGGCCTGCTGGCGCGTGTAGCCGAGCCCCCCGGTCAGTTGATGCGCCGGCGCCGGCGCGTACTGCGCCCCCCAGTCGATGTGGAAGTGGTTGCCGGTGCGTTCGCGCGCGGTCGGCACATCCGCGGTTTTGACGTAGTCGTGCTTCGAGCCTTGGACTTGGGTGTAAAGGCCGAGTTTGTTGTTGAGCCTTTTGTTCCAGTCGACGCGCAGTCCGTAGGTGCGCAGATAGGTTTCCTCCGAGAGCCGCATGTGGTCGAAGGGGAGGGCGACCGACCATTCTCCCCAGCGCCCGCCGTTCAATTTCGTTCCGAAATCCCAGTTGTACACCTGAAGGTCGAGCGAGTCCACGAGCGTCTGCTCGGAGCGGTAGTAGGTCAGATTCGCGAAGAGTTTGTGTCCGCCTTGGAGGCCTAGGTCGTGTTCCATCCCGGCGCCCAACAGGAAGAGGGCGCTGAAATCAGAGCGGCGCAGGCCGGTCGTCAGCGTCAGCGGCGTGTCGAGGAAAAGTTTCTTACCGGTCGAGGGGGAAGCGTTGCGGTTGTCGTCGAATTGGAAGCCGACGCCGGCCATGCCCCGCCAGTTCGTGCGGCGCATCTGCTTTTGAATCCGGGAGATGTAGGCCTCGATTTCGCCCTTGAGCCCGCCGTCCATCGGAAGCTTGCGGATCGACTCAAGCTCCCGCAGGGCTTCGTGGAGGTTTCCGAGCCGGTAAAGCACGATTCCGTAGAAAAGTCGAATCTTCGGGAGCGCCGGGTCGATCATCAAAATGCGCTCGAGCGTCGCGGCGGCGCCTTTCAAATCACCATCGGCGACCTGAGTCTTGGCGAACTTATAGTTGAGTCCGATGTTGTCGGGATCCTTGAGGACGTCCGCGTAGGTGACGCCGGTTTCTCCCTCGACGACCCGCTTGGCCTCCGCGCGATCCGCGGTTTCCAGGGCGCTTTGCTGACGGTCGGTCGCGGTGGCGGGGCGCTGAATCTCCTCATCGAGGTTTTGCGCGACCGCCGCCGTCGGGCCTGCGAGACAGAGAATCGCGCTTAAGGTAAATGCTGAAAACTGAGTGGAAATCGAGTTCACGCCGGTCTCCTGTTCGTTCTGGTTGTCGGAATTGATGGGATATTCGCACATCTAAGGTAAAAGGGTCAAGTCACATGCCGGTAGGCGGCAGATATGCTAATTTTGCAACGAGGACGAGATGCTCGATTTCTTGAAGAAGGACATGAGCGCCTATCTGGGGCGGCATGTGAAGCGCTTGCACGCGACCGCGCATGTCGCGATTCCGGCGCTGATGATCTTGGTCGCGGTTCTCATTCGCGCCGCCGATCTTAAAATCGTCAACGATTTTCAGTACAAGGTTTTCGATTCCTTTCAGCAGCGCTCCCCGCGCCCCTACGATCCTCAGATTCCGGTCCGCATCATCGACCTAGATGATGAATCGCTGAAGCGCCTGGGTCAATTCCCGTGGCCTCGGAACAAGGTCTCCGAATTGCTGCTGCGGCTGGCTCAGGGGGCTTCGGTCATCGCGTTCGACGTCGTCTTTGCCGAGCCGGACGGAAAATCCCCGTCGATACTCGCCGCGGATCTTCCCGTCGAGGGGCGGCTCGGCGTCGCGCGGGGCATCCTGGAAACGCTTCCCTCTTACGATTCCGTTTTCGCCGATACGATCCGCGCGGTGCAGTGCCTTAAAGGCGACGGCAGCCGCCGTGCGGCGGAGGATTGCGAGCCGGTTCATGTCGTTCTCGGATACTCGTTGAAGGGGGATAAGACCGGCAGCGTCCCGCCGATGAAGAAGCCGTTTCTGGTCAAGGGCGGTGACTCGGGGCTGCCCGATTTTAAGGGCGCGGTAGTCCCGCTCGATATTCTTTCCGCGGCGGCCGACGGGCTTGGGGCGATTACGCCGTTTCCCGATCATGACGGCGTGATTCGGCGGGTTCCGTTGGTGTATCGCCTCCAGGGAAGGCTTTATCCGTCTTTGGCGTTGGAGGCGCTTCGACTCGCGCAGGGTCCCGCCTCCGTGCTCGGGATCAAAGGGGTCACGGAAAAGGAGGGATACGGAGAGGGGACCGGAATTTCGGCGGTTCGGGTCGGCAGGATTACGGTTCCGACCGACTTTAAGGGACAGGTCCTGATTCATTTCACCGATGAGGCGCCCGGACGGACAATTCCCGCCTGGGAGGTGTTCTCGGAGGGGTTCGATCCGGCGCGTTTGGGCGGCGGCATCGTTTTTATCGGGACCAGCGCCGCCGGATTGAAGGATCAGCGCGCGACTCCTCTGAATCCCGGCACGCCCGGCGTGACGCTTCACGCTCAAGTCGCGGAGCAGATCCTGCTCGGACACTACCTCTATCGTCCCGATTGGGCCATTGGGGCCGAAATGGTCTTTTTCGTCGTTCTGGGGTTGCTCCTTATTTTCCTGATGCGAAGATTCGGAGCCATGTTCTGCGCTTTCCTTACGGCCGGAACCGTGGTGGGATTGTTCTACGCCTCGTGGAAGGCGTTCGGGGGCGCTTTTAACGGACAGAGGATGCTGATCGATCCGCTCTATCCGTCGATCGTCGTTGTCTTGGTGTATTTTTCCTCTTCTCTGCTGCGATTCTTGGTGTCGGAGGCGGAAAAGCGGCAGGTGCGCGGAGCGTTCGGACGCTACCTGTCCCCGGCGTTGGTCGAGCAATTGGCCGACGACCCCTCGAAGTTGACGCTCGGCGGTCAAATGCGTCCTTTGACGCTGATGTTCTCGGATATCCGCGGATTCACGACCATCTCCGAGCAGTTCGACGCGGCGGGTTTGACCGGCTTCATCAACGCCTATTTGACGCCGATGACGACCATCGTTCTGGAGAAGAAGGGTACGATCGATAAGTACATGGGCGACTGCATCATGGCCTTTTGGAACGCGCCGCTCGATGATCCCCAGCACGCGCGGCACGCCGCCGAGGCCGCCTTGGTGATGCGAACGCGCCTCAACGAACTCAACGTGCAGTGGGAGGCGGAGGCGAAGGCGGAGGGGAGAAAATACATCCCGATCCGCGCCGGTATCGGTCTCAATTCGGGGGATTGCTGCGTCGGCAACATGGGAGCGGATCAACGCTTCGACTACTCGGTTCTCGGCGACGAGGTCAACCTGGCCTCGCGTCTCGAGGGGCAGTCCAAAGGCTACGGCGTCGACATCGTGATCGGCCCGAACACGCGCGCGTTGATCCCTGATTTCGCCGCGATCGAGTTGGATCTGATTCAGGTGAAGGGAAAAACGGTTCCCGTCCGCATCTACTGCCTGTTGGGGGATCCCGATGTCGCCGCGTCGCCCGAGTTCAAAACGCTGGCCAAAAACAACGCAGCGATGATCGACGCATACCGCTCCGGGCGATTCGGCGAAGCCGAGGGGTTGATCGCCGAGTGCCGGAAGTCCGACTTCCCGCTCGGGAAGTTCTACGATTTGTATCAGTCCCGCATCGACGCGTTTCGCGTCGAGCCGCCGCCGGACGGCTGGAACGGCGTTTTCGTCGCGACGACGAAATAGGGACCAGGTCCCTATTTACTTATCGTCGGTGGTTTTTCCGCCGTCGCCGCGGAGTTCGAGTTCGCGCAGGCGGCGCTCGTAGTCCTTGTGCAGGCGGTCGCGTTCTTCGGCAAGCTTGCGGAGTTTGTCTTCGTACTGACGAGTCATCTCGAGTTGCTTAAGCTCCCACGCCTTTCGCGCTTCGCTTTCGCGGCGCTGGTGGTTTTCGAGCAGCTCTTCTTCCTTCTGCTGCATCCACTGCGCCGTGCGCCCCTTTTCCTTTTCCAGTTCCTGAAACTTCTCCCGGTACGCCTCTTCGAGTTCCTTTGAGCGCTTGTCCAAAAACGCGCGGATTTCGTCGCGTTCGCGCGCGAGCGATTCCTCGACTTCCTTGCGGCGGCGGTCGTGCGCCGCCTCCAGCTCCTTTTTGCGTTCGTCGATCGCGGCCTCCATTTCGGCCGCATGGATCTCGAAGCCCTTCTGCTTCTCTTCGAAATCCTTGCGCAGGGATCCGACCTCGCGTTCGATCATCTCGGCCTTGCGCATGTTCCAGGCGTTTTCCTTGGAGACGCGCTCGCCGGTCAGGCGCTTTTCCAGGTCGAGGTACTTCATCTCGAGAGCTTCTTCGCGGGCGCGGTACGCCGTGTCCATCTCGGTGCGGGCTTTGAAAAGCCGGTCTTCGTAGGCGAGGATCAGATCTTTTTCCTTTTGGGCCAGCGCGGTTTCAACGGCCTGCTGCCGCTTATGCAATCCCTCCTCGAGCATCTTGAGCTTTTGCTGGTAGGAAAGCTCGAGCTCCCGCCGCCGCTCTTCCCATTCGATTTCCTTCGCGGCGTCGCGTTCGGCGCGCTCCTTGTCGAGTTCCACCCGCTCTTTCTTGAGCCACGCGGTTTCGCGCCGCGACAGCTCTTCTTGAAGCTGCGCTTCGCGCTGCACCGCGCGCGTTTGATACTCCGCCTCAAGCCGCGAGAGTTCGCCTTTGCGCTCGTCGAGCACCCGCTTGAGCTGCTCTTCTTTCTGTCGGAATTGATCCTGGAGCGCGGATTCCCGGTTGCGCGCTTCAATGGTCATCTGGATGCGCGTCGCTTCGAGTTCTTCGTGCTGGCGCTGAACGGCCTCTTCCAGGCGCTGCGTCTTCGCCTGCATGGAGGCTTCCAGTTCCTTCGCCCGCGCGTGGTGGCGCTCTTCGAGGCTGCGGCGGAGATTGTCGAGCATCGCCTCTTTCTGGGTGTAGGCTTCTTCCATCTTCTCGCGCTCGGCGCGCAGTTGGGTCTCGCGCTGCTCGAGGAAATCCTTTTCCCGCCGGTTCCAGTTCTCCGCCGATTCGAGCTCCTTCGCGTCGAATTTTTCGCGGAGCTGCTTTTCAACCGCCTGCGTGCGCTCTTCGAGCGCCTTCCGCTCGCGGGCGAGCGCCGCTTCGTAGGTCTTGCGGTACTCCTCTTCTTTCCCAGCGATATCGATTTTGAGCGCGGATTCCCGGGAGAAGAACGCCTCCCTCATTTTGGTTTCCTTCGCGTCGAACGCCGCTTGGAGCCGTTCCTGAAGCGACTTGTAATGGGCTTCGTTCGCGGTGCGGTCCGCTTCGAGCTTGCGTTTTTCCGCATCGAGAGCCTTGAGGCGCTCCGCTTCGGCCGCTTTGACGCCGGCACGTTCCTCGTCGAACGCCCGGCGGGCTTCTTCGACCACTTGCGATTCCTTGGTGCGGACGGCTTCCTCAAGTTCGCCCTGCAGGCGTTTGAATTCCGCGTTGAGGGCCTTGCGCTCCTCGAGCAGGGCTTTCGCCTTCTGTGTTTCGAGCGCCTGTATCTTCGCCTCGTACTGAGAGCGGAGTTCCGCGGCTTCGGTCATCCCTTTTTGAATCAGTTCCTTTCGCAGTTGCTCGAAAGCCGTATCCTGTTTGCGCAACCAGTCCGTTTGTTCATTCTGAATTTCCCGGCGCAATTCGGTTTCTTTGGCCAAGAACTGGTGCGCAAGGTCTTCGGCCCGCTTCGCGGCGAGCGCATCGAGTTTCGCCCGTTCGTCGTTGAGTTGCGCGGAGAATTTTTCGCGAGCCTTTTCGAGAGCTTGTTGGTGGTCGCTTTGCAGTTCCCGCTCCCGTTGCGCCCAATGGGCGACCGAGGCCTGCTCCAGCTTGCGGTAGCGTTCCCGCCACTCCTCTTCGCTCGCGCGGGCTTTATCCTCGAAGGATTTCGCGATTTCCTCACCCCGCTTTTCAAATTGGGATTTGAGCGCCGCCCGCTCCGCTTCGAGCCCCCGGCGCTGACGGAACAGTTCTTCGGACTTTTCGCGATGTCGGTCCTCGAGAGCGCGGCGCTCGGCGTCGATCGCTTGCCGGGCCTCCGCCATCGTTTCTTCGAACTTGCGGGAGCGGTCCGCCCAATCCGCCTTCGCTTTCTCGCTGAGCTCGGTCTGAAGTTTGCGATGGCGTTCGGCGAGCGCTTCGTCCTTTTTTCGGTGTTCTTCGCTAAGCGATTGCTGTTTGAGGAAGAGCGCGCTTTCCTTCGCCTCGTGGGCGGTTTCGAGCTCGGTTTGCTTCTCGAACAGTTTCGCTTCCTTCTGTTCGAAGGCTTGCTCGAGTTCTGCGCGCTGGGCGTCGAGTTCGGCGCGATTTTTTGTGAGTGAATCGTCGAGCTGCTTCTGATGGGTGGCCCAAATCTTCTTTTCCTTCTCGATCAGCTGCTTTTGGATCGTTTGATACTTGGCGATCAGTTCCTCTTCGGTTCTCTGGTAATGGAGCTGAACCTCTTGGTTTCGGCGAAGAATGTCGTCATCGAGCTTGCTCTCTTTCTCGCGGTAGTGGTCCTCGAGGAGCCTCCGCTCCACTTCCAGGCGCTCCTGCAGGCGGCCCCACTCCTTTTCGTACTTGTGGTGGTAGGCGGCTTCGAGTTCTTCCATGCGCTTGGCATGCTGTTCGTCGAGTTGGCGCCGCCGCCCCTCGAACTGCCCTTCCTTCTGCCGGAGCATCGACTCGTGGTGAGAGAGTTTGCTCTCAAAGCGCTGCTGCAGTTCGATTTCCTCGCGCTCGAGAAGTTCGCGATTGTGCTTCAGAAGCTGCGCTTCGAAGCGTTCGTACTTTGCGCGGAACTCGATTTCCTTTGACTTGATTTTCTCGTCGATGAGGCGCTGCTGTTCTTCAAGGTCGCGTTCCTTGTTCCGGATCGTGTCCTGCTGGATTCGGAGGCGTTCTACTAGAGAAAGCTTCGTTTCCTCGAGCGCGCGTTCCTGGTGCGCGAGGATTTCCTCCATCTCCTTTTCCTTCTCGACGCGGGCGTTTTTAACGGCGTCGATCAGGTCGCGGCGCAGCTCTCCGGCGAGTGATTCTTTCTCGGTGATTTCCTTCTTCAGCGACTCGATGTGCAGTTCGAGCTGCCGGCGGGCTTCCTTATGCCGTTCGTCCTCTTCCTTTGAAAGCTCTCCGCGGACCCGGACGCGGATCTCCTCTTCAAGTTTGCGCTGGTCCTTCCAGTTCGCCTCCCAGGTTTTGATCGTGCTTTGCCAGCGGAGGATGGCGGCGTCCTTCTGAGTGATCTGCTCGGTCGTGCGCCGGAGCTTGTCGACGGCGTCCGCGGCGGTTTCTTTCGCCTTATTCAGTTGGTCTTGCAGGCCGTGGATTTTTTCCAGCGACCAGCGCAGCGCCAGCCGCGCGGTATCCACGTCGTTGACCTGATTGGGATCGAGGTTTTCCTGGTCCATGCGTTCGGTTGCTCAAACGCGGAGCCGTCCCGTTTCGCGGGGCGGCTCGGCGTCCTTCCCTTTTATATATACGGGAACGATGTTAAATTTTAAAGTCCGGGAGTTTCGGACGGAGCAGGAAGAGGGGTTGAAGAAAGCGGTGATAGACCCGGTCGCTGAGCGTGAAGATCGCGAAGCCCATGAAATACGCGCCCAGAACATCCACCGTGTAGTGGTTGTGGGTCAGCAGAACCGAGACGGCCATGACCAAGGACCCTGCCAGAAAAACGGCCTTTTGGAGGCGCGTTTTAAAAAAGAGCGCGAAAAGAAAGGGAATTCCCGTGTGCCCGGAAAAGACAAATTCGTTCGTGAAGGTATAGGTCCCCATGATGCGGGAAAAAAGATAGTCGAGGCGGCTCATATCGAGCATATTCGCGGGTGCGCCGATGGGAGAAAGGAAGACGAAGACGCTTCGGATGGCGATAAATGACCCGAGGACAAAGAGCAAGAAGGGCATTCTGCGGGGGTAGTAAAGGATGGCGAGCGCGCCGGCGTAGAGGTGCAGCCCGAGCCATCCCCAAGAGAGCACGGGGAGAAGGTTTACGATCGGAAGGCGCTCCAGGAGCCAGTCGGAGCCGGGGGGCAAAGAACGTTGATCGGCGTACCATCCCAGATTGGTGTAGAAAAAGTACGAGAACAGGAAAAAGGTCAGGAGGCCGAACAAGGTAAGCGCCCACCACTTGTAGTGAACGTTGTCCCAGCTTTCCTGGATCTCCGCGATCTCGGCTTTTACTTCCGCTTTGGCGCGTTCGGCGAGTCTCAGGTGCAGGCGGATTTTCTGAAGGTCCTGGGTCGTTTCACGGAATTTCGCCTCAAGCCGCGCGATTTCGCGGTCGAGAAAATCAAATTTCGGATCGGAAGGAGGAGGGCTTTGTACCGTCATAGCACTCCTAACAGGATACCTAAAAATCAGCGGTTTACCAGAAGGAACCACGCCAGGCGGGCGTGAGCGAGGAGTTCCCGTCCCCGTCGGAGCTTTGAGGAGCCTGTTTCCCGGACGCTTAAGGGGGTCGGAGCTTCCACGACGGCTTTTCCCGCGCGCAGGAGGCGAGCGAGAATCTCGACCGAGACTTCGAAGCCGTCGCTGCGAATGCGCAGGTCGCGCAGGTCCGAGACCCGGTAGAGCCGGAACATCGGCGTGAACGCGGTAAAGCGGCGGTCCAGCAGGCCGCGGTAGAGGGTGTTGAGCAGCAGGCTCGGCAGGCGGCGGGCGAAAGGGACTCCCGGCATCCCGCCGAGCATCGGAGACCCCGAAACACAGTCGGCGCCGGTCTCCAATTGCCGGAGCAGCAGGGTTTTGATGTCGCGGGGGGAAAAGGTGAGATCGGCGTCCAGAAAGACCAGCCATTCTCCCCGGGCCTCGCGGATGCCGGTTTTCAGAGACCCGCCGATTCCGAGGGTTTTCTCGTGGCGGATCGATCGAAGATTGGGCCGGCGGGATCGCATCTCTTTCAGGAGCGACGGCGTCGCGTCTGAGGATCCGTCATCGATCAACAGGACTTCGTAGTCGCAGTCGAGCGCGTCGAGCGCCGGGAAAAGCTCCCGCTCGATCCGGGGAAGCCCCGCGGCTTCGTCGAGGCAGGGAACGAGGGCGGTCAGCACTGCATCTTCAGCACTGCGCGCTGCCTGAGCGCCCGGCACGAAGACGCTCCCGCATCTTCAGCACTGCGCGCTGCCTGAGCGCCCGGCACGAAGACGCTCCCGCATCTTCAGCACTGCGCGCTGCCTGAGCGCCCGGCACGAAGACGCTCCCGCATCTTCAGCACTGCGCGCTGCCTGAGCGCCCGGCACGAAGACGCTCCCGCATCTTCAGCACCCGGACCGGAAGTAGTCGATGGTGCGCGCCAGCCCTTCTTCAAGCGGCACCTTCGGGGTCCATCCGAGCTTGGTGCGCGCGATCCGGATGTCCGGACGGCGCACCCGGGGGTCGTCGGCCGGCAGGGGCTTATGCACGATGCGCGATCGCGAGCCCGTTTGCTTTTTGATCGCCCGCGCGATCTGAAGGATCGACATCTCGCGGGGGTTTCCGATGTTGACCGGGGTGTTGAGATCGGAGTCGAACAGGCGAAGAATGCCGTCGATGAGATCGGAGACGAAGCAGAGGCTTCGCGTTTGACGGCCCTTTCCGTAAACCGTGAGGGGACGGTTTTTAAGGGCTTGCGTGATGAAGTTCGGAACCGCTCGACCGTCTTTTTTGCGCATGCGCGGACCGTAGGTATTGAAGATCCTTACGATCCGGACCTGCATCTTGTGATACCGGTGGTAGGCCATCGTCAGGGCTTCGGCAAAGCGCTTCGCTTCGTCATAAACGCCGCGGGGCCCGATCGGGTTGACGTTCCCCCAGTAGGTTTCGGGTTGAGGGTTGACGAGCGGGTCGCCGTAGCATTCGGACGTTGAGGCCAGCATGAATTTAGCGCCCTTGTCCTTCGCGAGCCCGAGGGCCTTATGAGTTCCGAGGGCCCCGACCTTCAGCGTGGGGATCGGATAGGTCGCGTAGTCGATGGGGCTCGCGGGGCTCGCGAAATGCAGGACGCCGTCGAGTTTCCCGGGGACGTGAATGAAGTTTGTGACGTCCGCTTGGATGAAGCGAAAGGAGGGGTTCTTGAAAAGGTGGTCGATGTTTTCGACCCGGCCGGTGATAAAGTTGTCGATGCCGATGACCTGCGCGCCTCGTTCCAGGAAGCGCTCGGCGAGATGGCTGCCGAGGAATCCGGCGGCCCCGGTGATCAGAATCCTGGAGTTCTTTTTTCTCACGGTCGGCCGACCGAATGGTAGGTGTATCCTAGCGCGCGCACGGTTTCCGGGTCGTAGAGATTTCTCCCGTCGAGCATCACCGCGTTCTTCATGACGCTGGCGAGTTTCTTAAGGTCCAGATTTTTGTACTCGTCCCATTCGGTGACGAGGACGACGCAATCCGCGTCCTTCGCGGCCGCGTACGCGTCTTTGGAGAACGCGACATTCTTGAGTATGGGCTTAGCCTTGGGCATCGCGACCGGGTCGTGCGCGCTGATTTTCACCTTATGTTTTTGGAGTCTTTCGATGATCTTGAGGCTCGGAGCGAAGCGCAGATCGTCCGTGTTCGGTTTGAAGGCGAGGCCGAGGATCGCGACTTTCTTTCCGTTGAGGTTCCAGAGTTCTTCTTCGACCTTGCGGAAGACCCAATCGCGCTGGGTTTGGTTGATCTCCGTCACTTCTTTGAGCAGTTTGAATTCGACGCCCTTGTCGTAGGCGATCTTATAGAAGGCCTCCAGGTCCTTGGGAAAGCAAAACCCGCCGAAGCCGAGACCGGCGCGCAGGAAGCTCGCGCCGATGCGCTTATCGAGGCCCATCCCCTTGGCGACCATAGTGACGTCGGCGCCGACTGCCTCGCAGATCCGGCTCACGCCGTTCATAAAGGAGATTTTGGTCGCGAGAAAGGAGTTCGACGCGTGTTTGATGAGTTCCGCGCTTTTGACGTCGGTCACGAGTATCGGCGCGCCGATGGGCGCGTACACCGCCCGCAGCGTCCGTTCGGCGCGGGGGGAGGAGACGCCGATCACGATCCGGTCGGGGTTGAGGAAATCGTCGACAGCCGTCCCTTCCGCGAGAAATTCGGGGTTCGAAGCGACGTCGAACGGGACCTTGCGCTTGTTCACGCGCGTGACCGTCTTTTCGACCCATGCCCCGGTTTCGACCGGCACGGTGCTTTTGTCCACGATCACCGTGTAGTCCTTCATGACTCGGGCCGTCTCCGCCGCGACCGCTTCGACGGCCGATAGATCCGCGGAACCGTCGGGACGCGGCGGGGTTCCAACCGCGATAAAGACCACTTCAGAGCGCCGCCCTCTCCAGTTGACGCCTTCCTCGATGGCGGTGGCGAAATGCAGGCGCTTGGCCTTCGTGTTCTTTTTGACCAGAGGGAGCAGGCCGTTTTCGTGGATCGGGATTTTTCCGGATTTTAGAGTTTTGATTTTCGTGCGGTCGGAATCGACGCAGACCACGTGGTGGCCGAGTTCCGCGAGACAGGCTCCGGTTACCAGGCCGACGTACCCGGTTCCGACGACGCAGATATTCTTACTTTTCATGAATAAACTCCTCGTTTCGCCGGGCTCCATCATAGGATTTAGGCCGCTTCGGTTCAACCCCGGGCGCGTTGCGGGAGGGTGTCCAATAACCTAAAATCCGAGGATGTCAAAAAAGGGTTTGTCGGCGAAAATCGCCTCCCGGAAGGCCGTCGTCGGTATCGTCGGACTCGGGTATGTCGGGCTGCCTCTCGCCGCCGCCTTCGCCCAAAAGGGATTTCGCGTCGTGGGGTTCGATGTCGACGCCGCCAAAGTGAAAGCGCTCGCGTCCGGCCGCAGCCACATTGCCGATGTGAGTTCCCCGACAATCCGGGAAATCGTTTCGGGTGGACGGTTCGCGCCGACGACGCAATTTTCGAGGCTGTCGGCGTGCGACGCGATCATTATCTGCGTTCCAACCCCTCTTCGCAAAACCAAGGACCCCGATTTAACCTTTATCCTGGCGGCCTGCGAGGCGATCATGGGCCGTCTGCGCAAGGGGCAGTTGATCGTCTTGGAAAGCACGACCTATCCGGGGACAACGCGGGAAATGGTCCGGCCCGTCTTCGAGGGTTCAGGCCTGAAAGCCGGGCGCGACTTTCATCTGGCCTTTTCTCCGGAGCGGGTCGATCCGGGAAATAAGACTTACGGGATCGAGAATACGCCGAAAGTGGTCGGGGGCGTCACCCCCGCCTGCGGGGCGCTTGCCGCGGAACTCTACGGCGAAATCGTCGACAGTGTGATCGAAGTTTCCAGCGCGGATTCCGCTGAGATGGTCAAGCTTCTCGAAAATACGTTTCGCGCGGTCAATATCGCGATGGTCAACGAAATCGCGCGGATGTGCCACCGCCTCGGGGTCGACGTGTGGGAGATCATCGACGCGGCGAAGACCAAGCCGTTCGGATTCATGCCGTTCTATCCGGGTCCCGGGCTCGGAGGGCATTGCATTCCGGTCGATCCGAACTACTTGGCGTGGAAGATGAAATCCCTCAATTTCGAGCCGCGCTTCATCGACTTGGCGAGCGCCACCAACAGCCGGATGCCGGACTACGTCGCGGGGCGGGTCGCGGAACTCTTAAACGGGATGGGAAAGGCCGTGCGCGCAAGCCGGATTCTCATTCTCGGCGTCGCCTACAAGCCCGGGGTCAAGGACATCCGCGAATCCCCCGCGCTCGACGTCATGAAGCTGCTTCTCGACCAAGGCGCCCGTCTGAGCTACCACGATCCGTTCGTCCCCCGCGTGTCGATCGAGGGCGCCGTGCTGCGGTCGGCGGCGTTGACGCCGGCCTCGATCAAACGCTCCGACTTGGCGCTGATCTTGACGGCGCATGCCTCCGTCGATTATTCTCGTGTTTTGAAGCACGCGAAAATGGTTTTCGATACCCGCAACGCGGCGGCCGGTATTTCCCGCCGGAATCTGAGGCGGCTGTGAACGCCCACGGATCTTTTGAGGCTCGCTGCCTCGACGTCCTGAAGGCGTTCGGGAAAACGCTTTCCCAGATGAATCTCTACAACGCCAATCACCCCGCGGTGAAGCAGATGACCTCGGACACCGCGTCCGCTCTGTCCTCGCTGTTGACCGAGGCGGAAGGCGGCGAGATCACGTACTCCATCGACCAGGACAAACTCGTGGCCAACGGCAGGATCATCGGCCAGGTCTTTGAACTCCCCAATTCCGTTCCGCAGATTTTCGCCAAGTTTAAGCTCAACAGCGTTGCGTTCAAGTCGGGACTGACCGAGGCGGAGTTGACGGCCTTTTCCGAAATGGCCGCGATGCGTCCCGACGACGCGAAGGGACTCGACCCGGGGGCGTACCTGACGTCCAAGGGAGTGGCGTGCATTATCGTCAATGAGGCGGTCTATTCGAAGGTCGCGGAAGCCGATGACGGCCCCGCGCCTCAGAAAACCGCGGAGCAATTTCTTCAGGAGACTCAGGATAAGCCGATCGAGGATGCGATCGAAAAGCTCGTGAGGATGGCCGTCGCCGACCCCAAGGAGCAGGCGCTGCTGATGGAGGCCGTGCTTCGGCGCGTGCGGGAGGATCTCGAGAAGAAGGTAAGCGAGGCGACCCGCGAATTGGTGTGGCAGAAGCAGACCCTTGAGAACGAGCAGGCGCGGACGCAGGGCGTGATGGAATCGATGGCCACCGGCGTGGTCGTCGTGGACGATCAGGGAAAGGTTTTGATGATGAACCCCGAAGCCGAAGAACTGTTCGGAAAGGGGCTTTCCGAGATGGCCGGGACGTCGATTCGCGAGGGGGGAGGAGAGGACCGCATGCTTTCCGTGGCGCGCGACCTGGAAGTTCCCAAGGACCGGGCCATCGAGGCCGGCGTCGAGGCGCTCGCGATGGACGATGCGAAACGCACGCTGCGGGCTTCCACCGCCGTCATTCAAAACGAGGCTGGAAAACCCGTCGGCGTTGTGCAGGCTATTTCCGACAAGGCCAAGCACCGCGAACTCCAGAAAATGGAGCGTGAGTTTGTCGCTCACGTGACCCACGAACTCCGGGCCCCTCTCAGTTCGATTCGGGCCGCGCTCGAGATCGTCGAAGAGATGACGGCCGCGACGCTCGACGCCGACGCCAAGAAGATGTTCTCAAACGCGATGCGCAATACCGACCGCCTCGAGGATCTCGTGAACAGTATCCTCGATTTCGGCAAGCTCGAGTCCGGGCAGATGACGGTTCACCCGAAGGTTTCCCGGCCGGAGGTCATCGCCCGGGAGGCGACCGAGAGTATGCAGCCTTGGGCGCAAAAAAGAGGGGTTACGCTGACGGTCGAGTCCGCGGTCGATCTCCCGGAAGTCTACGCGGATTGGAAGCGAACCGTTCAGGTGATCGTCAATCTTCTGTCGAACGCCATCAAGTTCACCCCGAAGCAGGGGAGGATTCAGGTCTTCGTCGAACTCTCGGCACCCGGCGAAAACGCGGTGCTTTTCCGCGTGAAGGATACCGGGCCCGGAATTCCGAAAGAAGAGCAGACCCGTGTCTTTGAGAAGTTTCAGCAGATCCAATCCGGCGACAAGCACGTCGGAGGGACCGGCCTCGGCCTGGCCATCGCGAAAGCGCTGATCCACATGCAGAAAGGCAAGATGTGGCTTGAGAGCGACCCCGGGCAAGGCGCGACTTTTTTGTTCACTCTGCCGGTCAGCGACGGTCCGCGTACGGACCGGATCGAGCGGGCGAAAAAGGCCGCCCCGCCCCCGACTCGGGTGCCGTGGTGGAAGCGTCTTTTCGGCGCGCAATAATTCTACCCGAACGCCAATACATACGCGCGAATTTCCTCCGCTCCCGCGTCGCGCAGCGCGCGCGCGCACGCACTGAGCGTTTCCCCCGTCGTCGCGACGTCGTCGATCAGAACGAGGTTGGCGCCCTTCAGGCGCACTCCGTCGCGGACATGAAATGCTCCGGAGAGCCGCCCCTTGCGCCTTCGCCGGTCCAGGCCGGCCTGAGCGGGATCGTCGGTGCTTCGGCAGAGCAGAGAGAGCATCGGAATCCCGGCTGTCCGCGCTGCGGCCTCCCCCAAAATTTCGGCCTGGTTGAATCCCCTCTGCCGCCGCTTGCGGGGATGGAGCGGGACAGGGACGAGGGCGTGCGCGAAATCGAGTTCAGGGAAGAGGGGCCATCGGGCCGCGAAGCGGCGGGCAAGCGTCCGCCCGACTCTTAGCCGGGCGTCGTACTTAAACGCTCGCAGAAGCGAGGGGATGGGGTCCTCATACGGGAACGCGGCGCGCGTCAGCCGGACACCCGCCGGGGCGCAGGCCGGCTCCGCCGGGGGCAGGCGGGACTGCAGCGAGCGGCGGCAAGGAAGGCAGATGGGCGCGCCGCGGGTCGGCGCGTCGCGGCGGCAAGCCGCGCAGCTTTCAGGCATCAACCAGTCGAGCCAGCGCATACTCTGTTTACGGGCCACCCCCCGAAAAAGTTCCCGTAAAGATTAGAACTGGAACGTGAGGGTCGTGCCGAACTGGTAGGAGAGGAACTCCTGTTCCTTTAAGTGCTTGTGCCATAGCCTCGAGAAGGCTCCGTTGAGCGTCATGCGGAGATTTTTCGCGAGTTCGTAGTCGGCGTTGGTGTTGAAATTCAGCGTTCTAGAGTTGTCGTCGATCGTGACCGGCGACGACCGCATTTGCATCGAAAGGGTCGTCGTCCAGATGATGCGGTTCGTGAAGGCGAGCGTCTTCTTGATTCCGGGCAGGTAGAGTCCGCGCGGAAGGTTCAGGTCCGTGCGCACAAGGAGGCTCGGAGTCAGTACGGTCACGTCCTGCGAGCGCTTTCCGGCGCCCGACTCCGTTACGTCCGTGGTGTAGTCGACTTTCGGCGTAAAGCGGAATTTGCGGATGTCGAACGTCGACTGCAGCGTCGCGTCTTTATGATTCGTCGTTTGCGTGATCTGATCGACGCGCAGATCCGCGTTCTTTGTCGTGCGGAGATTAAAGCTGAGGCTCGTGTCGAATTTCTCGCGGATGATCGATCTCAGGTCGGTCCCGAAGGTGTTGTTGGTCTCAAGGCTCGTGGCCACGTTGAGCGTCTTGCGGATCGCGTACTTCAGATTGATTTGGAAATTTTTCATCCAGCGCTCCGACCACGTGAGTCGTTCGAGCTGGCTGATCGACGCGATGAGATCGGGGAGCGTCGTCGAGATCGTCTTCGACGGGGTTCCGGTGGTCTCGTTGCGCTGGACGCTCTTTACGAAGTTGTTCGTGATCGAAAGCGTCTTAAACGCCGATTTTCTGCCTTGCAGGGCGTAGGCTTCGAGCGGCGACCAGCGCTGCGTCGAATTCAGCGTGTCGCGCAGCGTCAGGCTCGCGCGTTCGGCGAACGGGCTTGCGGGGCGCAGCGGAGTTCGGATCCAGAGGGCCGAGTCCGTTTTGAGTTCCGATTCGACGTTGTTCCACACGTCGCCGTCCTGCAGTTGGTAGCCGTTGGTCAGCGATAGGGACCGGAAGAGTTTCGTCTTCGGGATGATTTCCGAGGCCGTGAGCGTCATATTGATGCTGCCGTTCGCCGTGCGGTTGATCGTCTTGATCTGGCCGACGTCGAAGGCGCGCGTCAGCGCTCCAAGCGTGAACGTCGAGGGATTGAGGATGTTGTTTTCGATCATGTTGACGTTGTAGTTGAGCGACGGTTTCAGCCATTTCGCGACGTACCAGTTCGACGTGAATCCGGCGTTTTGCGTTCTGGACTTCTGATAGCTTTTCGAAATTTCATTCCCGATCGAGGGCAGTTCCGTTCTGTTTTCCCAAACCCTTTGTACCGAAAAGGAAGGGGTGAACATCGAGCCCTTCCAGAACGCGAAGGGAAGTTTCGCCGAGTATCCCGTCCCGAACTCCTTCGTGTTGAAGTTGTTCGGCAGCAGGCGCGCGGCGTCGTCTCGAAAGCGCACTTCGTAAACCGCGTAATTATACGTCAGGTCCACCGATTGCGGCAGATAGAATGCGCGCTTGGGCACTCCGTAGTTCAGCGTCGAGCGGTAATTCTGTCTGCGGTCGAGACGGCTGGAGAGGATCGGAAAATCGACGAGGTTGTGTTCGTAGACCAGATTAACTCGTGGCAGATTCGGGATTTGCAGCGTCCCGTTTCCGGTCCCGGTCCAGGTCCGCAAGGTCCCGCTGTTGAGCAGAGAGGTGATGTTCGAGCGGTCTCCGACGGCGTTGGTGTTCGGCGTCGTCACCTTCGTGTAGGAGCCGTTGAATTGAAGCGGCATCCAGGAAATTCTCGTGAAGTTCAGATAAGCGGTATTCTGGAAATGGTCCTGGTTGGCGACGACCGTCGTGGGGGTGTGGAAATTCCGATCGACGAAGCGGTATTTCCCCCCGAAGCTCATCCATCCGGGAACTTGAAAATCCGCCTGTAGTTTCTGGGCGCTGCCTTTGCGCTTGATCGGATTGGTGAGGTGGATTTCGTTGAGGTAGACGGATCCCGTCTGGCGAGTCGTATTCGAAGAATAGACGCCGGTAAAGATCGCGCCGATCTGCTGCAGATTCGGGCTTCCGCTCGAGACGACGATGGCACCGGCGGGCGCTCCCTTGACTCCCCAGGAGTCGGCGACCTGATCGCCTCCGGTATCATTTTGGCTGATCACGATTTTTTTCCATCCGCAGAAGGTGATCGGGACCCGAACCTCGAGAAAATCCTTTTCCGAACCCGCGCGCAGGAAGAAGGTCCGGTCACCGGAAATGTCCTGTGTGGCGACGGTGCATGGGTTTTGGTCGGCGTTTCCGAAGAGCAGGAATACGAAATCGTTGTGTTGGCTGATGTTGATCGCCCGCGCGAACACGCGTTTGGTGAAAACCGTGGCGCCGGGGCCCATGTTCCGGTAGCGCAGCTCGAGGGCCTGCTCCTGGATGTTGTTGGTGTTCCCCTGATTTCGCAGTTCGTCAAGGCTGCCGTAGAGTTCGTTGAACACGCCTTGGGCGTCGCCCGGAGAATTGAAGATCGTCCGGCCGATGTACTCGGTATTGTCGACGTTGTTGACGGCGCTGACGATGAGGCTCTCCGATGCCTTGGCGCCGGATCCGATCGCCGGGTCGCCGGCCTCTCCGCGCTGCCAGGTGTTGCCGACGGCGGCGATGCGGGCGATCTTGATTTTTCCCGCGTCGGCGGCGGTTCCGCCGCCGCGCTTTCTCAGGGTGATGCGAAGCTGCTTAATCGCGAGGAAATTCGTGAAGTTCGCCGTCGAGATGTTGAGCGGGATTTGGAGCGTGTGGTATTTCCCATCGTTGATCACATCCGTCGCGCCGTCGAGCTCGCCGATGAAGGTGATTGTCGAGCCGGAGGTGGCGTCAAAGAGCTGCGTGTTGGTGCCGGTGCTCTTGTAGCCGTAGTCGTCGCCGGAGAAATCCGCGGGGTCGAGACGGCCGTTGCGGTTGAGGTCTTCGGAGTCGATGAACCCCGTGTTCGCGCCGAAACGCGCGGAGCTCTTGCCCGCCGGGTTGTAGAGATAGCCCATATCTTCCTCCGGCTGCAGGATGCCGTCGCGTTCTCCTAAATCGAGCGTGTCGGGGACGCCGTCCTTGCCGTTGTCTTCGGTGTCGAAGATGCCGTCCCCGTCGGCGTCCTCGGAAATCCCGCCGAGATGAAAATTGACGTCGAGTTCGTCCAGACCTCCCGTCCCCGGGGCATGGGCGAATTGAACCTCGAGAATCGTCTTCTGCGAGAAGTCCAGGCCGGTGGGAGAGAACGGGTAGACGATCGAGACCTCGTTGACGCCGGCTTTTGTGAAGTCGTAATCGAAGCTGAGCACTTTTTGGGTGTCGTCCGAGTTCGCCGGAGCGCTCGGGTTGATCGTCAGGATGTTCTCATCGAACGTTGAGAAGAGCGCTCCCGCGGGGTCGGCGGGGCCGAGAGTCGGGTTCGCGGCGATGAACCAATTCGTGAACTGGAGGCTTGCGGCGTCGTCTTGTTTGACTCCCTCCATGTTCTCGATGAGCGCGTTTTTCGAAAGGTTCGGGTTGTGATCGCTGCGGGCCATCTCTCCCTGGAAGGTCGCCCGAAGCCACGAGAAGATCGGGATGTCCTTGAGTTGAGAGTCGACCTCATAGACCAGCAGGCTTTCGGCGAGTTCGGTGACCGAGGGAGTCGTCGGGGGTTTCGAGCCCGTTTGGAACAACAGCGTCGAACCGACCGACCATTTGCTGAAGATGTCATAAGAGACGCGCATTCCCAATAGGCTTTCCGAGGCGTTGCCCGCGAAGGGAGCAACCTCATAGCTTACATCGATGGTGGAATCCTCCCGGATGCGGTCTTCATTGAAGAACGTCAGGAACCCGGACTCGTAGTCGATGAAGTAGTCGACGTTGCGGGTTAGTCGGGAGCCGTCGATGAGAACGACTTCCGACTGAAGAACGAGATTCGGTTCCAAGAAGAAGGTTTTCAGGCGGAATCGGAATTCAACCTGGAATAGCCGTTTCGTCAGCGGAGCGGGCGCGTAGATTTCCGCGTCGACGGTGGCGCTGTCACCTTCCACCGCGAACGGCTGCGTGAGACGGAATATGCCGTTTTCGAAATCCACCTCGATGGTGTCGGGGTACACTTGACGCGGGTTCAGCGTCGGTCCGACCTCGTTGCGGTTCTGGTCTAGGGTTTTGAGAAAGAAATTACCGCGGCCGTCGTCGCGGACGATTTGGCTTCTTCCGATTCCGTAGAAGGTCTTTAATTCACGCCGGTAGCCCGATTCGGCGCTTGTGGAAATTTGGACGTCGCCGAATGTCTTAATGAGCTTGAATTGTCCGTCTCCCGTCTTCGGCAGCGCCGAGTTGGTCGAGGTTTGGACCGTGATGTTGGTGCCGGTCGCGTCGATGAAGTCGACGGCGACGACGTAGGCCGGGTCAAGCGAGTTCTTGAAGGTGATGATTCCGTCGACGTAGTCGATCGTGTAGTCCTGCCCGGCGGAAAGTTCCACGAAGGTGCCGGTAAAGCTCGAGGACGGCACCGACAGATCCCCGGCGGTCAAAGTGAGCTCGTTGACGTTCTGCTGCCCGCTCGACTGGCGTGAAAGGAAGATTCGTTCCGAACCGGCCCGCAGGGGAAGGCGCGCCGGGTCGCCGAAACTTAGGTCGAAATAGCGTCTGCGAATATAAGCGGTATCCAAAATGTCCTGCGTGATGAACTGCGTGTTGCCCTTAAATTGCTTGGTCTTCGTCGTTCCCTTCGTCCGGGAACCGATGAAGGTCGCGCTGAATCTTTTGACTTTCAGATCGACTCGGATGCCGAACAGCTGTTTGTTGTAGCTGACGAATTCGGTGGCCGGCAGCGAGAGATCGATGTCGCCGAAGGAGGCGTTCTGGACGACTTCGCCCGGTTCCCCGTTGTAGACGACGGAAATGTCCTGCTTGTTTTCCTTCGTGTCGTCGTAATCGACGTTGACCGAGATCTTCGGGCCGACCTTGCCCTGCATGCGCAGCTGCAGCTGCTGGTCGATGTCGATGAGATTTTGAGACGCGGGTCGGCCGGTCGTCGTCTGCTCGCGCAGGAAGCGTTTTTCGGAGAAGGTGAAGCCGATCACCTTCCGGCCGGTGATGGAGAGGCTGGTTCCGTAGGTCGGCAGTTCGACCTCCGGCTCGGGCGGGGCCGGCGGCGCCGTCCCTTGCACGATTTCAAACGGTGTGGCGGGTTCCACCGAAGGAAGTTCGAGTTCGTCTTGAGGCGCCGTCCCGCGCTCGATATTGCGGCGCATGCGGTTCCAGAGATCCTGGTCCGCTTCGAACGGCTTTTGCCGCTTCAGGAAATCGGAGAGATCGGGGGAGGCGGCGGTGTCTTCAGGCGAGAAGATGCGCTCCGCGTCGGGTCTTTCGATCAGGAGAAACGGTCCCGCTTTTCTCATCCACTCGGGAGCAGTCTCCACGATTTCTCCCGATACGGGATCGGTTCGTGTTTCCAGGGGGAGGCGAGGCTCCTCCTCCGGTTTTAAGTCCGATTCACTGGATTGCGGTTCCTCGGCGAAATCGGGATCGTAGGGAAAATCGAATTGAGCGTGGGCATTATAGGACGCGCGCACGCACGCGAACGAGAGCGCGAGAAAAACGATGAAAGTTCGTGCGGGGCTTTTCGCCAAGTTGATGCCGAAACTAAGGAGAAATTCGCTTCTCGGCGCGTGCGACCGTAACCATCCCGGCCGCTTTCGGAGTGTAGCAGGGGCCCGTTGCGCCGTCAAGGCTCTGGGAAAATTGTATAATCCGTAAGTATTTAAATGACAATTTTGTCTCGCTACCTGCTCCGGCGATTTTTTCCTTTGTTCGGTCTTTGCATCGGGGTTTTTGTTTTTGTGATGTTGATGACCTTCTTCTTGCGCTTGTTCAATCTGGCGCTGATGAAGGGAATTCCACTTTCCTGGATCGCGCTGTGTTTCGGCCGTCTGACGCCCTATTTTTTGAGTCTCGCGCTTCCGATGGCCTTTTTGGTGGCCTTGCTTCTGACCTTGGGCGGGTTTTCGGAAAGCGGCGAGGTGATGGCTCTTCGATCGTCGGGGTTTTCCTTCAAGGATATCCTTAAGCCGTTCTTCTGGATCGCGTTGCTCCTTTCGCTTCTGTTGATGGGCATCAATCACAAATGGAGTCCGGACGGGTTTCATTCGTTTCAGCGCTCCTACTACCGTGCCCTCTCCGAGGTGACGCGGCTCGATATCGAGCAAAACGCGATGACCTCGATCGGCTATTGGACGATTTTCGCTAAAACCGTCGACAGGGAGTCCGGCCGGCTCGGAACGGTTCGTGTCATAAAGCGTCAGGGTCAGTACAGCAGGATGCGGATTTCGGCGCCGACCGGCTCTTCGTCCGTCGAGGCGGGAAAGGGAATCAAGCTTGTTCTAGAGAACGGTTCTCTCGTGTGGCCGAGCGATCTGCCCGACTCGTATACCGTCTCTAGTTTCGAGCGGGCCGGCTTTTTTCTTCCGTTCAAGGGCGATGTCGACCGTCAGGCGGAACTTCGGGAACTGAGTACTCCCCGGATTCGCGAAGAGCTCTCACGGGAAACCCTCAGCGAGCAGAAGACTCGCGAGTACAGTACGGAGATCGCGCTGCGTGCCGCCGGCGCCTTCGCTCCGTTCATGCTCTTTTGGGTCGCCTGTCCGCTCGGGCTGAAGCTGGAAAAACGGAGCGGTCCGATCGGGTTCGCTCTGAGTTTGGTCTTGATCTTCGTTTTTTACGGGTTTCTCGCCTTCGGCGTGGGTTTAGGCCGCAAGGATCTCTCCCTTTCGCTTTATGCCCCATGGCTCGCAAATCTGGCCTGCGTGCCCGCAGGGATTTGGTCGTGGAGGAGGCTGCTTAAGCGATGACTCTATTCGGCAGGTACCTCTCGCGGCGTTTCTTCGGTCCTTTCTTTTTCGGGCTCGGGATTTTTTCCGTCATCGTATTTCTCATCGATGTTTTCGACAAGATCAATAAGTTGGCGACGACGCAGGCATCCGCCCGTCTCATCGTCGAATACCTCGCGCTGACGATCCCCTACTGGACCGTCCGCATCGTCCCGATGGCGACTCTATTGGCGACGCTCTTTACCGTGAACGGTTTCGTGCGCTCCGGAGAATACGTCGCCGTCCAGGCTTCAGGTTTTGAGCCGAACCGTTTCTTTCGTCCGATTCTGTTTTTCGCCGCGCTCATCTCCGCGTGCGCGTTTGCCGCGCAGGAGACGGTGCTTCCGGCGGCGTTCGCGCGAGCCGGCCGCATTTGGCAGGAGGCGATCCATCCGCAATGGCAGTGGGATATGGTTTACGACGGGGTTCTGACGCCGGGTCCGAACCGGTTCCTCTCGGTGAGCGTCTTTCACGTGCGTGAAGGGGAAATCACCCGGGCCATTCTCGACGATTACTCGGAGTCGATTCTGAGGCGTCAGGTGGACGGTGCGAAGGCCCATTGGGAACCCGCGGCGGGCCGGTGGGTCTTCGAAAGCGGATCGATCAAAATCTTCGACGAGCGCGGGGTGCTGTCGGATACGGAGTCCTTCGAGCGCTTCGAAACGGACTTAAGCGTCCCGCCGCGGGAGCTGTTGCCCTCAAAGATGCGCCCTGATGAAATGAGCCTGATGGAGGCTTATCGGGAATCGAATCGTCTTTCGGGGTTGGGGCGTTCGGCCCGCGAGGTCCGGACCGTACTCCATCAAAAGATCGCGTATCCCTTCACGAACATCGTCCTGTGCCTGATCGGAATCCCCATCGCCCTGCGTCTGCGGCGCTCGCCGCCTCCGGTCGCCTTTGCCGCCGCGCTTGTCGTCAGCTTTCTCTACATGTGGTGCATCGAATTTTCGTGGTACCTCGGGAAATCGGGGCGGGTCGCTCCGATTCTCGCCGCGTGGATGCCCAACGGTTTCTTCGGAGTCGGGGCGTTGTGGCTGCAGCGCAGGCTCGATGGGTAAAAGTGTTGCTTACTAAAATGAATTTTGTTTGAATAGAGCCGCAAACGGAGGGAAACGCCATGTTTGACGTGCTTCATCTAGTCGTCCGCTGGTTCCATGTCATCGCCGGAATCACCTGGATCGGTTTCTTGTATTTCTTCAACTGGGTCAATCCGCACTTGCAGAAGGACCTCGGGGATAACGCCGCAAACGTGAATCCGCACCTGATGCCGCGCGCGCTGTTTTGGTTCCGGTGGGGGGCGATGATCACCTTCCTCATGGGTTTGGCGCTGTACACGATCAACTACATGTACACGCCGGGCTTCGGTTTCGGTCCCAACGACCTCTTCCGGTCGAGCCGCAACGCGTGGATTCTCATGGGGATGGCCTTCGGGACGCTGATGTGGTTCAACGTGTGGTTTATTATTTGGCCCGCTCAGAAGAAGCTTCTGAGCAAGACCGCCGGGGATCAGGCCGCCGTTTTGAAGGCGCGGGCGACGCTCGCCTCGAAAATCAATACCTACTCGTCGGGACCGATGTTGTTCGGCATGCTCGGGGCGCCGCATTTCACCGAGATGAAAGCTCCGGTTTTTATCGGGGTGATCCTGCTCGGCTTCGCCGCGATTGGGTCGGCGTACGCGCACGCGGGACGCGTCGGACTCGAGTTCAAGAAGTAAGAGGACTCGGGTGACGGTTTTCAAACAAAAGCCCTCCCTCGCGGGAGGGCTTTTGTTTGTTCTTCTTGCCGTAGGATGCGCGGACCGCTCCCAGATGACGCCGGAGGCCTTGGGTGAGGCCGCTTTCGTCAGCTACCAGTGCCGCCGCTGCCACCGCGTCGGCTTCGAAGGGGGCGACGCCGGGCCCGATCTGAGCTTCGCCGGCTTTCGCAAGTCGCGGGAATTTCTCGACGCGTGGCTGAAGAACCCCGCCGCGTGGCAGCCGAACACGAAGATGCCGAATTTCCATTTGCCCGACGCGACCCGCGCGAATCTCGCGGCGTATATGGCCACGCTCAAGGGCGAGGCCTACCGTTCGGGAACTCCTCCGTGGGAAAATCCGGGATTGACGTCCGTGGAAAGGGGGGCGGAATTGTTCCTCCGTGCCGGGTGCGTCACCTGCCACGCCCGTGAGGGCCGCGGGGGACTTCCCAACAACAATGTTCCGGGGGGAAAGGTCCCCGCGCTGACGGAGGTCGGGGAACTCTACTCCCGCTCCGAATTGATCGATAAGATCCGAATCGGGGTTCGCCACCCCGCGAAAGCGGATGCGGCCGGCCCCGATCCGTTTTTATGGATGCCCGCCTGGGGAGAGGTTCTCTCTCCCGCGGAGCTGGAGGCGCTGGCCGATTATCTCCTGTCGCTCTATCCGAACACGGCGTCAGGGGACGGCGACTGGTAGTCGTCGCTGTCCGTAAATGCTAGAATAGTTCTAAATCAGTAGCCTTTCGGAGGAAACCCAGATGGCTGAGACTTTGGTTCAAAAAGACGCTCCCGACTTTAAAGCGATGGCGGTCGACGGTAAGCTTTTCAAGGAAAAGCAGCTTTCCGACTACAAGGGAAAGTGGCTCGTCCTCTTCTTCTATCCGCTCGACTTCACCTTCGTCTGTCCCACCGAAATCACGGCGTTCAGCGACCGGATCGAGGATTTCAAGAAAATCGGCGCCGAGGTGCTCGGCTGCTCGATCGATTCCCAGTTCACCCACCTTGCTTGGATCAACACTCCGCGCAAAGAGGGCGGGCTCGGCGACATTAAGTATCCGCTGCTCGCGGACGTAACCAAAAAGATCGCGTCGGATTACGGCGTTCTGCTTCCCGCCGGCATCGCGCTGCGCGGTCTGTTCCTCATTAACCCCGAGGGCAAGGTCGTCTACAACGTGACTCACGACCTCGGCGTCGGCCGCAGTGTCGATGAGACGCTTCGCGTGATCAAGGCGTTCCAGCAGGTCGCGAAAACCGGAGAGGTTTGTCCGGCGAATTGGAGCGAGGGTGGAAAGACGATGACCCCCGACACCGAAAAGTCGAAGAAGTATTTCTCGACGGTCGCCTAAGCGTTCAAGATTCAGCGAGAGCGGGTCCCCGGTTCGCCGGGGGCCCGTTTTCGTTAGTAGGGGAGCCCGACGCTCTCGTCGGCTTTGCCGAATTCCCAGGCGAGGCGCACGGAGCCCGCGGCGTTGTTGGGGACGCGTTTGGTTTCACGCTCGGATTGGAACTCGGTGGTTTCCGGCGTGATTTGAAAGGCGAGCTCGAATTTGAACTGGGAGAATTCAAGCGCGGTGCCGCCGGTGTACGCCAGCGCGGAATCGTCGTTGGCGATGTTCTTCTGCAGACCCAGGCGCCACGGCATCGAAAATCCCTCGTTGTGAAAGACGCGCAGTTCCATGCCGGCGCCGGCGTATCGCGCGCGGAATCGGTCGACAGGCGTCTCGTTGTTGGTGATGTCGATGTCGGCGGCGAGCAACCAGTACTGGAACGGTTGGATCGCGATTCCCGCGCGGACCTGGGACTGAAGCGAGTAGCGGTTCCGGTCCCCCGCGCGGATCGCCGCCTGCGGCTGCGTGAAGGTCGGGTTGTTGACGTTGCGGCCGACGATGCCCAAGCGGGGTCGGCCGGGTACGGTCGGGAAGCTCTCCCGGACGTCCCAGAACGCGCCAAGATCGAGGCCCGGTTGAAAACTGGTTTTGGCGTTGCGGTCGTAGCGCCAAAAGGATCCTGCTCCCGGATCCTCGTTGACGACCAGCATTTCCCCGTAGCCGATGGAGCCTACGATCAGTTTCGCGTTCGCTCCGACGACGAAGCCGGAGCGGCCGAGTTCCCGTCCCATCCCATAGCCGATATGGGTGAAGTTGCCTCCACGCAGGCGCAGCTTTGAGCTGTTGTTCGCGATCGTCGCCGGCGTGTCGTTGGCGTGGTCCACTTCCGGCGTCCCCCCGGCGTAGCTGAGGCTGTGCACGAACAGCATGCCGCGCGCGACGCGCGCGCCCACCGCAAACGACGCGTCGAAGAATGCGCCGTTTCCTTGGTGATCCATCCGGTCCAGCGCCTTCTTAATCCGCAGCGGATCGCACGCGGAGATTTGGCAGTCTTTCGCGAGTTGGTTGAGATCGTTGGCGCCGAGAAGCGCTGCGCCGGTCGCTTCCGCCCGGATGCCGGAAACGACGTCCACTCCGGAAATGTCGAAGAGCTGTCCGAGCCCGGCCGGATTCCAGTAGGCGGCGCTGGGTCCCTGCGCGACCGCCGTGTGCGCGCCGCCCATCGCCATCGCGCGGGGACCGAGGTTATGCCACGGGGTCGCGCCGACGGAGACCGCCGCCCCCAAAAGCAGGGCGGCGGTTCGGGCGAGCAAGGTTCCGGACGTGTTCAGCGCCGTGCCTTACTCGCGGCCGCCCTCGTCCTTTTGACCGAAGAGGAAGCCGAGTCGGATCGAAGCCGCGACGTTGTTGGGAACCTTCTCGTTCTTTCCCTCGCTCTGAAGCTGGGTGCGCTTGGCCGAAACCTGGCCGGCGATGTCGAGCGTGAAGTGAAAGAAGTTCAGCCCCGCACCGGCGGTGAAGGCGACCCCGGAGTTCGTGTCCGAGAGGTTCTTCTTGAGTCCGGCCCGCAGGGGCAGGTTGAAGCGCGGCCTGTTGACGACGTTGATTTCGGTGCCGACTCCGGCGTAGCGCGTCTTGTAGCCGTCGATCAAGGTCAGGTTCTCCGTCATGTCCAGGTCGGCGGTGAGATGCCAGAACTTAAACGGCGACAGCGCGACGCCCGCACGGACCTGGCCCTGCATGGAGAGTTTATCCCGTTCGCCGGCGGTGACGGCCTGGGCCGGGTATTTGAACTTCGGGTTGTTCAGGTTGCGGCCGACGACGCCGATGCGCGGGCGCAGGGGCAGTCCGTCGAAAGTCTCTCTCATGTCCCAAAGAAGCCCGAGATCGACGCCGGGCTGGATGCTCGTTTTCGTGTTCGTGTCGAAGTCTCCGAAGCTGCCGTTTCCGGGGTCCGTTTGGGTGATCCGGATCCTGTTGAACCCGACCTTGCCGACGATCCCTTTGAGATTTCCGCCGACGATAAGTCCGGTTTCCATGATCTCATGCGCGTAGCCAAATCCGAGTTCGGTGAAGACGCCGCCCCTTAGGCGCATTTCGGAGGTGTTCGCGGTTCCCAGCGTGGCCGGGGTAAGGCCGCCCGTGGTGTCCGCGTACGGCGTCGCGCCGATATAGGCCAAGGGCGTGGCGAAGATCGTGCCCTTCCACAACTTCAGCGCGACCGAGGCGCCGAGGTCCACCATCGCGCCGTTGCCGCGCTCGCCGAACTTCGTCAGCGCGTTCGTTACGTCGGCGTTCGTGTGGGACGCCGCGTTTTGGCTGATTTGATAGAGGTCGTTGGCGCCTTCAAGCATCCGTCCGGTCGCTTCGATGCGCATGCCGAACGCCGGGATCACCAGACCGCTGGTCCCGTAGAGCTGTCCGAGTCCGGCGGGGTTCCAGTAGGACGCCAGTGGGCCCTGCGCCATCGCGACGCCCGCGCCGCCCATCGCCATCGCGCGGGGGCCGAGATCGTGCCAGGGGGTCGCGCCGGCCTGCCCTACGAGAGCAAGCGAGAGCAAGGAAGCGAGTAAAGTCTTGCGCATGGGAGGTTCTCCTGTTATTCGAAGGTCCCGACGGCCTGCGGGATTTTCAGTTTTGCGCCCGTTTTCTCTTTCACGTGTTCGGGCGTCAAGCCGTCCGCGGTTTCCCGCAGGACGAGACCGTCTTCGGTGACGTCGATGACGGCGAGTTCGGTGATGATCGTATTCACGACGCCTTTGCCGGTCAGCGGCAGAGCGCATTTCGAGACGATCTTGGGCTCGCCTTTCTTGCTGCAATGCTCCATCGCAACGACGACCCGTTTGGCGCCGGCGACCATGTCGCCCGCGCCGCCCATCGCCATCGCGCGGGGGCCGAGATCGTGCCAGGGGGTCGCGCCGGCCTGCCCTACGAGAGCAAGCGAGAGCAAGGAAGCGAGTAAAGTCTTGCGCATGGGAGGTTCTCCTGTTATTCGAAGGTCCCGATGGCCTGCGGGATTTTCAGTTTTGCGCCCGTTTTCTCTTGCACGTGTTCGGGCGTCAAGCCGTCCGCGGTTTCCCGCAGGACGAGACCGTCTTCGGTGACGTCGATGACGGCGAGTTCGGTGATGATCGTATTCACGACGCCTTTGCCGGTCAGCGGCAGAGCGCATTTCGAGACGATCTTGGGCTCGCCTTTCTTGCTGCAATGCTCCATCGCAACGACGACCCGTTTGGCGCCGGCGACCATGTCCATGGCGCCGCCCATCCCCTTCACCTTCTTTCCCGGGATCATCCAGTTCGCGAGGTCTCCCGTCTCGGAGACCTCCATCGCGCCGAGAATCGTCGCGTCGAGGTGTCCGCCGCGCACGAGCGCGAACGAGTCCTGGCTCCCGAAGTAAGAGCAGCCGGGGAGTTCTGTGATGGTTTCCTTTCCGGCGTTGATCAGGTCGGCGTCTTCTTCGCCTTCGAAAGGGTAAGGCCCGTAGCCGAGCATGCCGTTTTCGGTGTGAAGAACGACCTGAACGCCCTTGGGCAGATAGTTGGGCACCAGGGTCGGAATGCCGATCCCGAGGTTGACGACATCCCCGTTCCGAAGGTCCTTCGCGGCGCGCTTCGCGATGCGGATTCGGATATCGTCGCTCATAACGCCGCCTCGCTCTTGGCGCGAACCGTTCTCTTCTCGATCGGCTTCTTGTATGCCTCGCCTTTCAGCACGCGGGAGACGAACGCTCCCGGCGTGTGAATCTGGTCGGGATGCAGACCGCCGGTTTCGACGATTTCCTCGGCCTCGGCGATGACGGTCTTCGCCGCGGTGGACATCACCTGGTTGAAGTTGCGGGCGGTGCGCCGGAAGACGAGATTGCCCATCGGGTCCGCCTTCCAGGCCTTCACGAAGGCGAAATTCGCGTGCAGCGGCTTTTCGAAAACGAAATTCTTACCGTCGATCTCGCGGGTTTCCTTGCCCTCCGCGACGACCGTTCCGTAGCCGGTCGGGGTGAAGAAACCGCCGATGCCCGCGCCTGCGGCGCGGATGCGTTCGGCCAAGGTGCCCTGAGGCGTCCACTCGACCTCGAGCGTGCCGCCGAGCGTCATTTCCTCGAAGGCTTTGCATTCCCCGCCGTAGGAGAGAATCATTTTCTTGACCTGGCCGTTGTTGAGCAGCAGTCCGACGCCCTGGTCGTCGAGTCCGGCGTTGTTGGAGGCGAGGGTGAGATTCTTGACGCCCTTGTCGCGCAGCGCCCGGATAAGATTCTCAGGAAGGCCGCAGACGCCGAATCCTCCCATCAGAATCACGGCACCGTCGCCGACGTCGGCGATCGCCTCGTCGGCGCTCGCGACACGCTTATCGATTCCGGCCATGGCCGTACCTCCTATTCTTCGTCGGTGGTGAGCAGCGCGATCTCGAAGCCGTTGAACTTCTTCTTCAAGATGCGGAACATCACCTCGATCGACACGACCGCCCCGATCCCCAGCCCCAGGAGTCCGGAGACTCCGTTCAGGGCCTGGGGATCGACGCGGATCGCGACGGAAAGGGCTCCGAAGACGACGCCGACGGCAAACCCGCCGAGCACGGCGATGATGACCGCGCGCCAAATAAACGCCCACCAGATCTTCAGCGCTAATTGCCTCGTCGGTTCCAGACGTTCCATGAAAGCCCCGCGCCTCAGGCCGCGAGCGCGGCGTGCTTGCGGCCGTGCGTGGTGCCGTTGGACCGATGCCCCGGAGCGGCCGCGCTCTTAAGCGCCGCAGCCTTGTCGGTTTTCTCCCACTCGAAACCGGGTTCGTTGCGGCCGAAGTGGCCGTACGAAGCGGTCCGGCGGAAGATGGGCCGACGGAGTTTGAGCGACTCGATGATGCCTTTCGGCGTGAGCTTGAAGTGCCGGCGGACGATCGTCGAAAGCCGGTTCTCGTCGACCCGGCCGGTGCCGTGCGTGTCGATGTAGAGACCGACGGGCTCGGCGACGCCGATCGCGTAGGCGAGCTGCACCGTGCATTCCTCGGCGAGGCCGGCCGCGACGACGTTCTTCGCGATGTAGCGCGCCATGTAGCAGGCGGAGCGGTCGACCTTTGTCGGGTCCTTCCCGGAGAACGCGCCGCCGCCGTGCGGGGCCCAGCCTCCATAGGTGTCGACGATGATCTTGCGCCCGGTGAGGCCGCAGTCGGAAGCCGGGCCGCCGACGACGAACTTGCCGGTCGGATTGATGAAGATGCGGGTCTTGTTGTCCATCAGCCGCTTGCCGAGAATCGGCCGGATCACCGCGTCGGTGATCTCCTTGCGGGATTTCTCGGTGATCTTATCGCCGGTGCGGTCGAGAATCTCCTCGGTGTGCTGGCTGGAAAGGACGACGGTGTCCACGCGCAGCGGGCGGCCGTCGAGGTATTCCACCGTGACCTGGCTCTTCCCGTCGGGGCCGAGGTAGGGCAGCACGTTCTTCTTGCGGACCTCGGCGAGGCGACGGGTCAGCTTGTGCGCGAGCGTGATGGGGAGCGGCATCAATTCGGGCGTCTCGCGGTTCGCGTAGCCGAACATCATGCCCTGGTCTCCGGCTCCGCCGGTGTCGACGCCTTGGGCGATGTCGGGCGACTGGCGGCCGATCGAGTTCTGAACGCCGCAAAGGTCGTGGCTGAAACCGTAGCGGGGGTGATCGTAGCCGATATCCTTGATGGTGTCGCGGGCGATCTTGTCGACGTCGAGCGTAAGCTTCGTCGTGATTTCGCCGCCGACCATCACCAGGCCGCGGCCGATGAAGGTTTCGCAGGCGACGCGGGCGGTCGGATCGTCCTTGAGGACGGTGTCGAGCACCGCGTCGGAAATGTTGTCGCAGACCTTGTCGGGATGGCCCTCGGTGACCGATTCCGAGGTGAAGTAGTGGCGTCCGGATTTCTGCATATCTCTAGCTCCTTCTTGTATTATTAGGGACTTTTAGGGTTGCGCCGTTATGGATCACCGCGCCTGCTTTGACGGTCCCTCCCTCGCCGAGGATGCAATTGACCAAGAAGGCCCCCGCGCCGACGACGGTCTTGTCGAAAAGTATACACTTTTTAAGCGTCGCTCGGGCGCCGACACGGGCGCCCGCGCCGACGACGGTTTCGGGGCCGACCACCGCTCCCGACTCGATTTTCGCGCCTTCGCCGATGACGCAGGGACCTAAAATCCGGGCGTTTCCGGCGATGGCGGCGCGCTTGTCGATCCAGACTCCTTTGCGTACCCGGCCCGGGATTTCCGTTCGAATTTTGCGTTGCATGATCGCGATTTGACCGCGGCGGTATTCGTCTAAATCGCCGATATCGCACCAAAATCCGTCCCACTCCCAAGCGTGAATTCTCTTTTTTTCTTTGAGTAATTTCGGCCAAACCTGATGGCCGAAATCGTAGAAACCTTTCGGAATGCGGCGAAGAATTTCGGGCTCGAAGCAGTAGATGCCGGTATTCACGCGGTTGGAGAAAAAATCCCCGAAACTGGGCTTTTCAAGGAAACCGCGTATGCGTCCCGATTTCGACGCCAAGGTTACACCGTAGGGATACTTCGCGTCGACGCGCTTGGTCACCATCGACGCGACCGATTTGCGCTTCCGGTGGAAACGGTAAAACGCGGCGAGATTTACGTCGTGCAGCCCGTCTCCGGACAGAATCAAAAACGGTCCGTCCTTGAGAAACGCCTCGCACTTTTTAACGGAGCCCGCGGTGCCGAGTAATTTTTTTTCGACCGAATAGCGCAGGCGCAGGCCCCAGCGCGAGCCGTCTCCGCAGAAAGCCCTTACCTTTTCCGGGAACGCCCAGAGGTTGAGCATGACGTCCTTGACCCCGTGTCGGGCGAGGTTTTCCAGGCAATAGTGCAGAACCGGTTTCCCGGCCACGGGGACGAGGGGTTTGGGCGTCGCGTCGGTGAGAGGGCGCAAACGGGTTCCCGCGCCGGCCGCGAGGACCATCGCCTTCGGCGGAGACGGACGGCTCCCGGTCACAGGTGGGAGCCCACCCACCGCGCGGCGGTTTCCAACAGCAATTGGGTTTTTTTCGGTGAATCCGTTTCGGCGTAGGTTCGAATCAGCGGTTCCGTCCCGGAAGGCCGCATCAGCACCCAGTGGCCGCCTTCGAGGAATACTTTTACTCCGTCGAAGTCCATGACGTCCAGAACCGCCTGGCCGCCCACTTTTTTAGGAAGCCGTTTGCGGATCTTCGCGGTGAAGGCGGCTTTATCGACGGGTTTGCTGATATGGAAATCGACGCGGCGGAAATCGGACTTCCCGTATTTCTTCTCGATCAACTCCCAGAGCTGCGAGGGCGTCTTTTTGGTCGTCACGCACATTTCGATGAAGAGCAGACCCGTCAGCAGTCCGTCGCGTTCGGGAAGATTCCCTTTCCAGGCGTAGCCCCCCGACTCCTCGCCGCCGATGGCGGCCTGTCCGAGAGCGATCGCTTCGCCGACGTGCTTGAAGCCGACGGGGAGCTGCTCGAACTCGAGGCCGTATTCCTTCGCGATGCGTTCGACAAGGTAGCCCATCGAAACGGACTGGACGATCTTTCCCTTGATTTTGCGCATCGTGATCAGGTATTCGGCGAGGATCGGAAACACCTGGCACGGCGTCAGATAATGTCCTTTGTCGTCGACGATCGCGACCCGGTCGCCGTCCCCGTCCAGAGCGAGGCCCAGCATCGCCTTTTCCTTCAGCACGCGATCCTTCAACGCGGCCAAATTTTCTTCGATGGGTTCGGGGTTGACGCCGCCGAACAACGGGTCCCGTTCCGCGCGGATTTCGACGATTTTTTTGCTCGAAACGAGTTCTCCCAGCAGGCCGCCGGAAGCGCCGTGCATGTAGTCGATCACCACGGTTCGTTTGAGCTGCCCCATGAATTTTCCGGGATTCCCCTTGCTTTTCAAATAGGTGAGATAGTCCTTTCGGAAGGATTTTTCGGGGATCTTGCCTCCTCCGTTGCGCACCGGATTGGAGCGGTCGATGCAGGCCTCTACTTCGGCGGTCAGCGTTTCGTTGGCCGCGCGTCCCTCAGTTTTCATTTTTATTCCGTTGAAGGACGCGGGGTTGTGGCTGGCGGTCACCATGATTCCGAGGGCTTTGAGTTTATGGCTCAGGAAGGTGATCGCGGGCGTCGGAAGGGAGTCGGCGCAGAGCGTCACGCGTTGTCCGTTCGCGGAAAGAATGCGGGCGATTTCCTTCGCGAAAGAATCGCCTTGGAAGCGGCGGTCGTAGCCGACCACGACGGGTTGGTTTCGCTTCCCCGTCGCTTTCATGTATTCCGCGATCGCCTGCGCGACGCGGCGGACGTTGTCGTACGTAAAATCGCGCGCCATCACTCCGCGCCATCCGTCGGTCCCGAACTTTATTTCGTTCGCCGCCGCCTTGATCGCCTCAGGGTCTTCCTTCTTCCGTGCTCGTGCCATCGGTTCGCCTCGCCTGGCGCGTGTTACACGCGCGAATAGTCCGTCAAAATGGTTCCTTCTCCCAGCGCGGCGCCGTCCCCGACGCTGGCGTCGTCTCCGATCCTGCAGCGGGGGCCGACGACGCAATTTTTCAAGGAAGCGCGTTTTCCGATTCGGGAGCCTTCGAGAACGACGCAGTTTTCAAGCCGCGCTTCGCTCCCGACGGCGACCCGGGGGCCGACGCAAACGGCGCCGACGAGCTTCGCCGATTTCGCGATCGACGCTCCGGGGGCGACTAGAACGCTCCCGCGCCGACCCTTTGGGATCGATGCAAAATGCGCTTTCCCGTTAAGCAGGTCCATATGGACTTGATGATATTTCTCGCGGGTTCCGATGTCGATCCAGTAGCGCTTGGAAACGAATCCCAGCATCGGTTTTCCCTCCGAGAGCAGGCGGGGGAATAAATCGCGCTCCAGAGAGGAAGGCTTTCCAACCGGGATGGATTTCCAGGCTTCCGGTTCGAAAAGGTACGCGCCGGAGTTGATCGTGTCGCAGGTGATTTGATTCGCGGAGGGCTTCTCGAGAAAGCGCCGGATCTTTCCCTGCGGAGTCGTCTCTACGAGGCCGAACTGAGACGGATCGGCGACGCGCGTCAACGCGATCGAAACGACGGCTTTCGCCCTTCGGTGCGCCTTGAGAAAACCCCGGATGTCCAGATCGTGGAGATTGTCGCCGTTAAACACGAGACAGGTTCCGCTGAGAAGGGCGGCGGCGTTCGCCACCCCGCCTCCGGTTCCGAGCGGGGATTTCTCCTCGACGAATCGCAGCCGCACGCCGAAACGCCTGCCGTCACCGAGGATTTTGCGGAACATTCCGGCCTTGTAGCCCATCGCCAGGACGATCTCCTTAATGCCGGCGGCCTTCATCTGCTGGATTTGATGCTGCAGGAACGGGATGTTCACCACCGGCATCAACGGTTTGGGAGCGTTGAGGGTGAAGGGGCGAAGGCGAGAGCCCAGGCCGCCGATAAGGATTAAGGCCTTCATAAATGATGAAAAGAATAGCAAAATTAATATAATCACGCACTTGTGAACACCCCCGAATACGAGGAGTACGGACGGATCAATCCGTTCGAGGACGGCCCGGAGCCGACCCAGTCCAGGCCCGTCGACTATTCCCCTCCGCCGTCTAATCCAAAGTCGTTTTGGGGGAGTCTCGGCGCTTTAGGCCTGCTCCTTTTTTTCCACGCGCTTCTGCTCGGTCGTCACCTTTCGGTGGAGTCCCGGCCGCCGGCTTGGGATCAGGCGGTTCAGTTGG
>PFUL01000096.1 GCA_002790095.1 Elusimicrobia bacterium CG_4_9_14_3_um_filter_62_55 | reverse complement strand
GCGTCGGTGCCCGAAACGGCGTCGCCCGAGGAATTGAAGGACTGGTTCGCCGGGCGCGCGCCGCAAGTGGGTGAAGGCCGCCGCGAAGGAAGACAAGGCGCTGCGCAAACGGGTCGCGAAGGATTCTGCGCCGTGGCTCGCGCGTCTGGGCGGCGAGGCCTGTTTGGGGGACGATTGCTTCTCGGTGAACCCGGCGGCCCCCGCGCCCGCGCCTCTTGCGGGGGAGATGATCGGACTGTCGCTGCCGGCGAAACGCCTGCTCGCGGCGAAACTGCGCGAGGAAATCAGCGCGGCGAAACCCGCCGGTCGTCCGGCGCCGTTTACGCCCGATCCGAAGGCGCGGGAAGCGTTCCTTAACAGCCCGCAGGCGTTGGAAGCGTATGCGGGACTAAACGCGCGCAGCCCGCGCGCGCAGGCGATCGCCGCGGCGCGCTTGGCCAAGGAGCTGTTCGGGAACGGTCCCGACGCCCCGGCGGCGGCGGCGACGCTCGCGGGCGAGGGCGGCCGCTCGTCCGCGGCCGACGGCTGGGTCGACGCGTTCGAAGCGGCGGGCTTGGAACACGGCGCCGCGCTCTCTCGCGCGTACGCGGTTTGGGAACGCCTGCCGTCCCCCTAACGCGGCGAGGCCCGGCCATGTAAACAAATGTTTCCCGGACGTACCAACCCCCGGCGGTCAATTCCCGCGGCGCAAAGCGACCAGGCGTTTGATTTCGATCGAGGCGTCTCCGGTCACGAATCCCCTTCCCCCTCCGGGGAGCCCCACGCCAGCACGATCATGACCGGAAGATACAGTCGGCGCCGGGGCTTCACGCCTTCATTACGCCGGAACGGGGGAACTTATTGCGCCGGCGGCTAAACCGTCGGCTCGACGGCGATCGCGTCCTCGACGCGAAGCGTCTCGTGCGCCTTGAACGCCTCGACCCGAATCGGGCAGTTCTGATCGGAACATTGCGCGCAGTACGCTTTGCGGCACGGGTCGAGATGCGCGTGCACCTCCCCCTCCAAGCCAGCCGCCTCGAAAAGGGCCGCCTCGAAGCGCTCGGCCGTGTCGTGCGCTTGGGCGACCGGGGCGTATTCCGGAACCACCATGTGCACGTCCACGTGCGTGGTTCTCCCGGAGCGGATGGCGCGCAGACCGTGAACGGTGATGACGCCGTGCGCGGCCACGCCTTGCTTGACGAGCACGTCGATGGCGGTCGTCAAGCGCTCGGTCATCACGACGTCCTCTTCGTCAAGCAGCGCCGCCGCCGATTCGCGCACCAGCCCGAAGCCCGTGCGGGCCAGCCAGAAACCGACGACAATCGCGATCACCGGATCGAGCCAGCCCCATCCGCTCGCCAACACCGCGAGCAGTCCCGTGAAGATGCCCAAGGTCGTCACGAAATCAGCGAGGACGTGGAATCCGTCGGCTTCGAGCGCTTTCGATCCCAAGGCACGGCCCTGCCGGACGAGATACCAGCCCAGCAATCCGTTGAGGGCGCCCGCGCCGACGTTCACCGCCATGCCCAGACCCAGATGATGCGGACGGGCGCCGGAGAGGAGAACCTGCACGGCTTCATAGACGATCAGGACGGCGGCGAGCGAAATCAGTCCGCCTTCGAAGGCGGCGGCGAAATACTCCATCTTTCCGTGCCCGTAGGGATGGTTCCGGTCGGCGGGCTGTCCGGCGAAGATGATGGCGCCCAACCCGAAGACCGCGGCGACGACGTTGACGACGCTCTCCAGGGCGTCGGAGCCCAGCGCCATGGAGTCCGTCGTTTTCCAGGCGAACATCTTGAGCCCGAGAATGACGACGCCCGCCGTCAACGAAACCGAAATGGCGCGCACGCGCCCGGCCTGGCGGGGATCGTCGGTCATCGGTAGAAGAATATCAAGCCTGCCGGGGTTTGACAATTGCGCGCGGCGCGCGTCTTATTCCGGCGTCGTCACCCACAATTCCTTGACGCGCCAGTCCTTGGGACCGTCTCCGGGGTTTTCCATCGCCAAAGCGCCCCAATTCTCCCGGCCGATGTCCCACTTCAGTCGCCACATCTTCTCGTTTTCGATGCGCGGAGAGAGATCCTTGGCGAAGGACGGGGGCAAAGCGTCGGTCAATTTCGGGAGATCCTCGGGATCCTCGGCGTCGTAACGGCGTCCGACGCCGTGCACCTTACCCGCGCGGAGGGCGACCGCTCCGATTCCGTTTTGAGATCCGTAGGCCGCCCCGGCTTTCGGCAGCAGAATCAGCACGCGATCGTAGCGCGACCAGCGGCCGAGATCGCCGCCGTCCTGGAAGCGGGACGAACCATCGGGCGCGATCCCCTCCACGGAGTCCGAACCGTACTCCGAGACGATGTCCCCCTCGGATTTTCCGAGCGCCTTCCACGTCCAATGGGTTTCCCGCTCGGGATGCGGCAGAGCCTCCACCTTCGGAATCTCGACGTCTTCGACCTGAGCGGCCTTCCAACTGGTATAAGCCGCGTAGCCGAGCGCGCCGAGCAGCGCGAGCAGAACCAGCCACATCGGGTTGAATCCCTTCTCGGCCGAAGACAGCGACTTCATCTTTTCCAGACGCTCCGCTTCGGCTCTCTGGCGCTCCTCGCGCTTAAAGCGCTCCTTTTCTTCCCGGGCGCGGCGCTGCCGGTCCCGGCGGCGGCGCTCGGTGGGGCTCATCAGCAATTCCTCGACGGCCTCTTCGGATTCCGCTTCCAGAATCGCCTTGAGCGGTTCGACCTCATTTGCCTTCTTCCAAATCGCCTCACCGGCGGGGCAGACGAGACTGTCCGGACCGAAACCGGGGAGTTCGTGCAGGCCCTTGATCGTGTGGGGGCCGACCGAGCGGTTTCCGATTCTGACCCAATAGAGAGTCCGCATCCCCTAAGGATAACGGGGTGCGAAAATCGCGCAAGTCCCCGGATGTTTCACGGCGCCCGTCAGTCCTTCCAGCCGACCCACTGCAGCGGGATGGGCTGGACGGCGAAATTCACATCGGATAAATCGAGATCCGGTTTGGCCCAAACGCCCATGCTGTAATGCCGCACCGGCCAAACGAGCGCGTCGCTCCAGAGCGTTTCGTTGATTCGTTGAAACGCGATCTTCCGTCCAGACAATTCGGCCTCGATCGCCCCGGTCGGGTCCGGCAAACGCAGCCCCTGCGCGTCGCGAAACGCAGCTCTCAACGCCGAAGCGGGATCGTCGACATCAACGGTAAGCGATTCGATCACGAGGTCGTTCTTGTACGAAGGCAGCCCCGGAAGACGCTCCGCCCGCGTCTCCCGCTTCGGGATAAAATTCTCGGAATACGCCAGCCCGAAGCGGAGGGCGACGCGCTCCATCGCGCGCTGAATGGGGGCGTGATATCCCCATGAAGGGCGCAGGCAAAACCGCTTGGCCGAAAGCCCCCGCATCGCCTCGTCCTCTTCGGAAGGCGGATCGGAAAACGCCCGAACCCCCGGAATCGCGGGCGGAAAAAAAGAACGCGGCGAGACGATTCCCTCCCTCTCCAATTCCGCGTAGAACGCGGTTCTCAAACGGCGACGGATTTTAAGATCGCGCAGCGCGCTTTCCGGACGGGTCCAGCTCTGGCAGCGAACGTAGGCGTAGGTGGTCTCCAGTCCGCCCCAAAACACCTTTCCTTCGGAGGACCGATCCCCGATCGACGCTCCGACGCTGAGATCCGCGGTCTCGGAGGACGGCGTCGGCCCGAACTCGATCGCGCGCAGCGGTCTGCGATGGCGCGTGTTCGCGGGGAAACCCGCGCGAAGCTCCAGACGCATCCGCTGGGGCGTCCACGCCGCGACCCGATACGGTCCGGAGGAAATCGCCCGCCTCCCGCAAAGCCACCCGCCGGATTTCGGATCGAAGCAGGACCCGTGTACGACCGAATATCGCAGCAGAGACAATTGGTCCAGCAGCCCCGGAACCGGTTCCCGAAAACGCAGCACGAGTTCCCGGCCGCTTAAAAACATCGCGGGAGCGGGGCCGGACGCGAGCTTCGAGAACAGAGGTTCCACCGCGTTTTCGGCCGCGGCGAGCGCCGCCAGCCGTTTCCATGCCGCCAAGAGATCGGTTCCGCGCACGCGTTCCCCGGTCTCGAAGAAAAGGTCGTCGCGGAGCGTGAAACGCCACTCCAGCCCGTCGCTCGAGCTCCGCCACCGGTCGGCCAAGACCCCCCGGTACTCGCCACGCTTCCCCTTGGAAACCAGGACGGAGTAAACGGCGCGAAACGCCAAGGAATTGACCCAAGCATCCTGATGGACCGGATCGGAGGAAAACGGCGGATCCGAATACGAAATTCGGACGGCGCGATCCAAGGAAATGCCGCGGCAGGATGAGGCGAAGACGGCCGTGAGAATCAAAAACGCCGATTTCGCGAAGAGCCCGGAAGATTCGCAGCGGTCGGCGCCGAGCACGGCGGAGGACTACTTCCCGCCCGTCCCCTTGCTGCAGTCGGAGCTCTGGCAATCCCCGTCGTTTTCTCCGCCGTCATCGCCGTCTTCCCCTTCCTTCGCGAGGATGGAGTGAGAGAGAACGGAAACGGAGACATCGACCTGAACGGATGGGTGGTGTGGGCGTGCAATCCCCGAGACGAACAGGAAAGCGGCCATGAAAACCGGGACCGACGCGATGAGTTTCATGCCCATATTATACGTGATCGCGCGAAAGACGGCTGGGCCTTTAGCCCTAGGGAGGAAAAATGAATACGACAACCCGAGACGCCATGTCTCGGACGATTGCGGACGCTTAAAAGTTTATCTAGAAAGATAGATAAACTTTTAACGCATCGCAAACCGACCGCCTACCCTCCGGAGAAATGACCCTCGACACGACCGCTTGGGGCGGCAGGGTCGGGGTATTGCCCGAATTCCCGCCCCCGGCTATACTCCCGTACCGATGAATTGTCCGAACTGCTCCCATGAGACCGCAGACGACGCCCTCGATTGCCCCGCCTGCCATGTCGTGTTCGCCAAGCTGAAAGCCGCCGCGGGCAAAGCGATCGGCTCGGCGCCTCTAAAGGAAACGGCCGGCGGCGCCGGGAAGTGGATCGGCCTGGCGGTCCTCGTTGCCTGCGCCTGGGCGTTCCGCCACCTCAGCTCCGACGCGAAGAAAGAACGCGCCCCGGTCGGCGCCGTCGCCGAAAAAGAAATCCTGACGGGGGGAGGCGGCGTCGAAGGCTTCACGCCGCCGTCGGATCACTGCGGCTACGCGGGCCGCGTGGTCGACGCCGCGCTCGGCACTCCCATTCCGGGAGCCAAGGTCTATCTCGACGCCTATGTCGCGACCGCCGATCCGTCGGGCCGCTACCGCATCATCGTGCGCTCGATGCGCGGGGGCTGCGAACCGTTTCCCTCCGCGCGCCATCCGAACTTTCAGAACAACTACCTGACCCGAAGCGTCCATGCCCTCGGGCCGGAGGAACGGCTCTCGCTCAGAAGCGCGAACGAGCCGGTCGAGCGTATTCCCGGCAAGCCCGGGGAAGTGACCGAGCTGAATTTTTCACTGTTCCCGAACAAAATCCCCGACTCGCTGCTCGTTGAAATCGCGAAGAACGCCGAGGACACCGTCGTCTCCGAGGACGCATCGGAAACCCCCGAGCCTCAGTAGGGGAACAGTTCGTCGATCTTCTTCTCGCTCAGCGCGCCGATTTCCCCCAACGCCCGCATGTCGACGCGGTCGCGGTTGCCGAGAATGTGAATCGTCATCGGACGGTCCTTCCAGGCGGCGGCGAACGCCTGGAGCTCACCGATCGAATACGCCTTGGCGCGCTTCATGTTCGCCGGGCGCGGATCGCGCTTGAGGCCCATGTCCTCCCACGACATCACCGCCGAGGCGACGCCGCGGAACTTGATCGGGCTGGTTCTGTACCCCTCGACGATCGCCTTGCGGGTCTCCTCGAAACGCTTCGCGGACAGCGGAAGTTCGTGCAGCAGTCCCAGCATCAGCTTGGTCGCCTCGATCGTCTTGTCGGCCTGGGTTCCGAGTTCGCCCAGGATCAGGTTCTCGTCCTCGGGACGAGTGCCCGGCGCGTATCCGCCCCAGGCGCTGTAGGCGAGCGCGCGCGCCTCGCGGACCTCTTGAAACACGACGGAACTCATGCCGCCGCCCATGTAGCTGGAATAGAACCGGTAGTCGATGTAGCGCTTCGGGTCGAACAACTCGTCGGGCGCGAAGATCCCGACCTTCGACTGCACCATGTCGCGATGGGAGAACAGCACCCGGGTTTTCCACGCTTTGTTGTAGCGCTTAGGCTCGCGCGGGGGCTTTTTCCGGAAATCCTTTTTCTTTTTTCCCTCCCGCACGACCGCCCGGGTCACGGATTTCGAGGGCAAGGTCCCGACGTAGCTCATCCGCCGCTCCCAATCGAAGAAGGAGCGCATCAAACCGACGAGCCGCTCCTCGCTCAGCGCGCGGATCTCGTCGTCGCTCAACTCCCGAAGGACTCGGCTCTTCTCGCCGTGCCGCGCCCACTCTTTCAGCGCCGATTCGATGTAGGACGGATCGACCTTGTTGTCCTTATGCTGTCCGATCCAGATCTGCTTCATCTTCTCCAAGTCGTCTTTTTTGAAAACCGGCTTCTCGAACCGAAGCCGCAGCAGGCGAAGTCCTTCCTCGAAGTGTTCGTCGATCCCGCTGACGACCGCACCGGAACCCTCATCGCCGCAGTAGGTCGAGATATCGAGACCCTTCGAGTAGAGCCGGCGCTTCAGCGCCTCCGCGCTCATCTCCCCGGCCCCGGCCAGATCCCACAAGCCGAGCGCGGCGCAAAGCTCCCGCTCGTGGCGGCTGCCGCGTTCGAAATTGAACCCGAGCGAAAAGAGATCGTTGACGGGGTTGCGGACGTAGTACAGCGAACCCGCAGGCGTGGAGAGCTTGCGGTAGTCCCGTCCCTTCTTCACCCATTTCGGGGTGATCGGCGCGGCGGGGATCGACACGATCTCCTTGAAAAAATCCGACTCGCTTTTGGAATCGATCGCGATCTTCGTGAATTTCGGCTTCTCGATCGAGGCGATTTCCGGCTTTCCCTTGCGGCGATAGACCACGACGCGATCGTCTCCTAAATACTTGTTCGCGACGCGAACGACGTCGGCTTTCGTCACCGCGCGCAGCCGCTTCAACACGTCGACGCTGTAGCCCCAGTCCTCGTAGGCGATGAACGATTCAATCATCGACGACACGCGCGCGGGATTCGACTCCAGCTTGGCCTTCTCTCCGATCTCAAAGTCCAGCACGATCGCCGCGAGATCCTCTTCGGTGAACTCCCCGTTCTTCAGGGCGTCGACGGTCTCGTAAAGCAAAGCCTCCGCCTGTTCCAGGGTCTGCCCGTCTTTCGGGAGCACGTACATGTTCCAGGAGCCCGCTTCGTTGCGAAGATGCGAATAGGATCCCGCTCCCTTGACCTTTTGCGCCTGATTGAGCCGCAGGTCGATAAGCCCGGACTTCGAATTCGACATGACCATCGCCATCACGGTCAGCGCCTCTTCGTCCGGATCCCCTTTCGAGACGGTTCTCCAACCGACGATGGCCGCCTCTTCCGCCTCGTACTTCACCTCCGAGTGAACGACCCCTTGAGGGAAATCGGCTTTTCGCATCGGCCGCGGCGGAAGGGGCTTCGGCTCCCACGCGCCGAAATACGTGTCGAGAACCGCGAGAACCTCCTCGCGCTTAAAATCCCCCGACAGCGCGACGGCCATGTTGTTCGGCCGATAGTAGCGGTCAAAGAACGCGTACATCTTCTCGAGAGACGGGTTCTTCAGATGCTCGACGGTGCCGATGACCGCGCGCTCGTAGGGATGATTCTTGTAAAGCAGACGATCGAGCTCTTGGAAGAGGATCGAGTTCGGATTATCCAGCGATCGGTTTTTTTCCTCGTAAACGGTTTCGAGCTCGGGCAGAAACAGGCGGAACACGGGATGCATGTACCGGTCGCCTTCAAGCTTCGCCCAAGCCTCGAGCCGGTTTTTAGGGATATCGGATTTGTAGACGGTTTCCTCGTACCACGTGTGCGCGTTCACGCCGCGGACCCCGAGCTGCTTGTACGCCTTGTCGAGTTCGTTGGGGATGGCGAATTCGCCGGCCTTCAGGTTCTCCGCGTCGATTTCGGCGTAGATCGCCTCGCGCTCCTTCGAATCGGCGGTGCGGAAACGCTTTTCATACAGGTCCCGAATCGCGTCCAGATGGGCTTTCTCCAAAGCGAAATCCTTCGTTCCCAGCTTCCGCGTTCCTTTAAACAGCACGTGTTCGAGATAATGGGCCATCCCGGTGCTGTCGGAGGGGTCTTCCGCCCCGCCCGCCCGAACGCCGATGTAGGTCATGATCCGCGGTTCCTGGTCGTTGGGGCTCAGGTAGACGGTCAGGCCGTTCTTGAGCCGGTGGATCGTGACGCCCATCTTGTCGCGCGCCAGCGGCTGCGCGAGCAGCGGCGTCGGATTCGAGTTCGCCTCCCAATCCGCGGCAAACGCCGGGACGGAGAAAACAAAAAGAGCCGCAAGCGCGGCGGAGTAAAACCGATTCATGGATTCCACCTCCCCTGATGGGGACGGGTATTTTACATCAAACGACGGCGCCGGCGCTCCCGGCGACGCCCAGCGCCGCCCGCGCGGCCTCGCGGCCTGAGCGGACGCAGTCGGGAAGTCCGATTCCCTTATAGGACGCTCCCGCGAGGATCAGGCCCGGCGCCGCGGCCAGCGCCGCGTGGATGCGTCCGACGCGCGCGTCGTGGCCGACGTTGTACTGCGGACTGGCGTTGGGCCAGCGGGCCACGCGCGTTTCGAGCGGTTCGGCCTCAAGCCCCGCGATGCCCGCCAAATCGGAGCGAACCTTTCCGGCCAATTCCTCGTCGGAGCAATCGAGCGCGGACTCGTTTCCCGCGCCGCCCGCGAAGCAGCGCACGAGCGCGGTGCCCGCGGGGACCCGGCCTGGAAATTTAGTCGAGCTGTAGGTCGCTCCGGAAATCGTGCGCTTCTCCCGCCGGTCGATGACGAAGCCGAAGCCCTCGCCGATCGCGGCCGGAACCGCCGCGGCGTCGTAGGCGAGGCTGACCGTCGAGGTCGACGCGAAGACGACGGCGCCGAGTTCCGCGGCCGCGGCCGGGGAGATCCCTTCCAGCATCGGCGCGCAGACCGGCGCGGGCAAAGAGCACACGACCCGGTTCGCCGTGACGCATTCCCCCCCGGCCAAGCGCGCTTCGTAGCGGCCCGGCGCGGCCTGGGCGAGGGATTCGACCCGGGCGCCCGTATGAACGGTTCCGGCGGGAAGCCGCGCCGCCAGCGCGTCGGTGAGCGACTGCAGACCTCCCTGGAGCGTCATGAACATCGTCCGTCCGGGGCGGGCGGGGGGGCGTTTCCCGGAGGCGGCGCGCATCGCGCGCCACACGCTGCCGTACTTGCGCTCCATCTCGAAAAACTGGGGGAAGGTGCTTTTCAGGCTCAGCCGGTCCGGGTCCCCCGAGTGAATCCCCGCCATCACCGGGTTGATGAAGGACTCCGCGGCCTCGACGCCGAAGCGCCGCGCCGCGAACGCGCCGACCGATTCGTCGTAATCGCGCGCGCCCGCCGGCAGAAAAAAATCCCCCGCCATGCGGATCTTCGCCGGCCAGCCGACGACGTCGGACGCCAAAAACGCGCGGATCTTCGTCGGGGCCATCAAAAGCAGTCCCTCGGGAAACCGCCGCAAGCGGCCCCGCGTATAAACCCACATCCCCTTTTTTTCCGCGTGCGTCGTCAGCAACCGGTCCTCGAGACCGAGCTCGATCGCAAGTTCCAAGGCGGCGGGCTTGGTCGTCACGAAGGAGTCGGGCCCGGCTTCGAAAATCAGTCCGTCTCGCGAACCGGCGGGGCTGAACACCTTGCCGCCGACGCGATTTTGCGCCTCAAGCAGCACCGGCGAGGCTCCCGCTTTCGCGAGTTCGTACGCGCAGACAAGCCCGGTGATTCCCGCGCCCAAGACGAGAACCCGTTCTTGGCTCACGCCGCCCTCACCGTCTCGGCGAGCGCGTCGAGAAAGGCGGGGTGATCGTTGAGCGCGGCGACCCGCCCGAAGCGAAGTCCCAAACCCAGCGCCTTTTCCCGGAACAGGATGTCGTCGTCGTAGAGCGTTTCCATGTGTTCACAGACGAAGCCGATCGGGGAAAGCAGCACGCTCTCGACTCCCTCGGCTTTCAGCCGCTCGAGCGTTTCCCCGGCGTCCGGGCCGAGCCACGGCCCGCGTCCGCCGCCTCCGGCGCTCTGATAGGCGAACTCCATCCGTTGGAATGGGGTCTTCGCGTGAATCGCGGCGGCCGTGTCGGCCAACGCCTTCGGGTAAGGGTCCCCGTCCTTGACAATGCGCTCCGGCAGACTGTGCGCGGTCAAAAGCAGCACGGTCTTCGGGTCGAAACCCGAGGAGGCCTCCGCGATGCGGTCCGCGTACGCCTCGATGAGTTTGGGGTGCAGGTGCCAGCCCCGCACTTCCTTGACATCGAGAGGACCGCCGGTCGAGAGGATCGCCTCGCCGAGTTTGAGGAGATACGCGCCGACGCTGAGTTTCGAATCGTAGGGGGTCAAAGGCACCGCGACGATCCTCTCGACGCCTTCCTCGCGCATCTCGCACACCGCGTCCTTGATCCAGGGGGCGCTGTGGCGCATGCCGACGAATACCGGCAATTGTTCGCCGAGCCGCTGCGAGAGTCCGCGCGCTTGAGCCGCGGTGATTTCCTTCAGCGGCGACCGGCCGCCCATTTTCTCGTAGCGGCGCTTGATTTCGGCGACCAGCGGCCCGGGAACCGGGCGGTCGCCGAGGATGTCCTGCAGATAGGTCCCGATCTCGTCAAGGGAGTCCGCGGCGCCGTAGGCCAGAAGCAGGACGCCCGTCTTCATCCTACGAGGTCCAGTCGTGGACCCAATCGGCGACCGCCTTCACGGTGTCGGGATCGGTTTCCTTGATGATGCCGTGGCCGAGGTTGAAGATATGCCCCTTCTTCCCGCCGGCGCGCCGGACGACTTCCTTGACGAGAGGCTTCAGCACGGGGCGCGGCAGCAGCAGGTGCACGGGATCGAGATTCCCCTGAATCGCCTGGCTCGCCGGGATGATTTTCCGCGCGTCGTCGAGATGCGGACGCCAATCCACGCCGACGACGTCCCCGCCGGTGTCGGCGAAGCTCTTGAGAAAGGGAGTCGTTCCCGTCCCGAAATGAATCACCGGAACGCCTTTGCGCTGCACGGCCTTGATGATCTTGGCGGAGTACGGCTTCACGAAGCGCTCGAAATCCGACTGCGACAACGCCCCCACCCAGGAATCGAACAGTTGGATCGCCTGCGCGCCCGCGTCCACCTGAGCCTTCAGGTAGTCGGCGGTGTTGTCGGACAGCACCGTCATCAGCTTCTTCCAGAGCTTCGGCGACGCGTGCATCATCGCCTTCGTGTTGCGGTAGTCCTTGGACGGACCGCCCTCGATCATGTAGCTGGCCACGGTGAACGGCGCTCCCGCGAAGCCGATCAGGGGGACCTTGTCCGCGAGGTCGCGGCGGATGATTCGCACCGCGTCGAGCACCGCGCCCATGCCCTCTTCGGGGTGAAAGCGCCTGAGCCGGGCGACATCCTTCTCGGTGCGAACCGGGGGATCGATTTCGGGACCCTCCCCCTTCACGAAGCGGAGTTTCAGCCCCATCGGACGCACGATCAGCAGAATGTCCGCGAACAAAATCGCCGCGTCCAGGTCGAAGGCGCGAATCGGCTGCAGCGTGACCTCCGCGGCGAGCTCCGGCTGGTCGCACAACTCTAGAATCGTGTATTTCGCCTTCAACCGGCGATATTCCGCCAGATAACGCCCCGCTTGGCGCATAAACCAAACCGGGGTCGCGTCGGTCTTTTTCCGCAGACAGGCATTTAAAAATCGCATAACGGGTGCCATCCTATCATTTTGCTCCGCTCCAACCTTGTGGGACCTATGGGGCAACGCCGGGGGAGTCCTATTTCAAACGAAGCTTGCCCCGAAGACCCGCGCCCTGGAAGGGAACTTTCCCTACACTAGAAACGTACAAAGCAACATATACGCCGCGCACCGATTTCAGAGCCCCCTCCACCACCTCCAGGGGGCTCTGTGTTTTTATAGAATTGAGGGAACTTAAACGCCCTCCCGATCGTACGAAGCCTTAAAGCCGCACCCGGGAGGAGCTTATGACGACTCGAACCATGGCCGACGCACTCGAATTCAAACCGCTGCATCTCGCCGGGACTCTCTCCGTCAACGAGAGTTCCGAAATACGATTCTACGTGGACGAGTTCAAAGGCCACCGGTACGCCTCGATGCGCACCTTCGTCAAGAACGACAACTATTCCGGGCCGACGAAGGCCGGCGTCACGATGAACCTCAAGGTCCTTGAGGCCGTCCTCGAAAAACTCGCTCCGCTCCCCGAACAGCCGGAACACGCCGAAGACGTAGAACTCGCACGCGTGGAAAAGAAGCCCGAACTGGAACTGGTCGTGCGCATCACGATCTACCGGGACGAAACGGGACTCGATTTCCGCGAATTCGTCGATGAGGAAGAACGGGGCGGCTATAAGGGCTGGTCGAAAAAGGGAGTTCGCATCGCCTACTCGGAACTCCCGAAGATCCGGGAACTGCTCGCCTCGATGCGGGACTTCCTCAAAGCGGGCGCGGTCGACAAGGCCTGAGCCCGCGCTACCTGGAAAACGCGTCCAGCACCCGCTCCAAGAACACGCTCCCCTCGGCCCCTTCGAACAGGCCGACTCCGTGCCCGGATTTCCCTTCGAGAAAAAGGGGTTTGGGATCCGGCGAAAGCACGATCGCGCGGACCGAGGATTGATGCGAGAATTGATCCGGCGGCGACGCGGCGATCACCGCGGAACGCTTCAGTTGGGCGATCGCGGGATAGAGCGGGATGCCGGCGTACACCCAGCCGGGAGAGAGCAAAAGCACGCGCGCGACCGCGGGACGGCGAAGCGCCGCGTGAAGCGCGAGATTCGCGCCGAGACTCGCTCCTCCAAGGACCACGCGCTGTTCGGACACGCCCTGCGCGCGCAGCCACAGCATCGCCGCGTCGAAATCGGCGAGCAAAGCGGCCCAAGACTCGGCAGTTCGAAAGGTTTCGTAAGAGGGCCCGCCGGAATCCCCGTGCCCGCGGGCGTCGAAGGCGAGCACGCCCCAGCCCCGCTTCGCGGCCGAACGCGTAAAACGCTCCCATTCCCCGCGGCCCGCGCCGAGGCCGTGCATCACCACAAACACGGTATTCTCCGAGGGCGTCCAAGACGCCTTGAGATCGATTCCGTCGGCGCTGCGAAAGGAAACGGTTTGGGTTATGGGAGCGGGCGTCGGAGCCGGCTCGGTAGGGGACTTCGCGCAGCCCGCCGCGAAGGGGAGCGTGAGAAGAACCCAAAGAGCCCAGCGCGGCCCGGGCCGAAATCCACGCCCCTCTTGGGACGCCTGGCCCATAGGCGGCGCGGGTTTGGCGGCTATCCTATCGGGGATGCTTCCCCTCCTGCCCCTTCTCGCGCTGCTCGTCGTTCCCGCGTCGGCGGATTCCTCGCACGCGCTGCGCGACATCGCGCTGACGGCCATGGCCGTTCGCGGCGCGAGCAGCGCCAAGGACCGCCGGAAGGTGCTCGACGGCGCTTTCGACTCGGTTCCGACGGATTTGCGCGACGCGGTGAAAGAGAGTCCCGTGCGCGGCCGCGAGGGCTCGGCGGCCCGCCGCAATTGGTTCGCCTCGGAAGACTGGTACGCGCCGCAGCCGCGCGGCGGATTTTCGATGCCCTCGCTCACCCTTCCTCCCCGCGAACCCGGCTTTTTTGGCCGGGTCGGCGACAGTTTCAAAACCGCCGTTGAGCCCTACAAACGGCTCATGAACGCCGCCGCCCAAAGCAGTTGGTCGAGCGTCGCCGTCGTTCAAACCCTCGCGGGCTGAATCCTACTTCTTTCTTAGTTTGAGGCGCCCGATCCGGAATCGGTGCAGATTCGTTTCCGGCTTCTCGCCGGAAACGAGCTCCGACACCGTCTTTCCGATCAACGGGGCGAACATCGGCCCGTTGCCCGAGAACGCGGCCGCGACCCAGGCGTTCGTCAGGCCGGGCAGCTTGTCCAAAACGAAATCCTCGTCGGGAGTACGGGTGTAGTAGTAGACGCGCCCTTCTAAATCGGAAAAATCGGAGAGGTCGGGGCAGAAGGATTTTAAAATGGTGCGCGCGGCCTTTTCAAATTTCTTATCCGGCACGAGCGGAGAGACCGCTTTCCGGTTCACGACGCCTTTCTTGTGGGAACCGACCTTCATGAAGCCGTGGATGTGCACCGGGAAGATGTGAAACCCCTTCGCGTGCAAAAGCATCACCGGAAAATGCGCAGGGCGGTAGCGGCCTTGATTGCGGGCAGGCCGCAGATAAAGGCATTCCTGGCGGGTGATCGTGAACGGCACTCCGACATCCTCCAACACGTCGCGCGACCAGGCGCCCGCGGAGAAGAGGTAGTGGCCGGCCTTCCACACCTTCCCTTTCGAATCCTTCAACCCGACGACGGCGCCCTTGTCCTTCATGACCTTGGCGATGCGCACGCCCGCCTCGAGCTTTCCGCCGGCTTTCTCCACCCCTTTGGCGAACATCTCGATCGCCTTTTTCGCGTACACCATCCCGCCGCTGGAATGGTACAGCCCCCACTTAAACCCGGATTTCTTGAGCATGCGGTAGCGCTCGCAAATATCATTGGGTTTGAGCTTTTGATGGGCGATCTTTAAATCCTGAAGCACCTTCACGCAGTCGTTTTCGTACTTTCCGGCGTCCTGCACGAGTTCGAGAATTCCATTTTGGACGAAAAGCTCCGCGCGGGTTTCCGCCTGCAGCGCCTTCCACAACGGCGCGGTCTGCACGGCCAAAGAGGTGTAGAAGAAATCCTTCCCGTGGGTGAATCGAAACGCGCGGGCGTGGTCGTCGGAAGAGCCCTGCGGGTTCGGGATCGCGACCTGGTCCATCACCAACACCTTGTGACCGCGCCTCGCCAAGTGAAACGCGGAGCTCGTTCCGATAATTCCGCCGCCGACGACGATGACGTCGTATGTGCTCATAAGGAAAGAAAATCTTAGGACTTTTCGAAAGGCGCGTCCAATCGGGATGCTCCGCTCAGAAGGTCTTGCGGCGGCCTTTGAACGAATACCGCTTCTCGGCTCCGTTGAGCCCGCGATGGATCAGCGTTCCCTTGATGCGGTCGCCCTTCACGCGCCCCTGCCAGGTCAGGACGGTGCCGTCCTCGCGGATTTGCGAGGTCTCCCAAACGGCCTCCTGGTCCTCTGCGCCGGCGTCGTATCCCGAGGGGAAGTAACCGGAAGCGAGCATGCGCGCCGACGAAAAGCGTCCCCGCTCAAACACCAAGGTGTCCTTCTTGCCGAGCGGAAGCAGAGGCGTTCGCTTGATGCGCACGTCCCAGGACGAACCGTCGAGCGCCGCCGGGCCGAATGAGCGGTACATGAACATCAGCGCCGCGAGCGTCATCCCCAAAAAAAGCTTCATCCCGCTTCGGATATAACTGTGATTCCTAGGAAACTCAAGAACGGTTTTGTTAAATGATTGCCGTGAGACGCATCGGACTCGTGATCGCTTTTCTGGCCCTTTCTCCCGCCCTGCGGGCGGGGACCCTCAAGGTTACGGCCTACGACGGAAAGGGCCGCGTTCTCGATCGCGAGGGCCTGCTTCGCCATATCGCCCCGGCTTCCCGGCAGCAAGGACAATCCCCTGCGCAAAGCGGCCTGTTCGCCTCGGACCTCGAAGGACGCGCCCTCGGAGGCGCTTTTTGGTGGGACGAACAGGAACAAAATCCGGTCTGGCGCTGGGACGGGGACGGCGCCGCCCGGTTCAGCCTCCCCTGGCCGATCCAGAAGGACGGATTTTCGACGGTGACCGTCGACTCCCGGGGGACGGGATACCGCGGGGAACAGACGATCCTGCTCAACGAGGAAATCGCCGTCAGCGCCTACTACCGGCTTCAGGAGGCCTACAAGCAAAGAACAAGCTTGTGGAGTCCCAACTACAAACCGAGCGCGCGCGCCAAACAACTGCTCGACGACGCCAAAGAACATCTGCGCGAGGCGACGGCCGAAAAGATCGAGCGCAAGCGCGCGCAGCGCTTCGACGAAGCCCTCTCTGAAATCTCCTTCGCCTGGCAGCAGATTCTATTCGAACACGGCCGCCAGGTTCTCGAAGACGAAAAGCGCTCCTCCCGCATGCGCTGGGGCGTCACGCTCGATGAACGAGCGGTCGACCGGATCAAGGAATACGACTGGATCGCGGAGCGCTTGGAAAAGGCCGGGGTCAATTGGGTGCGCCTGGTCTTTCGCGCCCACCGGGAAGATTTCGCGTTCGCGCGCCCCGCCTCGTTCACGCTTTACGACGAACTCGTCGACGCCCTCACCCGCCGTCGCGTGCGCGTCATGGGTTCGGTACTCGACAGTCTGCTGTGGCCGAAGGGAGTCACGCCCGAGGCCTTCGAGGCGCGGGCGCGAAACCTCGCGCTCCACTACGGCGAAAAAGTCCGGAGCTGGGAAATCGCGAGCGAATCCAACGGATCCTGGATCGGCGGAACGTCGTCGCCGCTCCCCGATGAGACCGTACTCGAGTGCGTGCGCCGCGGCGCGCGGGCGGTCAAGGCCGTCGACCCCGCGCTGGAAACCGTCGCCACTTTGCACTGGTGGGAAGGGACGGCTCCCGCCGGACGCGGGTTGTTTCAGTGGCTTCGCATGGCCCGCGTGAAGGGCTTCGGCGACGGCTTCGACGTCATCGGCCTGAGCGTCTATCCGGACCGCCACCCCTTGGGCATCGCGTTCGACCCCGTGTTCGGCGAACTGCGGCGCCTGTTCCCGGAGAGCAAGTTGATGCTCGGAGGCTGGGCCTACGAAGACGACGACCGCCAAACGGGATATTGGTGGCTGGAGCCGGGCGATGTCAAGAACGCGCGGAAAGATCTCGCGATCCTCTTCACCGGGGCCGCCGCCGCGATCCCCGAATCGCTCGGAGGCGGCTTCTTTTGGCAGACCCTCGACCACATGCTCAAGCCGAAAAAAAGAACGACCTCCTTTTACCGCGTCTACCGCAGCGCCCTGCGGCGCATAAACGGTAAATAGTCTTATTTTTAAATATGATTTCAAGGTTCCCTGAAGGGCCCTTGACAGTCCGGCGCGGCCTCCTTACACTGTAGCATCCCCTCCGCTTGGGGGACTTCTGTCCTATGGCACATCGTCCCTTAAGACCCACAGCGTGCGCTTCCGCGATCCTCGCGGCGGCGCTTTTTTGCGCCTGGACCGGGCCTCTTTCCGCCGCGGACGACGAGAAGCCGAAACTGCAGCCGACCACCTCGCTGGGAGAAACGTCGACGCCGAAAGACGAGACGGCCGCGCCTGAAACCGATGCCGAAAAGCCCGCAGTCGTGGAAGAAGAGAAGAAGAAGCTCGAGGACAGTCCGACGATGAAGAAGCCGGTCGATTCCGGCTCCGAGACCATCGACTACGACGGCGCCTGGTCTAAGATCATCAAGCACGGTTTCGGGCCGATGTTCGCGCGAGAAACCGCCCCCTCGGAAGACGGGCAAACCCCGCCGCAGGCCAAAAAGCAGGTCACGCCGCCGTCTCCCGAAAAGCGGGCCCTGGAGGAGGCCGTCATTGCGGCCGACCAATACATCAACCAGGCCCCTAACGAAGAAGAGCGCAGCCAGCGCATCGCCGAACGCATGCCGCAGGTCACCGCCAAGCTCGAGGAAAACCCGCCGCAGGACATCCCGCGGGAGCTGTACCGCCGCGCCCGCACCGAGGTCGCCGACGCCATGGTGCGCTTGGGCAATCACAAGAGCACCCCTGAGGCCAAACGACGCGACATCCTCACGCAATCGGTGACGCTGGCCGACAGCGCGGTCCGCGACGGGGATCCCTCCGGGGAAACCTACCGCGACGCGCTCAACATCCGCGCGCAGAGCAATCTCGGCCTCGGCCGCTACCAGCCGGCGATCGACGACGCCACGACCGTCGCCCGCATCGCCGAAGACGACCAGCGCGCCTACACGACCCGGGCGTTGGCCTACTACCAAATGGGACAGTACAACCAGGCGATGGAAGACGCGAAGCGCGCGCTGCGCTTAAACCCCAACAACACGACCGCCTTTCGCATCGCAAAACTTTCGAGCAACCGCCTGACGACGCCCAAAGACCTTAAGCTCGACCGGATGGCGCGCGCGGCGGCGGAACAAATCGATCGCGAATACGAGGCGATGGAAGAAGAGCGGACCCAGGCGGAGCGCGTGCTGCCGAAAACCGCGACGGCGTCCGCGCGGCGCGGGGAGGATCGCGTCGTCGACTCGCTGAACACGCAGGCCCTTTCCTTCACGCGCAGCGGCAAGCATCAGGCCGCCTTCGACGCGTACTCGCAGGTGCTCTCGAAAGATCCGGAAAACATGACCGCGCGCCAACAGCGCGGACGAACCGCAACGATTATGGGCCGCTATCAGGACGCGGTCGAGGATGCGAGCTCCTTGCTCGCGAAGAACCCCGACCAAATGGAAGCCCTCCTGATGCGTTCGCGCGCCTTGACTCAGTTGGGGCGCTTCGAGGAGGCCAAGCGCGACGCGGACCGCGCGATCGGTCTCGACGGCCGCTCCGCCCCGGCCTACAAGCTGCGCGGCCGCGCGAAGGAAAACCTCGGCGATCTCCCCGGCATGATTGCCGATTTCAGACGCGCGGCGGCTCTGGATCCGGCGATCCGTCAGGAACTGCTCCCCGTCTCCCAAAACTACGGTTTTCAATTGGACTCGTCCGCGCGGGTGCCCGCCGCGCGCCAGGCGCCCGCGGGTCCTTCGGCGGAAGGGTCGAAATCGCGCCAACGCCGGCGTTTTCTGGTCGTGCTGGGAAGCTCCATCTCCGGAGGGCTCCTGATCGCCGTCGGGGTTCTCCAACTCTTCGTCAGCACCCGGCGCGAACGCCGCCGGCGTTCCGCGGTGATCGCCTCCGCGGGCGACGAGACGAACCAGGCGCTCGAGGCCGGCGGCGAACTCGAAGGGGGCTTTAAGATTCTGCGCGTCCTCGGCAACGGCGGGATGGGCATCGTCTACGAGGCCCAGGATAAAGCGCTCGACCGGCGGGTCGCGATCAAGAAGATGCGCGAGGAGATTCAGCAGGACGAACGGGAGCGGGCGCGCTTTTTGCAGGAAGCCCGTCTCGTCGCCAAGCTCCACCACCCCAACATCGTGGACATCCACTCGATCATCGAGGACAGCGGGGAGCTCTATCTCGTTTTCGAACACGTCGACGGGGAGACGCTGGACCAGGTCATGAACCGCAAGAAGCGCCTCTCCGTCAAGGAAGCGCAGTACATTTTCCGCGGAGTCTGCCACGCGCTGGAGTACGCGCATCACAAGGCCGTCATCCACCGCGACCTAAAGCCTTCGAACATCATGATCACGACGGAAGGGCGCGTGAAGGTCATGGATTTCGGCATCGCCCGTCAGGCCAAGGACGCGATGCTCAAATCGACGAAGACCAACCATGTCGCCGGGACGCCGCAGTACATGGCGCCCGAACAGGAGGAAGGCACCGTGCGCACGGAGAGCGACATCTTCTCGCTCGGCGCCTGCCTCTACGAAGTCCTCACCGGCGAGCGGCCGTTCAACGGACCCTCGACGACCGCCTCGAAGATCAACAAGCGCTACACCCGCGCCTGCCGCGTCCGGAAAGAACTGCCCGCTGAAATCGACAAACTGATCGACGACGCGCTTGAGCCCGATCCGGACAAGCGCGTGCGCAGCGTCGTCGAGTTTCGAGCGCGCCTCGACGCCATCGTCGAAGCGTCCAACGCGGCATAAGGGGCGGCGCTTCAGAGCTCCAGAGTTCCAGGCTGGCCGAAGGCGGTATTTCCTGTTAAACTTCAGGCATGAAGAACTACAGCTTTCCGGTCGTCATCGAACAGGATGAGGACGGCCTCTATATCGGTATCGTTCCCGATTTGAAGGGGTGCCATACCCAAGCACGCACCCTGGGCGAGTTGGAAAAGCGGTTGAAAGAAGTCATCAGCCTCTGCCTTGACGTCGAACGAAAGCGGTTCCATCAGAATAAATTCATTGGTCTGCATCAAATCGAGTTGAGGGCTTGAGCAAACTTCCAGTCGTCACTTCCACCCAGATGGTTCGGATGCTCCGCCATCTGGGTTTTGAATTGCTACGGCAGAAAGGAAGTCATGCGTATTTTCAGCACCAAGACGGAAGATGCACCGTGGTCCCGATGCATCGGGGAGAAGATCTCGGCCGTGGACTGATTCGGACGATACTACGAGACATCGAGGTCTCCCCCGGGGACTTCGCTCGCTTTCTCCGCGGGGCGTAACGGACCTTGATCGCGCGAAAGAGGAACTTCCGAGCCCGGTCACATGAACAATAGGCACTTGTTCTTATCGCCGGAATTACTGAGCCGTCTTCGCTTCACTCAGCCCGAGGAAGGGGTTTATTATGTTCAGTCGGTTCCCAGTCAAAAGCCGAGGCGGGCGCTTCCAGAAGAGATCATCCGTCAACTACTGATCCTCTCCCTGATCCATCAATATTGTTATCCGGAGAATCGGATCAAGGTTGAGTTCCCGGCGCAAATGGGGCGGACAAAAAAGCGTGCAGATGTCGTTGTGGTTGGAGAACGAGACAAAGCCCATCTCATTATAGAGGTCAAGCAGAAAATCGACCAAGACGCGCTCGATCAGCTCCGATCTTACCTCATGGTGACGGGTGCTTCGTACGGGGCGGCAGTTTCTGCCCATGAGTTTATATGCCTCAAAAGTGAAGGTGGAAATAGTGACCGGGAACTGGCAGACCTCCCGCTCAGCAATGGCGGTGAGGATATTTTGGAAATGAACTACAGGCCGGTGGTTCCTCAAAAACTGCTTCTGCTTCCACATTAAGAACTTCCCTTCAACTGGAGCATGTCGAGAAAATCGATCGGACTCATGTGAAGATGACGATACAGGGGCACCCCCTCAATCTTTCCATCGCCGACCTGGCCTCCTACAAAAAGACTCAGAATCGATTTCTATCGGCCGGCGTAATCCTCGCTAGTGCGGAAGTCAAACAGTCTGCCTAGCTGTCATTCGTCCGCGAAATGCTGGCCGCAACGCCCGATCCCCCTGCAAGCGCGATGACGCATACCGCCGACGAGCATCGATGCTTGCAGCACACCCTGGTCTGGAAAATGGGGGCGTGCACTGCGACGATTGCCAGGCGCTAAATCGAGTACGGGACCCGTCCGTTTCGGGGGAGCTCGCTCCCGAGCCGTTGGTATCCCCATTCCTTAAGAAATCCCGCAGGCTTAACGGCTATCCTCGCACCCGAGCGATCCTTCGACAATCGCATTGGGTGCGCCTTCGCCGCTCACCAAAATTGACCCCGCTCTGCTAACGAGAACTGACCCACCCAAAACGACGTAGAACAGAGTTACCACTCGAGTCACGGC
>PFUL01000181.1 GCA_002790095.1 Elusimicrobia bacterium CG_4_9_14_3_um_filter_62_55 | reverse complement strand
TACTCCAACGACATCTTCTTCGGCTACACCGACTTCCTGACGCCGACCTCGCTGCTCCATCTGCGCGAAGGCGCTCTTGAACCCGAACTGCTCAAAGCCCTGCCGGCGAAATTCGACGCTTCAGGCGTGGACGTGCAGCAGTTCTTCACGGTCTCCAAGGACGGGGAGGCGATCCCCTATTTCCTCGTCGGACAAAAGGGCATGAAATTCGACGGGAAGAACCCGACCCTCCTTTACGGATACGGAGGATTCGAGGCCTCGATGACTCCGGGCTACAACGCGGCGCTGGGAAAGATGTGGCTGGAACGCGGCGGGGTCTACGTTCTCGCGAACATCCGCGGCGGCGGAGAGTACGGTCCCGCCTGGCATCGCGCCGCGCTCAAGGAAAATCGCCAGAAGGCCTTCGACGATTTCATCGCCGTCGCGGAGGATTTGATTTATCAGAACATCACCTCCCCGCGCCGCTTGGGCATCATGGGAGGCTCCAACGGCGGGCTGCTGGTCGGCGCCGTCGCCATGCAGAGGCCCAAACTGTTCAACGCCGTCGTGTGCCAGGTTCCGCTGCTCGACATGCTCCGCTACAACAAACTACTCGCGGGCGCGAGTTGGATGGGCGAGTACGGCAATCCCGACGATCCGGCGATGCGCGAAGTTATCCGCAAGTATTCGCCGTATCAGAACGTGCTGTGGTACAAAGAGCGGCGCTATCCGGAAATATTCTTCATCACCTCGACGAAGGACGATCGCGTTCATCCGGGGCATGCGCGCAAGATGGTCGCGAAGATGCTCGGCCGCAACCACCGGGTTTGGTACTACGAGAACATCGAGGGCGGACATTCCGCCGCGGCCGACCTCAAACAGGCCGCGATGCGCAAAGCCCTCGAGTTCACCTACTTGCTCAAGTATCTGAAGGATTAGGGCTCGCTTGCGCAATCGTAATCATGCGGGGTCTGCAGGCTAAAGGCAGAGTTTCCGAAGAACAGCGAAAGCGCCAATAGTAAGCGGATCACGGCAAAACCTCGAAATTCATCCATGGGGTTTCAACGCGAACCTCGCCCGGCCCGGGAGCCCCGGATATACCGGAAGGACGCACCTGGTCGAATACGGCCCGAATTCGATGCCCCCCCGGGATAAGATACAGCCCGGGGATTTGGCCGAAATCTCCGAGGGTGTCTCTCCGCGAATCGGGGCAGCCTCCTAAATCCGGAACGCTCGGAGTAGAAACCGTCGCGCCCGGCGCCAAATCCCTGGCATACTTCCGCATGAGTTCGCGCCGGTCCAGGCGCTTATAGTCCGGAACGCAATCTCCGGAAATGGGGTGCATGGGAGCTTCGTAATAGACGCGTTCACCGCCGGCGTCTTGAATTTCCACCTTCCATAGATCGACGCTCATCAGGGCCGGCGCTCCCGCGAAGAGAGACTTACTGAAAATAAACAGCGGCTCGGTCCCGATATTGGTCATCGAGACCTTTACCCAAATGGCGTGGTCGGCCTTGTGATAGGCCGTCGTCGGCATGCTCAGCGAAAATTTAACCGCTCCCGATGAGGCCGAGACTTCGGCGGCGGCGGGCACGTTCGGACGGGTAAAGCCGTCCTTTTCGGGCGCAGAGAGCGCCGGCGCTTCCTTTCTCGGTGAGGGCGATTCTTTTCGGCACGCGCAGACCGCCCCCGCGAGAGCCGCGATGAAAAAGAAATTTAAAAATCGATTCATAACCGTGTTAACCCCCAATAAAATAGGAGAGCCCGGATGGCGCCCGTGCGCCGTCAAGACTCCCCTGGGTGTCGCCCGATTACGGTCGGGCCATGGATGCTCTCCAGCCAATCCCGAAGATTACAAGGGTTTCGCTATATTCTAACGGCTGAGCAGAATCGGGTAAGGGGTATAGGACCCAATCGCCGACGGGTCCGTTGGCCCGGTCCGGAACGAATAAAAAAGAGGACTGAAAAAAGGCGAAGGCTTGCGAACCCATGCGTGTTCGCAAGCCCCCGCGATCTCGTTTCGTCCGACTCGGCGCGTCCCGGTTCGGTCTCGGCGACGACCTCCTCAGACCGGCCGCTCTACATCCCCCCCCCCAAAGCGGGAAATGGAGCCCACCACCTGACCGGTCACGAGAAGTCCCCGGGAGTCGACGCGCGGGGTTGGACAAGGTAGGTATAGCCCCGGGCGACAAAATTAGCAAGGCCCAATTTCACCCTGTCAAACCCATATAGAAATGTCAGGTGCGTTTACAGCGCACGCGTTGTACTTGTAGGAGTTAACACCGTTGGCAACCAATCCGTATTCATCGCTGTAGAAGAACTTCCAGGCTCCCCCGCTCGAACCGCCAGTCAAAGGGCTTCCGACTCCGAATCAGGTCGACCAAATCCCCAGGCATGTTGGCGAAAAACTTGTCGATTACCTTTTGGGGAGCCGTTATCAGGGCAGTCGCCATCGTCTCAGTAGTTAATCCCCGATAAATCTCGCCAATTTCGTTGTCAGGGAAGTCTGCAATTTCCTCGAATTGAGTCATCACGATACTATCTCTACCTGCTGCTCGCCCGGCCACGAAGCATCAATCCCGCGGAATCTCCCGAAGACGCTCAACAAGAGACTCGCGCGTCACCGAGATTAGACCATCGGTCTCCAGATCGACCGAGGGAGATGGTTCAACAACGAAAATTTTTCCCTTGACGGCTGGAAAATTCTCGAGAATAAACTTTGCAGCATCGATAGTTCCCTCTCCCAGATCAACCACATGCAAATCACCGGATCCAATCCCAACACCTATTTTTGCTCCACCAAGCGTAATCGTGGGATCAACGGGTTGTAGCACGATAAAAAACCCCGCCGCTCCAATCCTCTCAGCAACCTGCTTACTAGATTTATCACCACCGAGAGCGTAGTAGCACACATCCACTTTTTTGATCACTTTGTATTGCCCTCTGTCGACATCTGACCGGAAGGGCACTTGCCCGAATGCTCAAATCCTTCCTTGAGGGCCCAATCCTTATTGAACAATGAGTTTGAACCTTGAAATGCCCCTCCCGGAGTGCACATAGGTTTGACCTGCCTACAAAGCAGTTCCGCCTGCGCGGGCATTGGCCTTTCGCGCAAAGGAGGGAAAATGTACAGGTACGGCAAGCCACAACAATTGTAATGACACGCAAGACGCCAAGTAATCACATCCGGTGATGGAATTATCTCAACATCGTTCCGAAGGTACTCACAATCCTTCAGATTGCGGAAATGGCTCTCGACCTTATCGATTAACTTCTTAATTTTTTCTTCCCAGGCGCGAATCGCTTCCACAAACGCATCCCACTTCGGCTTAAGCTCACCGACCTGCTTCTTCCACTCCTCAACCGTAGCATTATGTTTGCGAACATCCTCGTTGTACTCATCAATGATTTTGTTCAAACGAGCGGCATTATCAACACACCATTGATGTCTCTCCGGGGGATGAGTAGGAAGGCAACGTCTCTCGTGCTCAGCACCCTGCGTTTTAATATCGGCAAGCCGCACGTCCAGTTTCTTCTTATTTTCGTTTAGCTGCGCTTGCTCCTCTGAGAGGCTTGTGTCTTTTGCATCCAATTCGTCTGCCTCAGGCAGCATCCCGTCCCGCTCGGAGGTGATATCCACACCTTCCGCACGAAAAGCTTCTCGGAGCCCAACTTCGATATATTCCATCCGGTGGTCCTTCAAGATGCCCTGCATTGTTAAATGATTCTGATGGTTGACCAAATAATTCCGGAGTCGATTATGCAGAGGGATAATATCCCCAAAGAGCTCAACCAAGGTCTCCTGCCTAGGATCGACCGCAGGCTCAGCTTTCAGCGTAGGCTTTAATAGCCAAGGCACCATGCCTGACTCTCCAATTTCGGGAACCGTGCTGTTTTTTTCCTTGGTCTGATTCTGAGCTTGCTCTAGTACAACCGAAGCATCTATCGATTCATCAAAATTGAACTTGGACTTCGCTTGAGCTGACCGGGAAGGCGCATAGGGCCAATAGCAGTGACAGTGAGGTGAAGCGCATGAATTCCTCCGAGGGGAGGGCTGAAATTCCCATTCTCGAGTAGGCCAATATACCCATGACAACACTGCATGTCAACGACACTCCGCCAAGACCCATTTTGGGGCCGTTAGGAGAAATACGAGGAGCGCGCCGCCACGATTTTGGCGACCTCGGCGTCGGAAAGGGGGTTCTGACGGCCGAGCATCTTGGTCACGAGCATGATTTTCGCGAACTGCTCGACGGTTTCCATCCGCCCCCAGGCCTGCTTCAGATCCTTCCCGTAGGTCACGGCCCCGTGATTGGCCATCAGCATCGCGTTATGATCGCGGATGCAGCACATCAAGGTCTCGGGAAGCTCCTCCGTGCCTGGGGTTCCGTATGGGGCGAGCGGGACCTTCCCGAGTTGGAGAATCACTTCGGTGGCGATGGGCTGATCCAGCGGCACCCCCGCGCAGGCGAAGCCCGTTGAGATCGGCGGGTGGGCGTGGACGACCGCCTCCACGTCGGGCCGCTGAGCGTAAATCCGCAGGTGCATGCGGAACTCCGTCGTCGGTTTGCGGCGGCCGAAACGAGTCCGGCCCTGGAGATCCACGACGACGAGGTCCTCTTCCTTAAGCTCGCCTTTCGGGACTCCGGAAGGCGTCACCAGCACCAGCTCCCCGTGCAGCTTCACGGAAATGTTCCCGTCGGTGGCGACCACGAATCCCTGCGCGTACATCTTGCGGCCGATGTCGACGATTTCACGGCGGAGCTGTTTTTCGGTGGGTTTCATGGTTCGAAAAGAGCTTTATTATTGTATAATTTATTAGATCTTTTTATGAAAGCCCTCGTTTATCTCGGTCGGAAGGACATCCAGCTCCAGGACATTCCCATTCCCGAAATCGGGGAAGGCGAATTATTGCTTTGCGTCGAAGCGTGCGGACTCTGCGGCTCCGACCTTCTCAAGATCGATTCCGCCATCCGCGATCGCGCCGTGCCGCTCGGGCACGAAGTCGCCGGCCGCGTTCACGCCGTCGGCAAAGGCGTGACGAAGTTCAAGAAAGGCGACCGCATCGTCGTCAGTCACCACGTCCCCTGCCTCGACTGCCACTACTGCCGCCGCGGAACCGAGTCCATGTGCCGCGAGTTCAAGCGCACGAACCTCGATCCGGGCGGATTCTCCGAATTCGTCAGGATTTCCGCGCGGCACGTCGAGCATGTCGCCCTCAAACTTCCCGCGTCGCTGCCCTTCACGCACGCGACGATGATCGAGCCCCTTTCCTGCGTTTTGAGGAACCTCCGCCGCATCGGCGCCCGCCAGGACGATACCGTCGTGGTCGTCGGGCTTGGCTTCATCGGGCTGCTCACCGCACTCGCGCTCAAGCGCATCGGAGCTACGGTCGTCGGAATCGACATCGATCACATGCGCGTTCGCGCGGCGAACAAACTCGGCATTCATCACGCCTATACCGGAAAGGACGGGAGCGTCCAATCCTTGGTCGGCCGGCTCACGCAAAATCGCGGCGCCGACGCGCTGATCTCGACGGCCGGCCCGTCGTCGATGATCCCCCAACGCTTCGAGTGGGTCCGCGACGGCGGAGTGCTCAATGTTTTCGCGGGATACGCGACCCAACCGAAGGCCTCGATCGATTTGGACGCGCTCTACCACCGGGAACTCTCGATCATCTCAAGCTACTCCCCGCAGATCGAAGACCTGCGGGAGGCGCACCGGATCGTGGTCGCGGGCGAAATTGATCTCTCGCTGTTCGCCCGCGACAGCTTCGGCCTTGAAGATTTCGCCGAGGCGCTTCGCCGCGTGCGCGGCCGCGAAATCCTGAAAGCGATTTTGCTTCCGGGCAAAGGCGACGAAGGTGAAAAGAAGCGCCCTGCCGCCAAGAAGAAGAGAACCGCGGGGAAACGGTGAGCGGCCCCACGATGCGCGCCGTGATGTACCACGGCCCCAAGAACATCCGCCTCGAGGAAGTCCCCGTTCCCAAGCCGGGACTGAACGAAATTCTACTTCGCATCGGCGCCGCGCTTACCTGCGGCACCGACTTCAAGGCCTTCCGTCAGGGACATCCGGTCCTTTTGGGTTCTTTGCCCGCCCCGTTCGGCCACGAGTTCGCGGGCACCGTGGCCTCGGTCGGAGAGGGAGTGACGCGCTTTAAGCCGGGCATGCGCGTCGTCGCGGCGAACTCCGCCCCCTGCGACGGCTGCTTCCATTGCGACCGGGACGAGAACCAGCTCTGCGAAAATCTCAAGCTCCTGAACGGCGCCTACGCCGAATACCTGCTGCTCCCCGCGAACATCGCGGCCCGAAACACCTACGCGATCGACGAGGGAACAGCATTTGAAACCGCGGCCCTTTCCGAACCGTTTTCCTGCGCGATCCACGCGGTGGACGCGACGGGAATCCGCAAAGGCGACAGCGTCGCGGTGATCGGAGCCGGGATCATGGCCCGTTTTCTTTTGGAAGCGCTGAAAGCCAAAGGCGTGCGGCCCCTCATGATCGGCCGCAGCCCCGAACCGCTCGCGACGTTGACGGCCCTGGGCGCCGGCGAAACGATTTCCGCTTTGGACCGCGACCCGGTCGAAGCCGTGCGTTCTCTCACCGCCGGCCGCGGCGTCGACGCCGTCTTCGAAGCCGTCGGAAAGGCGGAAACGTGGAAGCAGGCGATTTCGATGACCCGCAAGGGCGGCAAGGTCTGCCTGTTCGGCGGATGCAAGCAGGGAACCGAGGTCCCCGTGGACGCGCACCGCGTGCACTACGGCCAACTCTCGCTGTTCGGCGTGTTCCACCACAAACCCCGCTATTTCGAGACCGCGCTTCGCCTCCTGTCGACCGGCCTGATTTCCACCGAAGGCCTCATCGAGGGTTCCATCGGCCTCGCCGACGTGCCCGGCTACTTCGAAGAACGGCAGCACCGCTCGAACCTGAAATCGGCCGTTCTCCCCCGCACGTGAACGACGACGCGCGCTTCATGCGGCGGGCCCTCGCCCTCGCGAAGCGCGGACGGGGTCTCGTGAGTCCCAACCCCATGGTCGGATGCGTTCTCGTGAAAAACGGACGCGTTGTCGGAGAAGGCTGGCACCGCAACTTCGGCGGTCCGCACGCGGAACCCATGGCGCTGGCGAAAGCGGGAAGGGCGGCCCGCGGCGCGACCGCGTTCGTCAACCTCGAGCCCTGCTGCTTTTTCGGTAAAACCGCCGCCTGTACCGAAGCCCTCAAGAAGGCGGGCGTGTCGCGCGTCGTTTTCGGAGTCCGGGACCCCAATCCGCGGGTCGCTGGGAAAGGGAAGGCCGCCTTGCGCAGGGCCGGCGTTGCAGTCGAAGAGGGGCTGCTTGCACAGCCGTGTGAAGCGCTCAACCGCGCCTTCTTCACATGGATCCGAAAGGGCCGTCCCTACGTGATTTTGAAAGCGGCGGCGAGCCTCGACGGACGCATTCAAACGGTCTCCGGACAATCGAAGTGGATCACCTCCCCCGCCGCGCGCGCGATGAGCCGAAAGATGCGCTCCGAAGTGGACGCGATTCTCGTGGGCCGCGGAACCGTTGTCGCCGACGATCCGCGTCTCACCGGCACCGGCCGGCGCCATCCCTTGCGCATCGTCTTGGATTCTCGGCAAAACACGCCCCGCGGCGCGAAGCTTCTGACCCAGCCCGGAATCTCTTTGATCGTCTCGTCGAAGGCGCCCAACGGCCGGCTCCCGGCGACGGCGGCCGTTGAGCACCTGCGGGTTCCCCTCCTCGGAAGGCGCGTCGATCTGCGCAAGGCTCTGGCCGCGATCGCAAAACGAGGCGTGACCTCTTTGCTCGTCGAAGGGGGCAGCGAGATCCATACCGCGTTTTTGGAAGCCGGGCTGGTCGACGAAGTGCGCCTGTTCCTGGCGCCGTCTCTTCTCGGAGGAGAGGCCGCGCGGTCCTTTTTCGAAGGGAAGGGTTTCGCCTCGCTCGCGAAAGCCCCCCGGCTGGAAGCGACCTCGATGCGCCGCGTCGGTCCCGACTTCCTTCTAACCGGGAGGGTTGCCTGATGTTCACCGGCATCGTGCAGCAATTGGGAGTCGTGAGCGCGAACGCGGGGCGCGTCCTCAAAATCCGCGCGAAGTTCGGGGCGCTTCCGAAGGGCGCGAGCGTCGCGGTGAACGGAACCTGTCTGACCGTCGTCTCGCGCAAAGGGGCGGAGTTGGCGTTCGACGTCGGCCCCGAAACGCACCGCCTCACGAATCTAGGAACCCTTCGCAAGGGAGACCGGGTTAATCTCGAAACGCCGTTGAAGGCCGCCGACTTCGTGGGCGGACATTGGGTCAGCGGACACGTCGACGCCTGCGACGCCGTTCTCGATCGCGGTCCGCTCCCCGACGGATTCGTTCGGATGCGCTTTCGCCTTCCGCGTAAAATCGCCCCGCTCGTGGCGCCGAAAGGCTCCGTCGCGATCGACGGGACAAGCCTCACCGTGACCAAAACCGGAGCCGGATGGTTCGAAGTGATGCTCATCCCCGAGACGCTGGAAAACACCACGCTCGGCGGGCGCGCGCCCGGGGACCGCGTCAACTTAGAGGCGGATTTGATGGCGCGCTACGTCGCGAACATTTTAGAATCAAGACGCCGCACCCGGAAACGATGAAGGCGAAAAAGCGTTCTAAGAAAAGGGCCGTCCCCACGCCACGCCTCGACCGCATCGAGGATGCGATCGCGGAAATTAAGCGAGGACGCATGGTCGTCGTCGTAGACGACCCGCGCCGCGAAAACGAAGGCGATCTGGTGATGGCGGCGGAAAAGGCCACGCCCGAGGCGATCAACTTCATGGTGCGCCACGGCCGCGGACTGGTCTGCGCCCCGATGAGCGGGGAAATCCTCGACCGTTTGCAGATCGAAGCGATGGTCCAAACGATTCCCGCGGGCCCGGGCCGAGACACCGCGTTCACGATCAGCGTAGACGCCCGCAAAGGCACGACGACCGGGATCTCCGCCTCCGACCGGGCTAGGACGATCCGGCGGCTCATCGACGCGAAATCGGGACCGGAAGACTTCATCCGCCCCGGCCACATCTTCCCGCTTCGGGGGAAAAAAGGCGGCGTCCTCGTGCGCGCCGGCCATACCGAGGCGGCGATGGATCTCGCGCGGCTCGCCGGGTTCAAATCCGCCGGCGTGATCTGCGAAATCATGAACGAAGACGGGTCCATGGCCCGAACCGGACAACTCTCGGCTTTCGCCAAACGGCACAAGCTTAAGATCGTCACGATCGAGGATTTGATCGAGTTCCGCCGCCGGCACGAACGCCTCGTGGAGCGGGTGGCCTCCGGACGGATTCCGACGCCTCACGGGGAATTCCAGCTGCACGTCTACGAGGAAAGCCTGACGGGGAAACAACACCTCGCGATGTCGATGGGTCGCCTGCCGGGCTCCAAGGATACGCTCGTGCGCGTTCACTCCTCCTGCATCACCGGCGACACGCTGTTTTCCCTCCGCTGCGACTGCGGATTTCAACTCGAAGCGGCGATGAAGGCGATCGCGAAGGCCGGCCGGGGCGTGCTTCTGTATCTCGCGCAGGAAGGCCGGGGAATCGGCTTGGTCAAGAAGATCCAAGCGTACGCGCTTCAGGATAGAGGTCTTGATACGGTCGAAGCGAACATCGCGCTCGGCTTCAAGGCGGACCTGCGGGAATACGGGATCGGGGCTCAGATTCTTTCCGACCTCGGTCTCACCTCGATCAAAATTCTCACGAACAATCCGCGAAAAATCGTCGGGATCGACGCGTTCGGATTGAAGGTCACCGGGAGCGTCCCGATCCGCATCAAGCCGAATCCTCACAATGAACGCTACTTGAAAACCAAGCGGCTCAAACTAGGGCATCTCCTTGAGGGCGTCGACGCGAATCATATCAGCCTTGAGCGCGGACGGAAGGCCCGCGGATGAAAAGGTCCCGCTTCGGAATTATCGTGTCGCGCTTCAACGAGAGCATCACCGGGAAATTGCTCGAAAACTGTCTGCGCACGCTCAACGAGGAAGGCGTGGAGAACGACCGCATCCAAGTCGTTCATGTGCCCGGAGGATTCGAGATCCCGTGGGCCGTCCAGGAGATGGCGCTCTCCGGACGCTTCGACGCGATCATCGCTTTGGGCTGCGTCCTCAAAGGTCAAACCCCGCAAAACGACTACATCTCGCAGGCGACCTACGCCCATCTGCAAAAGATTTCCCTGGAAACCCGCGTGCCCTGCGTGACCGGCATTTTGACCCCGAACAACTTCAAGCAAGCCGTCGCCCGCACGAAAGGGGAGATGGACCGCGGGTCGGAAGCGGCGCTCGCCGCGTTGGTGATGGCCGAGATGAAGCTCGGCGGCACCGGACGATTCCTGAGCGTCCGGCACCGCGACCCTTCCGGGACCGCTAGCGTCGGGAGGAAGCGCTGATGGGACGACGGCGCCAGGGCCGCGAATTCGCGCTCCAGTCTCTCTACCTGATCGACGTCGGCGGAATGAACCGCTCCGAAGCCTCTCTCACGGTGGGGCACGGCTCGAAAATGGACTCCGCCGCGCGCGAATTCGCCGAAGCGTTGATCGCCGGAACCGAGACCTACCTCGCGTCCCTTGACGAACACATCCGCGCGGTCGCCCGGAACTGGGAATTGGGGCGCATGGCGACGGTGGACCGGAACCTGCTGCGGCTGGCCTCCTACGAGTTGCTTCATTGCCCCGAAACGCCGGTCAGCGTGGTCATCGATGAAGCCTTGGAAATCGCGAAAATTTACTCCTCTCACGATTCGAGCAAGTTCATCAACGGGATCCTGGACAAAATCAAACTCGAACGGCCCGCGAACGGAATCCCGGAACAACCCCGCAAGCCGAAGACCAAGAAGGATGGGCCTCGCGAGCGTGCCTGAACGGGGGGCGTCGATCCAAGAGCGCTACGCGCCGAAGAGTTCCTGCTTCGGCTGCGGCCCCGCCAACGAGAAAGGACTGAGGATCCGTAGTTTTCTTTCGGGCGCCCCGGACGGAGAACTCGTCTGCGAGTGGACCCCGGAGCCCCACCACCAGGCGTTTCCCGGAATGCTTAACGGCGGTATCGCCGGGGCCCTGCTCGATTGCCATTCCAACTGGACGGCGGCGGTTTATCTGATGGACCGGACGGCCGCGGACTCCCCCCCGTGCACCGTGACCGCCGACTTTTCGGTCCGCCTGCTCCGCCCCACTCCCATCGACGGGCCGCTGCGAATCATCGCCCGGGTCAAGGAATCCCGTGAGGACCGCGCGCTGATCGAGGCCGAACTCCTGGCCGGCGGAAAGCGGACCGCGTCCTGCCTGGGCAACTTCGTCGCCGTGAAGCCGGGCCATCCCGCATACCACCGGTGGTGAACGCATGACCGCGATCGATTGGGCCGTTCTCGCTCTCTATACCGCGACCGTCGTCGCACTGGGGGTTTGGGCGGGACGCCGCGAAGAAGATACGGACGACTTTTTCCTCGCGGGGCGTTCCATGGGATGGATTCCGGTGGCCGCCTCCTCGCTGGCGACCTCGCTGTCGGCGCTGACCTTCATCGGCGTCCCGGGCGCGGCGTTCGGGGGGAGCTTCGTGTATCTCCAGCTCGGCGTCGGGAACTTCCTCGGATACTATCTCCTCTCGCGCTGGTTTCTTCCCCGCTTCTACGAACTGCGCGTGACGACCGTCTACGAACTCCTCGGCCACCGGTTCGGTCTAAAAAGCCGGACGGCCGCCTCGATTTTCTTCATGTTCAGCCGCGTCCTCGCCAGCGGCGTCCGGCTCGCCGGCTGCGCGATCGCGGTTTCCGTGTTTTTCGGCCTGGGGTTGAAGACCGCGATCGTCTGCATCGCCGCGTTCGCGCTACTCTACACCGTCACCGGCGGCATCAAAGCGGTCATTTGGACCGATATGCTCCAATTGGCGCTGTTCGTACTCGGCGCGAGCGCCTCCCTCATCGTCATCTGGAACGCGCTGCCCGGCGGGTTCTCTCAATTTCTTTACGACGGGGCCGCAGCCGGGAAGTTCGAAGTCTTCCGTTTTTCCTTCGACCTGGCGGATCCGAAAAATTTCTGGTCGGGAAACATTTTCGCGCTGGTCATCGGACTGGCGGTCGGGGCGTGCGACCAGGATCTGGCTCAGCGCATGCTGACCTGCAAAAACGTCGGGGAAAGCAAGAAAGCCGCCTGGGCCGCCGGCATCGCTCCGATCTTCACGTCTTTGCTGTTTTTAAGCGTCGGCGCCTCGCTGTTCGTTTACTACCAGGTCTTTCCCGACGCCGCCGCGGCTCAACTCGTCGCCGATGGCCGCAACGATTGGATATTCCCGCATTTCATCGTGACCGCGCTTCCCGCGGGCCTGCGGGGACTGCTGGTCGCGGGGCTGCTCGCCGCGGCGATGTCCTCTCTCGATTCCGCCCTCAACGGCTTGGCGTCCACCGCCTTCATCGACGTGTACAAACCGCATTGGGCGCGCGGCCGCGAAGTTCCGGACGCGGAGGCTCTGCGTTTCTCACGCGGGTTTGTGGTCGCCTTCGCCGTCATTCTCGCGGTCACGGCGATGATTTTCGGACGGCAACCGTCCATCCTGTGGTTTGGTCTTCAAGCGATGGGGTGGACTTACGGCGGACTCCTCGGACTGTTCCTTCTGGCGATTTTCACGGAGAAGCCGATTTCCGAAACCGGGAACATCGCAGCGATGGTTTCCAGCGTCGCCGTCGTCCTCTTTTTTACGAAGGACCTGTTTCCCGCGGCGACGGCCGCCCGCGAATGCGTCCTGAGAGCCCTCTCTTACCTGCCGCTCTTTCCCTTGGGCGTCAAAGTGATCGGATGGTCCTTGGGGATCGTGATCGGGACGGTTTGGACCTACGTCGTCGCCTCGTATTGGCCCGGTGGGAAAGCGAGGGCGTAGGCGCGGCGGCCGTCCGCCGCGAGACGCGGGACAGCGCGGGCGGTTCTGGTCCGTCGAGGCGGCCTTCGCTGTTTGGGCCGCCTTTATCCTCGCCAAAACCTATTCCGGCTCCGCAGGCATACTCGCCCAAGGGGCCTCCTTCTTTCCGGCGCAAGCGGCGATGGGGGCGGCGGGCGCCGTTTCGGCCGGAACGCTCGTGCTCAACGCCGTCCTGGATTTAACGATGATCGTCGTCGTCGCGGTGGCGGCTTTTGGATTTGGAATGCCGGTCGTCCGCCGGCTGTTCGCCGCGCCCGCCGGCCGCCTCGAGCGCTCTTTGCTCGCGGAAGGTCTTGGACTCGGTCTCTTCTCCCTGGGACTGCTCGTACTCGGCGTGATCGGCGTCGCGCCCGAAGCCTCGGTGTACGCGGTCTCCGGCGCGGGCATCGGACTCAACGCCTACGAACTCGTCGTGCGGCTGAGCTCCCCGCCGCCGAAATCGTCGCCGGAGGCGCCCGGCTTCTTCTCCACGCTGGAACCCCTCGAATGGACCGCGCTCGCGGCGATCGTCTACGCCGCGGCTCTGCACGTGATCGGCGCGCTGACTCCGGAAACGTTCTACGACTCCCTCGTCTACCACCTGGCCGCCCCGGCGCAATACATCCAGCGAGGGCGGATCACCCCGCTCCCGACTCCGCTTCACGCGAACTTTCCGCAGAACATGGAGATGCTTTACCTGGCGGGCCTCGTCCTGCGCGGCGAAATCGCGGCGAAGACGCTGCATTTCTGGATGGGGGCGCTTTCCTGCCTGGCGATCTACGAGTTCGGACGCACCGCCTGCTCCCGCCGCACGGCGCTGATCGCCGCCGCGCTGTTCGCGACGGCCCCCGTGGTCGGCGTGTCGTTTTGGCATACCGGCGTAGAACTCGCGGCGGCATTTTGGTCTTTGATGGGCGCCTGGTCGCTGGTGCGCGGGGTCTTCGCGCTCTCCAACCCGACCCAACGCAGGGAACAGGCTCCCCGATGGATCGTCGTTTCCGGGGTGTTCTTCGGCTTCGCGATGGGAACGAAATACACCGCACTCTGGAGCGCTGCGGCGGCGGCCGGCGCGCTCGCCTGGATCCTCGCGTCGATTCGCGCATTGGATCGCGGACTGATCGCTCGCCTGGTGCTCATCTGGGTCGTCAGCGCCGTCTCCGCACTCTCCCCGTGGCTGATGAAGAGTTTTCTCTTCACGGGCAATCCGGTCTATCCGTTTCTGGGGACGGTGTTCGGGTCCGGCAACGCCGACATCGTCGGCTTCACCGCCTCGGCGCGCGGCCATTTTTGGCACGGCGGCGCGCTCGCGTGGCGAACCTGGATATTAATGCCCTGGGAACTTTTCAGCCTCGGACGCAGTTCCTTCTCGTTTATTGGACCGCTGCTGGTGCTCTTCGCGCCCCTGGCGCTTCTCCGGCGTCGGGCCGCGTTCCCCTTCGGCATTCTTCTGGCGCTGTTCGGCGTCCAATTCGTCATGTGGGCCTGCTCGACCTCGATGATCCGGATGCTGATTCCCGCGCTGCCGCTGTTCTGCCTCTACGCGGGACACCTGCTCACCCGACTCGGACGCGACTGGAAACCCTGGGTTCCGTGGATCGCGCTTTTGCTGGTTTTTTGGAATCTCTCGTGGAACGCCGCCATGCTCAACGAAATGCGCGCCCCGGGCGTCGTTTTCGGTCGGGAAACGCGCTCCAACTATCGATCGCGCCCGCAGCACGGCTATCCCACCCCGGTCGCCGACGTGGCCGCATGGGTCGGAGACAACCTGCCGGTCGACGCCAAGATTCTTTTATCCGGAGACGCGCGCTCCTATCCGATCCCGCGCCTCGTCGTCGCCGCCTCTATCTTCGACCCCGATCCCCTGCTGGCACGCACGCGGGACGCCGCGTCTCCGGAGGAGCTGTACGTCCGGCTGAGATCCGAGGGATTCACGCATCTGATCATCGGACACGCGGAGGCCTACCGAAACCGGGCGGACGCGCTGAAGAATTTGTCCGCAGCCCAGCTTAAGACGCTCGTCTTCTTTCTCAAAGCCTATGCGAAGCCTCTATACCGAAGCTCCTACGGGACCGCCGTCTACCGTCTGGAGGCGCCGGACGGCCCGGTGCGCATCCCTATCTCCAACGGGGACCTGCCGGAACTCGTCCGCATTGCAATCGCTCACGGGGCTCGGCTCTAATTATTTAGAATACGCTATGGCTCATCGTACTCCCGCCGCGGAAGCCGCGGCCCTGCGCGAGGAAATTCGCGGGCACGACCGGCGCTATTACGTCGAGAACGACCCGATGATCTCCGACGAGGAGTACGACCGTCTGCTCAAGCGTCTCGAAGCGCTCGAACACGAGCATCCGGACCTCTGCGTCCCCGACTCCCCGACCCGGCGCGTCGGGGGAACCGCCTCGACTGATTTCAAGAGCGTCGTCCACTCGCTGCCGATGCTCTCTTTGGACAACTCCTACAACGCCGACGACATCCGAGCCTGGGACGAGCGCGTGCGTAAAGGACTCCCCGGAAGGGCCCCCGTATACTCGGTGGAAGCGAAAATCGACGGGCTCTCTCTATCCCTTCTTTACGAAGACGGCGTCCTGACGCGCGGCGCGACGCGAGGGGACGGCAAGAGGGGAGAGGACGTCACCCCGAACGTCCGGACGATCCGGGCGATCCCCCTGCGGCTCTCCGGGAAGCGCCCTCCGAAACGCCTGGAGATCCGCGGTGAAGTGTACTTGGAAAAGGCGGAGTTTCGAAGGATCAACGAAGAACTCAAAGCCGCCGCGAAGCCTCCCTTCGTCAACCCGCGCAATTGCGCCTCCGGATCGCTGCGTCAGAAAGACGCGCGCGTGACCGCGCGGCGCCGGCTGAGGTTTTTCGCTCACTCGTTCGGACTCGCGCGGGGAGGCGACGCTTACGCATCGCATTCCGAGTTCCTGGAAGGATGCGCGCGCCTCGGCTTCGCGGTCACCGAAGTACGGCGGACCTGTGGAAGCGTCGACGAACTGCTCGCCTTCTACGAGGAATTCAGGGGCAAGCAGGAGTCCCTTCCCTACGAAATCGACGGCCTCGTTGCCAAGGTGGATTCCCGCGACGCCCAGGCCGTTCTCGGACAAACCAACAAAAGCCCCCGTTGGGCGATGGCCCTCAAATACCCCGGCAAACAGGCCACGACCTTGCTTAAGGGGGTGACTTTCTCCGTCGGGCGAACGGGAACGATCACCCCGGTCGCGGCGCTCGAACCCGTTTTTCTTTCCGGCGTCACGATCTCCTCGGCGAGTCTGCATAATTTCGAGGAGATCGAAAGGCTCGGAGTCAAACTCGGCGACCGCGTCGTCATCGAGCGAGCGGGAGAGGTCATTCCGAAAGTCGTGAAGGTCGCCGAACACCGCGGAAAGAAGAGAGTGCTCCCTCCGAAGATCTGTCCGGAATGCTCGGGCCCGGTCGTCCAGGAAGAGGGGTTCGTCGCGTTCCGCTGCGAGAACCCCGCCTGCCCGGCCCAGATTAAGCGCGCACTGCTCCACTTCGCCTCCCGGGACGGACTCGACATCGAGGGGTTCGGCGAGGCCGTTGTCGAGCAGCTCGGCGGCGAGCGAGTCAGGGACGCGGCCGACATCTTCACGCTGACAAAAGCGGATCTGCTGACGCTCGAGCTCTTTAAAGACAAGAAAGCGGAGAATCTGCTCGCGCAGATCGATGGCGCCAGAAAAAGGCCGCTGTCGCGCCTGCTGTTCGCGCTCGGCATCCCCCAAGTTGGAGAAAAAACCGCCCGCGATCTCGCCGCGCGTTTTAAGACGCTCGATGCGCTCCGCGCAGCCGACCCAGAGACCCTCACCCGCGTCCCCGAGATCGGTCCTATCGTCGCGAAAGCGCTCACCGGCTATTTCGCTCAACCGAGCGTCCAGAAACTGCTCGAACGCCTCGAGCAGGCCGGGCTCAACCTCGACGAGCCGGAAGACGAGGCCCCCGCGGGCGGGAGGCTGTCCGGAAAAACCTTCGTGCTGACGGGAGAGCTCTCGTCGATGACGCGCGGCGAGGCCGAATCCGAAATCCGGCGCAGGGGCGGAAAGGCGACGGGATCGGTCTCGAAAAAGACCTCGTTCGTCGTCGTAGGCGACGCCCCCGGATCCAAAGCGAAGAAGGCAGAAAAACTCGGCGTTCCGACCCTCGATGAAGCGGCGTTTAAGAAACTCCTCACCCCATGATTCCCGAAACCCACTTCAAGAAGACGGCCCTACTCAGCGTCGCCGACACGACCGGGATCGTCGAATTCGCCCAAGGTCTTCGCGACGCTGGCTTCCGCATCATCGCCTCGGGGCTTACGGCGAAGACGCTGCGCGAAGCCCGAATAGGGGTCGAGGATGTCGCGGAGTTCACGCGCTATCCCGAGCTCTGCGGCGGCCGGGTCCGCCTGCTGCACCCCGCGCTTTTCGGCGGCTTGATCGCCGATCGCAAAGACGGCGATCAAATGCGAAGCTTGGACCGGGAAAAAATTCCGCCGATCGATTTACTCGCGGTCACGCTTTACCCTTTGTCCCAAGTGCTCGAAGCCGGCACGTTGAGCGAAGGGGAGGTCGTTGATTTTCTCGATGTGGCGGGGGCCGCCCTGCTGCGAGCGGGCGCTCGCAGCTACCACCATGCGATCACGCTCTGCGATCCGAGCGACTACGCCCCCACCCTTGACACCCTGAAACTCGGCAAGTCGCTGACGCTGGAGCGGCGCAAGGCGCTGGCCTCTAAAGCCTTCACCTACATTTCGTACTACGACTCGACGATCGCCCAGCACCTCAAAGCCGCGGTGGTCGCCGCGGAACAGCCCGACGAGATGATCGTCTCCCTAAAGAAAGCGACCGAACTCCACTACGGCGAGAACCCCCAGCAAAGCGCCGCGCTCTACTCCTGGAGCGGCGCCCGCCCGTGGGGGCTCAACGCGGCGGAACTGCTTTACGGCAAACCCCTCGCCTATACCCATCTGCTGTCGATGGATCACGCCCTCGAACTCGCCGCCGAGTTCCAGGCGCCCGCCTGCGTGATGGTGAAGTACGGAAACCCCGCCGGCGTCGCCACGACCGAACGCGTCGGGGACGCCGCGCGTTGGGCGTACGAAAGCGATCCGGAAGGCTGCACCGGCGCCGTGGCCGCGTTCAACCGGGAGGTCGACGCGGAAGCCGCCGCCGCCCTTTCCCACGAGTACCTAGAATGCATCGTCGCCTCCGAGTTCTCGGGCGAGGCGCTGACGATCCTGCGCGCAAAACGAAACGTCCGCCTCGTCCGACTTCCGTCTTTGCTCGCCTCGGCCAAGGAAAGCGACCTCAAAACGGTGGCGGGCGGCGTTCTCATTCAAGACAAGGACCTGCCGCAGCCGCCCGGCCAATTCAAGACGGTGACCAAACGCCTTCCCGGGGAGTTGGAGAAGGCCGCCCTGGAACTTGCCTGGCGCGTGGCCAAGCACGCGAAAACTCACGCGGCCGTGCTCTCGAATCCGCTCCAAACGCTGGGAATCGGCGCCGGTCAGGTCACCCGGCTCGACGCGGTGCGCTTAGCAATCGTCAAAAGCCAGGAGCGGCATCCGGTGGTGCCTCCGAACTCCCCCCGGGTTCTTGGCTGCGACGGGTGGATCTCCCCCCAAGAGATCCGCGAAGCGGCGGAACACGGAATCGCCGCGATCATCCATCCCGGCGGTTCCTCGGAAGATAAAGAAGGGATCGCCGCCGCCGACGAATTCGGGCTGGCCATGATCTTTACCGGCCGGCGTCACTTCCGGCTCTAAGTTCGGGGACAGAGTTTGGGGACAGTCCCCTCTGAGTGTACTGAGTAGAATGCCGCGCCTCCGACATCGGCCTTAAGAATTCTTCAGTCGGGTCAGCGCGAGGACGCGGTCTGCGTCGTCGTCAGCAGATTGTGGCGGCGAGCGAGGCGCTCATAGATCAACGACGAGACGTCGCGGATCACGTCTCCGCGGCTGCGGATCCAGGCCGTGTAGTTCGGATGAGCGGCCTGCTTTTCGATCACGCCGACGATCACATACGGATAGCGCTCCCCATCCTTGCCGCGGGCGACGAGTATGCCCATGTCCCCGCAGAGGTGCTTCGTGGAGCCGGTCTTGCTGTAGACGATCGTGCCGACCGGGACCTTCGCCGCGCCGTCATAAATACGGTTGCCGCTGGGCAGTTTCATCAGCCGCTTGATTTCCCAGGACCCCGGCAGTTCGTTGTGCCACAGGGAGATGAGAAATCGGTTGTAATCGCGCACGGCGGCCTTGTTCCGGTAGGTGCGTCCTCCGGGCGGGATGTACTCGACGACGCGCGTATGGGCGAACATCTCGGGATAGTTGGCCCGGAGAATCGATTGCACCTTCGCCGGTCCCCCGAGTTCGCGCAGGACCCAGTTCGCCGCCGCGTTGTTCGAGTGCTGAATCATCCGACGCATCATCGTCTTCGCCGTCGGAGTATAGACCTTGCGCTTCGCCCGGACTTCATGCATGTAGGCCAAAGCGAAGAAAGGCTTCACCATGCTCGCGGCTTGAAGCGGCTTGTCGACGTTGATCGTCACCAACCTCTGGCCGGAAGCGAAATCGTAAACAGACCAAGCGGTCGTCTCGTCGGACCGAAGTTTCCCGCGCCGGCGAAGAGATTTCACGTACTCCTCGATCTCTTCCTCCATTTCCGCGGTCGCGCCGAGGTCCGTAAGTTCGACCTCGCTCACACGCGCTTCCCCCTCCACGACGGCCCAACGCACCGACCGCGTCGGCGCGGCGCCCTCAAGCCCGTTTTCGCGCAGAACCTGGGTATGATTCCGGGCAATCCGGTACGCATCGGACCCGGCTCCATCCCGGTCGTAGATCAAACCGTAGTACCGCCGCTGCTTCACCACGAGCAGGTGCTTCGCAACCTCGGGACCGAGCGTCTTCGCGACCTGATCCCGGTACCGGAAGACGCCGTCCTTGCTTCGCGTCCAGAGATAAGAAACATCGTATCGAACCCCTCGTACGGCCCCGTCGCCGGCGAACGCGAGCAAAGGCGCCAAAACGGCCCCGGCCAAGAGGACCGCGCCCGCCGCCTTCATCCATTTTTTTCGCTTAATTTCGGTGCGCATCCGGTTCAACACAGTACGAAGGAAACTCCCTAATGTTTAACAGGAAATTCCCGTCTTTTCAATGACAGCGATGTTAAGGAGGCGGAGGCCCCCCTCGGCGGTTGGAACGGCCTACAGGCTACTAAATCAGGCCCAGCGCTTTTCCGACTTTTGCGAACTTCTCCAGAGCGAAGTCTAAATCCGCCTGCGTGTGTCCCGCGGAAACGATCGTCCGGAGACGTTCCTTCCCCCGGGCCACCGTCGGGAAATTGATCGCAAGCGCGAACACGCCTTCCTCGAAGAGCCGGTTCGAAAACTCCGTCGCCTTCTTCGTGTCGCCGACCATCACCGGGGTGATCGGCGTCTCACTCGCGCCCGTATCAAATCCGGCCTTCTTGAGGCCTTCTTTGAAGAACGCGGCGTTTTTCCAAAGTTTTTCGACCCATTGGGGCTCGGTTTCCAGCACTTCGAGGGCGGCGATGCAGGTCGCGCTCACCGACGGCGGATGGGAACTGGAAAACAAAAAAGGACGCGCCGTGGAGACCATGTATTCGCGCAGCGCCTCCGAGGAGGCGACATAGCCGCCGATCGCGGCGATGGCTTTGGAAAGCGTTCCGATCTGGATCTGAACGCGATCGGTCAGGCCGAAATGGCTCGGCGTCCCGGCGCCGTTTTTTCCCATCACGCCGGAAGCGTGCGCATCGTCCACCATGACGAAGGCGTCGTACTGGTCGGCAAGATCCTGGATGGCCGGCAGGGGCGCGATGTCCCCGTCCATCGAGAAAACACCGTCGGTCACGATCATTTTCCGGCGGGCCCTTCTCGCTTCCAGAGAGTTCAAAATCGACTCAAGGTCCTTCATGTCCTTGTGCGCGTAAATCTTGCGCACGGCCTTGGAGAGGCGCCCGCCGTCGATGATCGAGGCGTGATTGAGTTGGTCGGAAATCAGTAAATCCTCGGAGTGGGTCATCAACGATTGACAAACAGCCACGTTCGTCGCGAAGCCCGATTGGAAGACGATCGCCGATTCTGTCCCCTTAAAGCGAGCGATTCGGCGCTCAAGTTCCTGATGAATGTCCATCGTCCCGATAATCGTGCGGACCGCGGCGGTTCCGACGCCGTAGTCGTCGATCGCCTTTTTCGCGGCGGAAAGCAGTTTCGGATGCGTAGTCAGGCCGAGGTAGTTGTTCGAAGTCAGATTGACGACTTTCTTGCCGTCGATGATGGAGACGGGCCGCTGCGACCCCTCGAGGATTCGCAGCTTGATCAGCCGCCCCTCGTCCTTTAGAGTCTTCAGTTCGTCGTCCAGGAACGCCATCCGATTTCGGGACTCCGTTTCCATATCAGCCGATCTCCAGTACGACCTTTCCACAGTTTTTCGACTTCGCGTTCATGACCCGAAAGCCCTTCTTGAACTGCTTCAGCGGGAATCGGTGCGTGATGACGGAATCCACCTTGATCGCCCCCGAACGCAAAAGCGAATCCATTCGCGACCAGGTATTGAAAATCTCCCGGCCCGCGATCCCGTACACCCGGATTCCCTTGAACACGATGTCGTTGGCCCAGTCGATGCTCGGCATCTTCGAGGGGATTCCGAACGCGACGACGCGCCCGCCGCTGCGCACGGCCTTCAGCCCCAACTCGATCGCCGGGGCGGCGCCCGACATCTCGAGCACGGCGTCCACGCCGTAATTGTCGGAGATTTGCCGGATCGCGTCCAAAATCCCCGGCGCCCGGGGGTCTAAAACGTGATCGGCACCCATCTTTTTCGCCAGCGCTCTGCGAAACGGGGCCATCTCGACGGCGATGATCGGTTTCGCGCCGCCCGCCTTGGCGGCGGCGATCGCGAAAAGCCCCTGCGGGCCGCAGCCGAGCACCAGCACCGATTGACCCACGATCTCCTCGACCAGCGCGGCGTAGACGGCGTTGCCCAAGGGTTCCATGATCGACCCGACCTTGGCTAAGCGGAGGTCCTTGTGCTTCCACGCGCAGCGCGCGGGGACGACGGCGAATTCCGCGAACCCCCCGGGGCCGTCGATCCCGATGATCTTCAAGTTCCGGCAAACGTGCCGCTGTCCGTTCCGGCACTGCGAGCAAAGCCCGCAGTAGACATGCGATTCGACGGAGACGAAATCGCCCTTCTTAAAATCCCGCGTCGCGGATCCGGTCTCGGCCACTTCCCCGCAAAATTCGTGGCCGAACGTCATCGGCAGCTTCAGGCGATCAGGCGCCCAGGAGTTCCAGTTGTAAATGGGAAGATCGGAGCCGCAAATCGAGGCGCGCTTGACCTTCAGCAGCAGTTCGTCCTTGGCGATCCGGGGAATCGCGACCCGCATCAATTCCGCACCGGCTCCGGCGCGCCGTTTCGTCAAAGCCTGCATCGTCATCCGCCCGCCAAATTCTTCAACACGAACATCCAGTTCTCCTTGCGCTCTCGAATTCGCCGCGTAAAGTAAGGGAGCCAATGCGTGCCGTAGGGCACATAGACGCGCATGTTCCATCCGTCGGCGACGAGTTCCCGCCAGCGCTTGGGCCGCAGCCCGTACAGCATTTGAAATTCGAACCGGTCCGCAGCGACGCCGTTCTCCCGCGCGAACCGGATCGCCTCCGCGATCCGAGCCTCATCGTGCGTCGCGAGTCCCGGGTAGGTTCCGTCCTTCAACAAAGCGGCTGCCGACTCATCGTAACTCTTGTTCACGAGAGCCTTTTCCTGGAACGCAGCGGAGGCGGGTTCCTTGTAGGCGCCCTTGCACAGACGCACGCGCGCGCCGAGCGCGTTCAACTCCGCGACGTCTGCGGCCGTGCGCCGCAAGGAGGATTGAACGACGACCCCGCAGTTTTTATGTTCTAAAAAGACCCGCTTGAACAGATCAAGCGTCCCCTGGGTATAGGCCGAACTTTCCATATCGACGCGCACAAAGTTCCCGAGGGACTCCGCCTTCGTCACGACTCGAATAAGATTGCTTTCGGCCAACCCCGTATCCAGATTCATGCCGAATTGGGTGAGCTTCAGGCTGACGTTGCAGTCCAGCCGGGCCTTGTGGATGGAATCGAGAAGGGACTCGTATTCGAGCGTCGCGGCTTCAGCCTGAGCTTCGCTTTCACAGTCCTCGCCCAAAAAATCGAGCGTCGCTTTGATGCCCAGGCGATTGAGTTCGCAGACCGCGTCGACCGCGTCCTCCGCGTTGTCCCCCGCCACGAAACGGCTCGCGAGAAAGGTCAATGCCCGCATGCGTGAACTTTATCATTTTTCCCGAGTCCTCAAGCGGCCTCCCGGGACGCTCGCCGCCCGCGCGATATCCTTTTGCTATAGTGCGTTTTTAATGAAAGACATGACTCGAAAACGCCTTCTCTGGACGCTCGCGGGATTCGCCGTCGCCGCGGGTCCTGAAGCGGCGTTCTGGCTCGGCGCCCGCGCGGCGGTTGCGCAGCCTCCGGCCGGACGCTGCGGCCTGCTCGTTCTCGGTTACCCGTCGAATTCGGACGGGACGCTTTCGCCGGAGCAGCGGGACAGGGTCAAAACCGCGGTCGCGATCGTCCATGATTTCGACTGCGAACGCGTCGTGATTTCCGGAGCCCCGGTTCGCAACGAGCATTCGGAAGCGGCGACGATGGCCCTCGCGGCGGTGCGTCTCGGAATGCCTCGCGAACGGATCCGTCTCGAGGAGCGCGCGCGCAGCACGCTCGAAAACGCGCGCTTCTCCGCGCCGAAACTCTCGGGCCTCGACACGATCTTCGTCGTTTCCAACGGTCTGCACGCGCATCGGGGCGTGCGGGCGCTCTGCAGCGAAGCGCCGAAGCTTTGCTCCAAAGCGCGTCCCGCCGCCCGGTATTATCCGCTGCGTCGCTTCTTCCTGAAGTTTCCGGCCGCCCTTTACGAGGGCCTTGCGCGCCTTAAAGGCTGAAAGTTAGGAAGAAAGTTCTCCGCCCTTCACGCTGTCCCAGTACTCTTGGAAGTCCTTCGGCGGGGTCGCAGTATACGAAACCGTCTTGCCGGATTCTGGATGGGTGAAGCGGACCCGGTAAGCGTGCAGCATCATGCGCGGAGGCTTCGGCGCGTTCAGCCCTAGGAACACTTTGTCGCGATGAGCGTCGAAGCCTTCGGGATCTCCCAGAACCGGAATTCCCAAATGGGCCGAGTGAACGCGAATCTGATGCGTTCGTCCTGTTTTAGGACGCGCCTCGACCAAGGAGAGCCCTCGCGCGGACTCCAGAGACCGAAACTCGGTGGAGGCGTCCCGGCCGAACGGGGTGACCTCGATTTTGCGGTGCCCGGGCCTCCGGCCGACCGGCGCGTCGACGAGCGTCTTTTCGTCCAGCGTCCCCAAAACGACCGCGCGGTAGACCTTTTCCACTTCGCGGTCCCGAAACGCAGCCAGCAAATGCTCCTGCGCGTCGCGGGTTTTCGCGACGATAAGCGCGCCGCTCGTTTGGCGGTCCAGGCGGTGGACGATCCCGCAGCGTTCGAGCGTCCCGCAGGTATCGGGACGGTGGCGCAGCAGTAGGCCTGCGATGTTGGGATCGTCGGATTCGAGCGCGGCCTCCGGAGCGTTCAACCAGCTGTCGTTCATCGGATGGGTCAGGAATCCCGCGGGCTTGCGCATCACGAGCAACTGTTCGTCCTCGCGGATCACGCTCTTCGCAAACGAGATGTCCGACCAGGCTTCCGCGGGAGCTTCCAAGCCGATGTGCTCGCCGCCCTTCAAACGGTAGGCGGGCGCTTTGGGCTTGCCGTCCACCGTCACCTTCCCGCGTCGTATCAGATCCTGAATATGAGCCCGGTTGTAGCCCGGGTACAAGTCGGCGAGAAAACGATCCAACCGCTCCCCCGGCCGGTCCGCCACATGGTGCCCGCCTTTCACGCGACCTCCTTGGGGAATCGCCGCCTCGTGTAGATCCAGAGCGCCCACACCGAAACCGCCAGCGAAATGCATTGAGCGGGAGACAGTCCAAAAAAGAAACCGCCGCGGTCGTCCCCGCGAAAAAATTCAATCACGAATCGAGCGAACGAGTAAAGTCCGATGTAGAGCGCGAACGCGGAACCGGCGGGCAGCGTCCCGGCCTGCACCCGCCGGATCGTGCGCAGCGCCGCGTAGGCCACGGCGCCGACCGCGAGGGACTCGTAGAGTTGCGTCGGGTGAAGCCCCACGCCCCGCAAATGCGGAGCGACCAAGGATTCCGGATGCGTAAAGCGGATCGCCCAAGGAACCTGGGTGGGGCGTCCGGCGCAGCAGCCCGCCATCAAACAGCCCAGCCGACCAATGGAATGCCCCATCGGAAGCGCGACCCCGAAGTAATCCGCCAGCTTCAAATAAGCGGCCTTGTGCCGGCGCACCCACCAAGCGCCGGTCACGCAGGAACCGAGCAAGCCCCCGAAGAACACGAATCCGTAGCGGATGTCGCGCAAGGGATGTAAAGAGCCGTCCAGCAGGGATCGCCATTCCACGCCCCAATACATCAGCTTTCCGCCCAGGATCGCTCCGATAAACAGGGCGTAGATCAGCGACCAGAAGCGCTCTTCATCGAGGCCCATGCGCTCCCGCTCTTTCGTGAGCCAAGCGATTCCGAGAAGATATCCCGCCGCGACGATCACCCCGTAGGTCGCGATCCGAAACGAACCGATTTGGATCAAGGTTGGGAACATGAGACCTCCAAAAGGCGCCGCGCCGCGTGAAAGGTCCGGAGCGGCCTCGCGGAGAATCCGGCGCCGCGCAGATGCTTCCACAAATGGCCGCGAGCGAACGCGGCATCGGCCGACTTCGCGGCGGCGATGTCGCTTGTGCCGTCTCCCGCGAAGAGCACCTTTCGTCCCGCCCGGCGATGCGCCAAGACCCGGTCCCGCTTAAAATCGTCAAGAGAGGATCCCTTCAAATAGCCGTAGCGCACGGAGAGTCCCGAGTTTGTCATCCGCGAGGTGGCCCGGTAGCGCGGAAGATGCGCGTGCCCCCAATCTCCGAGCAAAAGGTCGAGATACAGGTCGAGCCCGCCGCTGACGATCTCCACCGGAATCGTGAGCTCCCCGCAGCGGGCGATGAAATCGTGAAACCCGGGGCGCGCCCTCGCCGTTTTCCGGACGAAGCGCCGGAGCTGTTCCGGCTCGGTTTTAACGCGACGAAACATATCGCGAACCCACTGTTCGGTTACGACGCCCGGATCGTAGGAGGCGTTGATCATCCGGCGGGACAACCCTCCGAATTCGTTGAGGATCGAATCGGCGATATCATGCGTGGTGATCGTCCCGTCAAAATCGAGGACGACGGCCCAGGAAGTCCGGCTCATGCGTTATTATAGGAATCAAAGGCCGACGAGTGCTCGGAACTTCTCCGGACCCGCGTTGAGCGCCGCGCGCAAGAACCGATTTTGCGTCTTTTCCACTCCCAAGGAGACGCTCTTTTCGGGGGAATAATTGTGCCCCGGCAGCACCGTCAGGGAATCCTCGAGTCCGCAAAGGCTCTTCAAGCTGGCCCACATTTTTTCCGGATTGGAATTTTCGAAATCCACCCGCCCGCAGCTGCGGATAAACAAGGTATCGCCGGTCATCAGATTCCCTTCAAACCGGAAGCACTGAGAGCCCTCGGTATGCCCGGGGGTGTGAAGGCAGCGCACGGACAACTTTCCCAGCTCGAGGCGATCCCCCCCGCGAACCGGAACGAGGGCGTCCCCGATCGCCGGGACGGCGAAGGCGTCTTGTTCGTGTATGTGGACTCGCGCGTCGACCAAAGAAAGAAGCGGCTCGATCGCGTTCAGATGATCGTGGTGCCCGTGCGTAATCAGCATCTGTTCGATCCGATACCCATCGGCCTTCGCCGCGTCGAAAATCGCGCGCGCATCCCAGGCGGGATCGACGACCGCGCAAACCTTCGTCTCGGGATCGCCAACCAGGTAAACGTAATTCCCCATCGGCCCAAGCTCAATCTGGCGGAGGTAGATCAACGGAAGCGTTCTTCGGGGGGAGGGGGCGGGAATCGGTACTCGATCTCGCGGTCGCGGCGAAAACCGAGCTGTTTGCGAACGACGCGCTCCAGCGCCCAGTCATCGTGCTGAACCGCGTCGATGCGCGCCTGCAGTTCGGCCTCTTCCCGCTCGAGGCGGGTCATTTCGGCGTTCAGGCGCCGCAACTGAAAATGGCCGGAGATGATCGTCCGGAACCCTCGGTTCCCGACCAGAAGCAGCACCGCGGCAAGCGCGAGACCGCCGTAGACCGCGGCGGCCCGGCGGGTGATCGCGCGAGCGGGCGCCTGGCGGCGTCCGAGCAGAGAGCGAGGACTAGGCCCCGAATTGCGAAAGTGAGCGCGTTTGTCTCGTTTAGGCATTCACCACCGCGCGGAAGGCCTTGTCACCGGCGTAGCGGGATTTACTCCCGAGTTCGTCGTGGATGCGCAGCAGCTGGTTGTATTTGGCCAGGCGCTCCGAACGGCAGGGGGCGCCCGTCTTGATCGCGCCGGCGTTCAGAGCGACGGCAAGATCGGCGATGTAGGCGTCCGCCGTCTCTCCGGAGCGATGGGAGATCACCGCCGAGAAACCCGCCTCTTGCGCCATGAGCACGGTGGCGACCGTCTCGCTGAGCGTTCCGATCTGGTTCAGCTTGATCAGGATCGAGTTCGCGGACCTTTCCTTAATGCCGCGCTCCAGGCGAGCGACATTGGTCACGAAGAGATCGTCTCCGATCACACGGACGCGCTCGCCGAGTTCGGCGGTCAAATTCTTATAGCCTTCCCAATCGTTCTCATCGAGAGGATCCTCGATCGAGGCCACCGGATACTTCGCGACCCACGCCGCGTACTTCGCAGTCATCTCGGAGGCGGAAAGCGATCCGCCCTCAAAGCCGTATTTCCCTCCGTCGCAGAACTCGCTCGCGGCGGCGTCCAAAGACAGGCGAACCTTGCCGGAATAACCGGCGGCGTCGATCGCATCGAAAATCGTCTCGATAGCCTCGTCGTGCGATTTCAGGCGCGGGGCGAAACCACCCTCGTCCCCGACGGAAGTGGATTCGCCGCGCCCGGCGAGGATTTTCTTCAAATGCTGATAAATCTCCGTGCCCCAGCGGAGCGCCTCGGGGAAGGACGGCGCACCCAGAGGCACGACCATGAATTCCTGAACGTCGAGACCGCTGTCGGCGTGCTTTCCCCCGTTGATGATGTTGAACATCGGGGCGGGGAGCAGCCACTGAGAATCGTCGATCTTAAACGCGTCGCGAAGATGGCGATAGAGCGGCTTGCCCGCAGCTTGAGCCGCGGCACGGGAGGCCGCCATAGAAACGCTCAGAATCGCGTTGGCGCCGAGCTTCCCTTTATTGGGCGTCCCATCGAGGGAGATCATTTTCTCATCGAGAGCCTTTTGCTGCGAGGCGTCCATCCCGACCAGCGCCGCGCCGAGCGCGCCCTGCGCGTTCTCGACCGCCTTCAGCACTCCCTTCCCCATAAAGCGGGCTTTGTCCCCGTCGCGCAGCTCGACGGCCTCATGCTCGCCGGTGGAGGCGCCGCTGGGCACCGCGGCGCGTCCGCAAGCGCCTCCCTCCAGACGAACCTCCGCTTCGAGAGTCGGAAATCCCCGGGAGTCCATAATCTCCCGGGCGGTGACGGAGGCGATCTTGAACTGGCTCATTTCTTTCCCTCGATGATGCGCTGCCCTTCTGCGACCAGCGCCTTCAAATCCTTCTCGTTGTGGGCCTCGGCGTAGAGACGCACCACGGGCTCGGTGCCGGAGAACCGCAGGCCGAGCCAGCGTCCGTCCTTCAGAATGAACTTATAGCCGTCGGTGTCGTCGATGCGCCACACCGAGGTGCCGTCGAGATTTGTCGGGGCTTTCACGCGCAGGCGGTCGTTGAGGTCCTTCATGAACTTCGCGTCGGGAAGTTCGAAATTCATTCGAGCGTTGTGAAATTCCCCGTAGGACTTGAAAAGCTCCTGCCGGATCTTCACGAGCGGCTTCTTCTCGAACGCGACGAGTTCCGCCATCAAAAGACAGGCCAAAAGACCGTCCTTCTCCGGGGCGTGGCCCCGAATCGAAAGCCCGCCCGACTCCTCTCCGCCCAATAGGAAATCCCCGGTGCGGAGCAGATCTCCGATGTGCTTGAACCCGACCGGCGTCTCGCGCACGCGAAGACCGTGCCCCTTCGCCACCGCATCGACGAAGTGGGAGGTCATCAAACTTCTGGCGACGCTGCCTCGCTGTCCGCGATTCTTGACGAGGTGGTGAAGGGTCAGCGCAAGCACATCGTTGGCCGAAATCCATTCCCCGCCCTGATCCAGAATGCCGAAGCGGTCCGCGTCGCCGTCGCACGCCATCCCGATGTGAAGCTTGTCCTTCTTCATCAGGGCGATCAGTTCCTTCAATTTCGAGGGATCGGGTTCGGGGGAAGCGCCGGCGAAATCGACGTCGCGCTCTTCGCGAATGCCGATGACATCGAGGCCGAGACTTTCCAGGAACGGCCTCAAATAGCCGCGCGCGGCGCCGTGCATCGCGTCCACGCCGATCTTGAGCTTGGAATTCTTGAGCGCCTTGGGGTCCAACAGGCTCCGAAGCTGCTTGAAGTAACCGGGCTTCAGGTCGGTCTGGACGATCCATTGATCCCGCTCGGCCTTGACGAGCGGCATCGTCTTCACGAGGGCGTGTCCCATGACGCCGAGGCGGTGCTCGATGTCGTCGGTGACGCCGAGCGTCGCCGGTCCGCCCCAGAACGGAGACCACTTGATGCCGTTGTAGCGGCTCGGATTGTGGCTGGCCGTCACGCAGACCCCGCCGACGGCTTTCTTTTCGAGGACGGCCCATGCCAGCGCCGGAGTGGGGACGTCTTCCTTGGACATAAGAACCCGGATCCCGTCGTGCGCGAACACGAGGGCGGCTTCGCGGGCGAATTCGTCCCCTTGGAAGCGGGGATCGTACCCGATCACCACCGTCGGCCCCTCGGAATCGGGGACCTTGCCGGCGTGCTGGCGGTAATCCGAACTCGCGTAGCCGAATTCGGGATGCTCCTTCACATGAGCCGAGATCGCGTGAATCAACCGGCGCACGTTCTGGAAGGTGAATTCCTCCGCCATGATCGCGCGCCAACCGGAAGTGCCGAATTTGATAGCCATGGGCCGTATATATAGCATACAAGAGGAAGAAGTTCAAGATTTTGCGACATTAATTTCATAGGTCTTAGGGCCTATTGACGCCTAGGCCCAATGGGCTTGCGCCGTCCAGCTTACGGCCTATACTATCGGCAAGGTAAAGAAAATGTATCGTTCGAAGGTCCTGCTTCCCGTACTCGCCGCGCTCTCCCTTCTCCTGGGAGCGGCCAAAGCGCGCGCGGAAGACCCGCCGAAGCCCCCACCGGAAGAGACCGCGACGGCGGAGACCGAAACCTCTACGTCGGAAAGCGGCACTCCCGCAGCCGCGAACGAAGCGTCGAGATTCGACCTGGGCCCCGGGATTCCCAACCCGCTTGCGCCGCCTAAAACCGAGGCGGACGTCAAGAACTTTGTGGTCGCCGCCATTAAGGCGAACGGGGAATCGACTGGCAGCCCGGTTTCCGATGAACGGCTCAAGGCGATCACCGACAGCTTGGCCATCAAGACGGGCGACGACGGCAAGCCGGATGGCCTGTCCCAGGCCTTTATGCAGGGTCTGATAGAAGACCTTCAGCGCGGAGACGATGTCCAGCCCCAGTTCGACGGTGACGGCAACATCATGGGATTCTGCAACAACACCGCGCAGTTGTGCCGCGGAAACCCCTTCGACTCGGTGGACCCCGCCGCCGGCACTCAGACGGCGGAACTTCCGGACACCACTCCCAAGCCTTCCCCCGCGGAGGGAGCGGCGGCTGCGCGGTCGATGGACTCCCCGGAAGAAGGGACACCCGACTCCGGCGAGAAGAGCGCCCCGACGCCGGACCTGATGGCGAACAACATCATCCAAAACGACGCCCCGGTCAACGATTCTCAGGTTGACAATTTTCTCAATACCCTTTCTCAGGACCAACCGCCGACCAGCATGTACAACGGCGACCCGGCGGATCATCCGGCGGCGGGAGACTGCACGACCTGCGGCGGAACCGCGAAAGGCGGCTTCGGCAACGGCTTCTCCGCCTCGAACCCCGGTGGGCCCGGCGGTCGGGAAGTGCCGATGTTCGAGCCCGGAATGGATCGCGGCATAGCCAAGGACCGCCTCCAGACGCTTCAGGCCCAATATCAGGCCGCGCAGAGCCCCGAAGCGATCGAGCGCCTGCTGCGCGGTCCTGATCCGAGCCATGTCCCGGTCGCGGGAATTCCGGAGAGACTGGGGCGTTCCCGCTCGTATCTCCAGGCGCTGGATTCCGACAACCACGGCGCGCAAGCACTGCGGGACCCCAACGACGACGGGGCTAAGGACCGCATAGAGCGTTCGCTGACCTCCTCCGCGGGCACTCCCATGCGCGAAGCGAAGGAAACCTGCACGCGCACCACCACCTTCGGAACCACGGTTCGGGGCGTGCTCGTCAACGGCGCCTGCCGCTAACTAGGCCCCTGGGCCCAATTCCGTTTAGGCCTCCTCCCTAAATCCGCTAGGCCCTTCGTCTCTTATCCCGCAACCGATCGGACGCTATCCTAAGGTCATGGACAAGAAGTGGAAACAGCCGCTGTTGATCTCTCTGATCTTTGCATTCGCGACCGGCGCCTTCGCGCTCGACTCGTCGCCTATCAAGGAAGCCCCGAAACCCCCGCAAAAAGGACCGACCTTCACGATCTGCGCCTTGCCGTTCAACTGCGGGACGAAGGGCGGAAAACGCTTCGACGACAAGAAAAACGCCCCGAAGCCCATCAAACTCGGCACGGATCCCCTCTCCAAGGCGATTCTCGCGGAGCCGGGCGTGACCACGGCGATGCGGGTCAACGGGAAGATCGTCTACGTCCAAAACGACGAATCTCTGGCGTTGCCGGAGTCGGCGTTGCCGAGCGGGCAAACCTCCCCGACCTCCGAAGCGGACGAAACGGCGTTTCAAACCGTGAATCTGAAAACCGCCGCGGCCGCTCAGGCCAACGAGATGAGCGAACGCACCGCGAAGGTGGGCGAGAGCGCCGCGGACTCCAAGACCGGCGCCGCGAAGGCGTTCGGCCTCGGCGAAAAGCCGAAGTCCTAGAATTTCACGCGCAGCGAATACCGGAAGGTGTTGCCGAGTTCCCCCATCGGCGCCCAGGCGATCGCGAATTCCGTGCGCTTGTACGCGATCCCGCCGCCCAAGGACACGCCGCCCAAGCCGTCCGCATCCGTATTCGCCGAATTGAATCCCCCGCGCAGCGCGCCGCGCAGACGCTTCGAGAAGACCCGCTCGTATTCCGCTCCCAGAGAGAACAGGAAAACATCGTCGCTCGGCTGCCGCAATTCCACCGCCGCGAGCCATCCCGCCGCGGGTCGGTAGGCGGCTCCCGCGTAAGTGACGGTCGGAAGCGGATCGGTGGTGGAACCGAGACGCACTCCGCGCCCGAAGTTGCGCAGGCCGGCGCCGAGGGATCCGCGCTTCCGGCGCCACAACACGCCGCCGTCCAACGCAAACCCCGTTCCCCCGGTTCGATCGATCGTCTGCCGGATCAGTTTCGCCGAAGCGCCCAGCGCGAGAGACTCGGTCACGGACCCGCCGTAGGAGAGCGCGTAAGCGAAATCGCTCGCTCCGAAAGAACCCTGAGGGGCGTCCGTTTCCGTAGTCCCCCGCCGTTCGAGATCGGAGATCGAAAGACTCGTCAGCGAAAACGCGGCTGTCCCGAACGCGTTGCGCTTTCGACGGGTGTTCTGCAAAGAAAGAAGCGGCACCGCGATCGCTCCATAGTTGTGCGCAATATCCTGAAAATGCGCGTCTCGCGCCGCGCCGATCTCGACCCGATCGACGAACGCGAGCCCCGCCGGATTGTAATGGGCCGCGTATACCCCTTCGGCGACGGCCCCGAACGCCTCGCCCATCGCGACCGGCCGGGCGCCGGGGGCTATTTTCAGAAATTGGGCTCCGGCCGTGCCTTTTGACGCGGAGCCGAACGCCCCCGTCCGCGCCGGGAAAGCCGCGCAGAGGAGGACGATCGAAAGCAGTCTCCTCGTTTTCATTTGATCAACGCCATCTTAAAGAACGCGGAGTGTTCGCCCACTTTCACCTGACCGATATACACGCCGCTTGCCGCGTCGTTGCCTCCGTCGTTGCGGCCGTCCCACGCCTGGTAGTAATACTTGCCGCCGGTCAAGGTTCCGAGATCGAATCCCCGCACCTGTCGGCCCGTGACGGCATAGATCCGCAGGCTCCCCGCACCCGACGCCTCCGGGGGTAAAGCAAAACGGATCAAGGTCCCGCGGACGGCGCGGGCGGGAACTCCGTGAATGGGCGTGACCGTCTTCACGCTCAGATCGAAGGGGTTCGGGAAGTTGAACGCCTCGATCCCCCCGCCGGCGAATTGATTGCCGGAGATCGCCGCAACGCCCGAATCAAACAGGACGTACGTGGAGAAATGGTCCACGCTGATCGTCACCGTCCGGTTTCCGCCGTCGATGCGGAGCCCGACGCCTCCCGCATCCGTTTGCCGCACATAGGTATTCGCCGCGGCGTTGTACCAGTAGACCCCGAGCGAAGACGCGGACGCCCCGGTCGAGTACCGCAGCGTCAATTCCGCGGGCTTGGCGAGCGTCGTCGGAACACCCGCGGGAAGCAAAACGTCGTAAAACGAACTCATGGGCGTCACCCCGGGAGGGGTCGCGGCTAGCGCGCGCGCCAAAGGACCCGGATATGCTCCGGTCGGATGGCGCAGCGCTTTGAGATTCGCTCCCTCCGGGGTGTATCCCGCGGCTTGCAGCCCGCGCGCGTCCTGCAGCAGTTCGTCGGAGCGCTCCAAGGCCACGCGCACCGTCGACGAAGCGTCCACGAAGAACGCGCCCTCGGGGAGGGACACGCGTCCCGGATCCGTTTCAAGCGAAACCTTTCCACCTGTGAGGTTCGGGATCGCCGCTTGGTGATAGCCGTCGAGCCCCGGGTAGAAGGTAAACGTGGAGACCAGACGGTACTCCGGGTCGGACGGGTCGGCGCTGTCGGGATCCCGGATCGCGCTGTACGCCGCGAAACGCAACGTGAAGCTCGATTCCGAAACACCCGGAGTATACACGCCCCTCACGCGGCGTCGGTCCGCGGCGATTTCCAGAACGGAAAGAGTTCCCTGCGCGGAGACGGTTGAAATGATGAGGGACGCGTCGCCGTCGCTGCGTTTGCGTGAGCGCAAGGGCCGGTTCGTTTCGAACGCCAGATCGAAAGCCGTTCCGGTTCGGCGCGACTTCACCAACACCGCAGGACGGGGGCGACGATAGACGAGATCAACGGTCCGCGCTTCGAAACTGCTTGTCGCCACGACGAAGCGGGCGTTCTCCGGGGAGATGATGTCCTCCGCGGAGGAGCGCAGAAGGACGCGGTATCCGGTTCCGGGATCGAGCCCCGAAACGCGATAGCCGGTCACGGTACGCGTATTGGGATCGCGCGTCAGACTGCCGAATAGCGTCCGGGACATGTCCGGCGTCGCCGCGAACACCGAGGAAATTTCATCTTCCCCCGGAGCCGTGCCGTCCGCGGAGACGATGCGCCCCGCGACGGACGCGCCCCGCGAAAGGGTGATCGTTCCGAGATCGACCGAACGCGTCGATATGATTACGGCCAGCTTGCGCAAGCCGTAGCCGTCCGCGTATACGCGAAGCGAATAGGTCCCCGTGGCGACCGCGGGGATCGTAAACAACCCGTCCGGGAAGGTCCGAAGCCGCAGATCCTCCACGGAATCCAGCGCTTCGACTTTGCCGTCTTTGCGCAGCACCACGAGCGCGCCGGGCTCCGCGCTCCGTTCTCCGGCCGAGCGCAGCGTTCCCCCATCCTCTGCGGCGACCGCGCCGGAAACCGAAAACGAACTCGGCAAAAGGGAGAAATCGACCGTCGTCGTGCTAACCACGTCCACCGAGGGCTGCACGACTGTCGCGTAAGGCCGCGTCCGCGAGCCGTTCTCATCCTCCGAGCGCGGGGCGGCGACGATATCGTAGTAGCGAACCGCGGGGTCGAGGCCGCGCAGCAAATAGCTCCCTGCGTTGTCGGTCTGGGTTTCAGGTTCGGCCCGCCTTCGGCTTTCGGTCCCCGGCGTCCTCACGGAAGGCACCGCCCGAATCGGCAGGTTCGCGACGGGCACTCCGGAAACCGCGTCCACAACCGACCCCGAGACCGCAGCAGCTCCGATCAAACGAACGATCCCGGCGTCCGTGGTCCGGTTGGATTCCACGGTGATGCCCCCGCTGACGGCCGAGACCAAATCGAGACTCCCGCGCAGCGTGTTTTCGGAACCATTCGCGATGTTGAACTCGAGGTCGTACGTGCCCGGGAGAAGCGCCGGAACGACGAACTGGCCGTTCGCGTCGATCCTCAGCCGGGCGCAGCCCTCTTCCCCGCACTCCTCGCCGAGCGCGGCGCCGTACCCGCCCAGCCGCCAAGGGTTGGCGGAAGCGACGACGCGCAATCCCGGCGGCAGCAAAACAAGGTTGTCTGGAGTGATCCCGGTGAAGGAACGCGTACCGTCCGGTCTCCTCTGCTCGACGGCGATCCGTCCCACGATGTTTCCCCCCGCGACAAGAGAGAGCTCCAAGCCTTCGCGCTCCGCTCCCGCGACGGAGACCAACAGCGGCTCCGCCGCCAGCGTCGCCCGCGCGCCGAGATCCTCTGCGGCGAGGGTATAGTCTCCATCCGCGACGCTGTCGAACACAAATCCCCGGGAGCGTTCGGCGTTGAAGCGCAACTGATTCGTCGCCGCCCTGCGTCCCCGCGAGTCGAAAAGCGAGACGCGGATCGCGCGATCAACCGCAACCCCGTCCGGAGCCCGCACGACGCCGGCGACCCGCGAGCCTGCCTTGAGCCTGAGCGACAGCGCCGCCGCGCTCGCGACGCGCAGTTCCTGATCAAACGGCGCCATCTCGTTTCCATCCGCCGCGGTCGCGTTCAAATCCCCCGGAATCCGCAGGCGGTAGACCCCCTCCGGAATCCCCGGAATCGAAAAGGATCCGTCCGCCTTTACGGCCGCCGCGTAGGCGGAGAGACCCGCGACGGCCGACGCGGAAGAAGCGGGCAGGGAAAAATCGGCGCAATTCGAAGAGGTGGAAACAAAAAGACTCCCGGGTTCGCCGGGCGCGGTCCTCTCGATCGGCAGCAATTCGACGCGAAGCGCCGGCAGCGAGACCGGAGCCGTCGAACCCAACAAACAAAACGCGCCGGTCGCGCTTTGAGAAAGCAATCCGGGGACGGAACTCACGGAGATGGAAAATCCGTCTTTTAAAAACAGGGCGCCGCCCGAGAAAGAAACCGCTCCGGAAATCGTGTATGTCGCGCGGTTGAGCGCCGCGGTCGCCGTCGCGGTCGATCCCAACGCCGCCGGCACGGTCCGTTCGTCGAACCCGCCGGAGATCCCGTCGCGCAGAAGAATACGGTGAAACCCGCCCTCCAACGGCGGGCTCAAGAACGAGAAGCTCGATTGATAGTAGGTGAAGGAGGCGCCGTCGACGCCGTCCAGAGAGGTAAGGTTCGACACGACGCGCACGCTCCCATCGGGACGCGTGAACGAGGCGCCGACCCGCGCGAAATCAGCCGCGCACGAGCATGGCGACGCGGGAGTCGATATCTCGACGACCAGACGTATCCGCGCCTCGTTGGCGCGGAAGACGATGTCGGCGCGGGACGGCGCAGCGCTGGAAACCGCGACGCGCGCGGCGCGGGCCGGATCTTTGCGGAACCCGGGAAGACGCGCGTCCACCCAATGCTCGCCGGGATCGAGGCCGGTGATCGTGAAGGTCGCGACGCTTTGCGACGCCGCCGTGGAAAGCTCCACGACCGTTCCGCCGCGGGCGAAACTCGCCGGATCATACGCGTCCACAAAGACGAAAAACCGCCCGGGCCCCGCCTTTAGATTGAGCCCGGGGATGTCCGTCTCGCCGCTGCCGTCGAGACGCCGCGTGTCGCCCAAGACCGTCACCGAACCGACCAGTACGGCGCCCAGTTCCAACGAGAGATCCAGCCCCCCCGCCCCGGTGATCGAATCGCCGATTTCTCCGGATCCCGAGACGAACAGCGCCGAGGAGGTCGACTTGAATCCGCGGCTTTCCGCGCGGATCGTCCAACTGCCCGCCGCGAGACCGAATAGAGAGTATGTCGTCGAAGTCGGAACGACTCCGGAATCTGCGGGGGATATGAATCCGCCGCCGAATACCGACGGAACCGTCTTCCCCGCCGCGATCGCCTGCACCGCCACGAAGGTTCCGTAGGTCTGCGTCGACGGGAGTATGACGCGGCCGTACAAATTCGCGCGGGGGGTCAAGGTCACCGGGTAATGGGTGATCCCGCTGGACACCGTTATCGACGGGATCGTCGAGGATATCCCCAGGGAGGCGAGTTCCACGGTCGCCGTATAGACTCCCGGCGCGATCGCGAGCACCGTCCACGTGCTCGCGTTGCGACCGAGGATCTGTCCCCCATCATCGGAGCGAGCGGCTCCTTTCGGATAGTGCAAGGTCCCGAAGGCGCGCCGCGACGCGTCCGCGCTTTCGAGAGTCACGCCGCCGAAAAGTTCGGTCGGGGCCGGGACCGGGATTCCGACGCTGATCCGGAAAGTGCCGAGGGAATCGAACCCCAATATCCCGAGCGAGGTATCCGTGGACGAGGCGATCACCCCGCCGACCACCGTGCTCAGCGTCACCGCGGCCCCGTCCACCACGCTCAGCGTCGTCGCCGTGACGGAATACGAGGCGCCGGGCCGAAGCCCTCGGATTCGGAAATAACCCGTCGACGTCGCGCGATCGAAATGTCCCGCGCCGACGCCCGGGCCGTCGGCGCGAACCAACGCGCCGGCACCCGCGGTCCCAAGCGTCCCTGAAAGGGAGGGAGTCTCCAGGATCCGCAGTTCCAGCGTACGGTCTTCGAGAACCCCGGCGGCGGCCTGCACGCGCACACCGTAGCGGCCCGCATCCAAGAAACGGCAGACGCCCGCCCCGCAGCGAATCGGATCGAACGGCACGACGCGGGTCTCCCCCTCCTCCGAAACGCCGCCCGAGCGCAACAGGGTCGAATCCATCGCCGACGAGGTTCCCACGGAAACCGACCAATCCATCGCCGCCGGAAGCGTGAAGCGAACGACGGCCCTCTCGTGCGAACCCGGCGTCAAGACGACGGACGTGCTGCCCAAGGACAGCGTCCCGGTGTCGATGGACACTCCCGTGAACGCGAGCGTACTTGTCGAGAGGCGGGCGACGCGCTCGGCGTACGCGGCCGACCCGGATAGAGTCGCGCTCGCGCGGAGGATCTCCACCTGGACTCCCGTCGTGGAAGTCCTGAAAAAGAACGACTCCGACCCGCTTTGCCCGGTCCCGATCGTGACGAAGGATGAGGAGAACCCGCCCGACTTAATAAATTCCGCCTGGAAGTCGGTGCTTCGCGCCGCGCCGCTCGAAGCCTCGGCCGAGAGGAAGACGTTGAGCGGCGCCGCGGCGGGCGTCCGGTTCCCGCAGGCGTCGGTCAGGTAAATCTGCGCGGTCGGCGCCTGCTGCAGCGGCCCGAGCGACAACTCCCGCACATCCGAGAACGCGAGGGCCGCCGGAGGACCGGTGCTCAGCGTCAGGACGGGAGTGGTCGAGATTCCGATCAAGTCCCCCGCCGCGCTTTTGCGCGTGCGAAGATCGAAGAACTGCGGGCCGGTGCCGCCCGCGCCGGCGGCGGCAATGCCGGCGTAGGTGAACGCGATCTGCTCTCCGGGGGCGAAACCGTTCGCCGCATTCGTCGCGACCGAAACCACGATCCAATTGTCGCCCAGCGTCGAACTCCCGATGGATACGGGGTTGAATACGACGGGAGAAGAAGCGGGCACCGTCCACGCCGGAGAAGTCGAAACGATGGCCGCGTAGCCCACCGCGGGAGCCGCGCCGGGTGAAAGACCGGCGGGTTTCGTCCAACCCTCCGGAATCCGAAGCGCGACCGCGCCGCCGAGACCGATTCCGGAAGGTCCGACGGTGAAGGTTACGGTCGCCACCGCGATCCCGCATCCGGGAAGCGACTCGGAGGTGAGCGAGGCTGTTCCTTCTCCATCACCCGGAGAGAAAAGAAGATCCGAGAAACGGAACGTGAATGTCGATTCGACCTGTCCTTCCAGTTCCGTAGGGTTGGTCGAGCGGGCGACCATGAAATAGCGCCGGCCTTCGACGAGTTTCTCATCCGACAACGCCACCTTCCAAATCACGTCGCGGCCCCGGAAGGGTTCGACGTCGGCCTGCCGGAAGTCCGCCGCCGGCGCGGTAAAAGTCCCGGCGTTCCAGTCGTAATACTTCCCTTCCGTTTTATCTTGAACCGCGACCCGCACGACGGCGACGGCGACCGAATCGTTCGCGCGTCCCGTGAGAGAACCGCTCAAGGTTCCGACGACTGCGTTGTTTGGGAGGTCGAAGGTGATGCTCGGACTCGAATTGGAAATCGAGAAAACCGAAAAGGTGGACCCGATCACCGGCAGGATCGAAGAATCGACGGTATGCGAGGACGTGATCGTGAACACGCCGGTGCTTCCGATCACCACGCCGGAGAACACGGTCGTCCCTCCGACGAGTTGAAGCGGAGCGGGGAAGACCGCTCCCGCGGCCGTGCTCGTCGCGAGAGCGACGCCGGCGCCGGTGGTGCTGATTAAGTTCCAATACGCGTCGGTGCCGCGAATCGTCAGAGAGAACGGCCGGTCGATCAACTCGATCTCCGGGGTTCCGATCATCCCCAAGGGAGAACCGGGCAAAACGGATTGTCCCCGGAATACCATCTGCAGACGGTCGAACGAGGAGGGATTCACCGGAACCGTCGATCCGGTCTGTCCGATCGCAGAAGGGGAAGTCGGCGTTAGAACAGAGTTCAGCGGCGAGGGTTCCGCCGTCCGCAGGACGACCGGGAAGGTCGTCGTCCCGGCGAGGAGGGCGCGGGAAGACGGCTCCACGTCGAACGGGTCGCTGGTTGCGAGCGAAACGGTAATAGAAGACGCCGAGACCGATACGAAACGGTCCGAAACGGCGAGCACCGTGACGGTAAACGTCGTCCCCGCAACCTGAGGGGTCGGCGCGCCGACCTTGCCGGTCGCTTGGACGAACGATTCGCCGGGAGCAAGGAGCATGAGATCGGAGATGAAATTCCACCCCGGCGTGTTTCCTCCGGAGACACTGCGTCCGTCGTTTACGTTGATCACCGCCCCGCCGGAGGCGTCGATGTCCTGGACGCGCGCGGCGGTGACGGTCGACTGGGTCACGACGAAACGGGCGGAAAGGCCCGTCGCCGTACTCGTTAAAACGACAGGGGACGTCAGGGAATTGCCGTTCACGGTCAACCCGAGGATCGTGAATGTTTCCCCGCTGCCGAACTGAATCGTCGTCGCAGGCGTCAACGCGGTGAAGGCATTCGCCCCGAAGCCTCGCTTAAAAACCCGAGTTCCGCTCGAAACCGTCAAGCCGTGGAAATTCTGGACCAAGGAATCAACGAAGGTCTGAGTCGTCGCCGGATTGACCAAGCTTATCGTGCTCGTCTCGCCGATAAACGCGCCGCCGGTCCCGGTCCAATTTCCCCACAACGAGACAGCGGCGTCCGAACCCCGGAGAGAACCGCCGGTCAAAAGGAGGTCGTGAAAGATCGAAACGGCGCTTCCGGTCGAGAACACGACGGGACTGGACGATGCCACCTCGAAATCATGAAACCGCGCGCTCGCCGGAACGGAAGCGGTTTGCACCGATGTCCCGGCGAAACGAACCGTACTCGACCCAAACGACGCGAAGTCGAAGGAGGAACCCTCTATCCGGAGATCGCCCTTCACCGTCAGAACCGCTCCCGTTGAATTCCGGACCGATCCGTTCTCGTAGACAAACGATCCGTCCAGCGTTAGATCCGCGAACCGAAACGACGCCTGAGGCCACTCCGGGGCGACGCGGAGGTTTCCGAACGGACCCGTAGAGAGGGTCAGTCCTCGATTGCTTCCCGAGCCGGCGAAAACGAGCCAGGAATCCGCGTCCCGGCGATACAACGAACCGGTCGACAACCGCAGGTCGGTCGTCCCGCGCAACGTAATCGTGCTCGAGCGGGCGTCCAACTCCGCGCCGGGGCCGACCGTCAGGAACTCTCCGGTCCCATCGAGGACCAGGTCTCCGGCCAGAGTCGCTTTCCCGATAATTTCCATCGAGGCGCCGATCGTACTATCCGCGGCCACGATAATTTCCCGCCCCGGCGGGGCCTGCAGCCGAAGACGATGGCCCACCGGTCCCGTAGACCGATACACGGCGCCGAAAGCGTTCAGCCGCGCCGAAGCGCCCCGCAGGGTCAAGGTTCCCGAACTCCCAAAGAGCACCGCCCCGGTGGAGATCGTCAGATCACGGTCGAGAAAGAGGGAATTGTCCAGAGAAACTCCGCCGCTAGAGTTCGCGATCACGAGGCTGTCGAGCGCGATCGTGCCGGTCGAGAGGTCCACCCGTTGAATCCCGATCCCGTCGAGCGTCACCGTCGAACCCGCGACCGAAGGATGCACGCCGCCGCGCCGGAAAAAATCCCCTCCGATGCGCAGCGAGATTCCCGGAAACGCCGCGACTCCCGATTCCATCGAGAAGGCGCCCGTGAGCACCGTGTGCGTCGCAAACGTCACGCCGGACGCGTTCGACGATACGACGGTATGGAACGCCGACCCTGTCGACTGAAACACGGTTTGCGGGGAACTTCCGTCGAACACGACGACTCCTCCGCCCGGGCGCACCGTCCCGCTCGAACTCTCTATCCAATGGCCGCGCACCCGATGGGTCGAAACGCCTAGATCGAGGATGCCCTGCAAGACGCTCAAATCCCCGCCGACGAACGCGTCGGTTGCTAAGCGAACCACCGCTTGCATCTCGTCAAGACGGAAATGATGAAATCCCGCCCCGCCGCGAACGATTGTTTGCGTGCTCCCCGCCGCGCCGAACGCGACCGTCCCCCCCGTCCCGTCGAAGGTCCCGTCGTTGATCCAGTCGCCGCTCGAGGCGAGGACAGCACTTTGCGCAAAGAGAACGCCTCCCGCGTCGATCGTCACTCCCGACGAGACTCCCAAGGTAAAACCGCTCGCCAGGCGTCCGGAGGAGCCCGGCCGTACGCGCAGCTGCCCCATCCTCGGAATTCGCAGCAGCTGCGAGGAACTCCCGTCCAAAACGAAGGCATGCGTCGAGGATTCCAGCACGGCCACCGTCGAATCGAAATCGAGATCTCCGGAAAGGAACACCGAAGTCCCCCCCGTCAGGGTCACCGTGGAAGGACCGATCGCGCGCCAATGACCGTTCAAGTCCATCGAGGAGGCGAGGAGAAAGGTCCGTCCCGCGTTCGTCACGATCCGGTTGAACGAGGCGGCGGGAGTCATCCGGACCGTCTGGCTGGACGCCCCGGCGAAGGTCACCGTCCCTTGGGTCAGGTTGAAAACACCGCCCGTTTGCGTGAAGTCGCCTCCGATTTTAAGCCCGACGTTGTTCATCGTAAAGGTCCCGCCTTCAACCGACAACGAGCCGGTGATCTCACTGCTGAAGCTGGACCAAGAAAAATTCGCCAGATACCCGGAACGGAGCGTCATCGAACCGACCTTGACGGTTCCGAACGCCCACGTGCAGTCCTTATTCGCGCCGGTCGAGTCGAACACCACAAACTCGCCGTCCTGAGGGAGCAGATTCCCCCACCAGTTTCCGGCGTCGGTGCAAAACGACAATCCGCCGCCGGTAAAGTATTTGGGGCTGATGAAGGTGGAACCCGGGCCTCCGATGTCCCCGGAGGGACCGCCGATCCCGCCGAGACCGGCGGCCGAGGAGACCGCAACGCCCAACGAGAGCGTTCCCGTCGAAACGATCGACAAGCGCCCGCCCGATCCACCGCCGCCCCCCACCCCGGAAGTCCCGCCGGTTCCGCCGTCCACCGCGAGGACTCCGGTTCCAAACAGGTCGGCCGTTTGAACGCGAATCGTTCCTCCGCTGCCGGCGCCTCCGCCGAACGCGCAGCCCCCCCCGCCGTCGGCGCCGTTCGCTTCGATGCGTCCGTTGATCGTGGCCGAATCCGCAATCAGCCGAAATCGTCCCCCGCCCGCGCCGCCGAAACACGGGGCTAGGGACCCGCCGCCGCCGCTGCCGAGGTCGAATGCGTCGCGCGCGTCGCCGTAGACCGCCCCGCCGTTAAGGATGATGCCGCCCCGACCGCCGACCGACGCATGTCCGGCCCCGCCGCCGCCCGATCCGCCGCTGCCCGCGCCGCCGCCGCCGGAGCCGAGTCCGGGGGCGACGGCCAGACCCCCGCGGAGACCCTTTCCGGAAACCGAAACGGTCGCGCCGGCCTGGAGATCGAACACCCCCGTGCGAAAAACCGCCGAGACCGTCGAAGATTCGACCGGTCCCGTGTGCGTCGCCAACGATCCGCTTTCCAGCGTCGTCAAAGCCGCCACCGCGTGTTCATTGCCGTCGAATTGAAAGACCGAGGAGGAGCGGATGAGGAGTTGTCCGGAAACGATAATGCCCGTGGACGCCACCAAGGTCGTCGAGGAGACGCCGTTGCCGACGGTCAGAGACTTCAGCGCGACCCCGGAGGCTGAATTCGCGATGACCGTCACGCTGGAGGAAATCGAAACGTCGTCGCTCGTTCCCGGAATGCCGACCGGAGTCCAGTTCGCCGCGTCGTTCCAGCTAAAACCATCTCCTTGTCCGCTCCACTGCACGGACGCGGCGCGGGCCGTCGCGCCGGGAAGCGCGAGAAGCAGAGAGAGGAGAATGGAACGTATCACGTTCATAAGCGGCCGCCCCGGGCTACTGATGCTGCGACATGAATTTCCTCCGGTCGGAGATTTTGCGCATTTCCTCGGCGAACTCGGGGTTCTTTTTCAGCACGTACTGGAAGTCGCGCGAAAGCAGCGCGAAGAGCCGGGTCGACGAAGTCGCCACGAGGGTCGCGCTTCTCGGTTCATCGGACAAGAGCGCCATCTCCCCGAAAAACGAGCCTGCCGGCAACTCCGCGACGGGTTTCGAGAAGAACAGAAACGTTTTCAAGCGGACCTGCACTCCCCCGTCGTAAACGATGTAAAACGCGTCCCCGAGATCGCCTTGACGGAACACGGTTTCTCCCGGGGCGTACCGCATGAGCAGGATGTAGGGCAAAATCATTTCCAATTGCCCGATCGTCATCGGCGCGAAGAAATCCACGGTACGCAGCGCCTTCGCGAGGTTCGCGTAATCGACGTCCGTCATCTCCAGTTTTTCCATGCCGTTCCCTCCGTCAGAATGCCAACTCGAGGCCCGTCACCGCCCTCACCGAGCCGTAGTTGTACCGGTAATACTGTTCGTAGGCCTGGTTCGACGAGGCCCATGAGCCTTCGATCTCAGAAACCAAACTCAGCCGCGTCCCCAACGGCCAGCGAAGATCGAGTCCCGTCGTCCAAACCGTTTGACTTAAAGCCGGACCGCGGTAGACGCCCGAAGCATCCTGCGCCCTGCGCCGACCCCACGCGCGCGTCGTCCGGTCGAGGCGAAGGCGCACCGTCACCGGGCTCCGCTCGTCTCCCAACTCCAACGCGACCGACGGGGACAGCGACCACTCGGTTCGGTTGTAGTACCGGGCGAGATACTCCCCCCGGTCCGCGTCGTAGCGGTTTTGATTCGATATCGAGATGGCGCCGGACAGCCCGAAGGCTCCGCGCAGGCGGAGTTCCCTGCGGATTTCCTTGGCGGCCGACCCACGCGCCGACGCGCGCGTTTCAAAGTCGACCCGGTTCGTCCCTGACAGCGTCCCGTCCCCCGTGACGACCGGCTGATCCTGAAACCCGCGGCGCTGAAACGACAACGACGCGTCGACCTCGGATTTCCCGAGGAAAGACATGGGAAACGATAGCGCCGCGTACGCGGTTTGGCTCCGGTGATCCAGAACCTTGTCGCCGGCGAGTTCCCGCGCGAGGCGGCCGCCTTGAAAGTCCGTTGGAGAACGCGCTTCTAAGGACCGGTAACGGGGAAAACTCACGAACCCGTAGTCCAAGCCCAAACGCAGCGAATATAAGTCGCGAAAGGGCAATTCCCCCTCGAAGCCGAGCGTGACCGCCTGCGAGTCGAACAGTCCCTCGAACCAGCGTTCGTCCCGGGTCTCCCGAAGCAGTTCCAATCGGTAGCGAAGCGAGGGCTTGAACCGCCAGCGATTCGCGGACGGGGCATACACCGCCTTCACGCCCGCCGCGTGCGCCATCCTCTGTTGAAACAGCGCCCCGCCCCCGGTCGGCTGCGACAGAGGCTTCGTCCCTTCGTAAGCCGTATCGAGTGAGCCCAAGAGAGACCAGCGATCCCCCAGCACGGCCGCGAGAGCCCCCCGGAACTCGGCGTCCCCGCTGACCCCGGCCCGCGCCCCCCGGAAGGCATATTGACCGCCGAGAAGACGCAGCGAGCCCGCCGGCTGCCATTGCGCCGCGGCGGCCGGACGAAGGTCGAGCGCCGACGCGAACGCGCCGGTCAATAACGCCATGAGCATTGCTCCCGGGCCTGAAAGATGCCGTTTCATCGTTGTCTCTACCGAATCAGTCCCGACAAAACCTGGAAGCGCGGGCCGAGCATCAGGTCGATTTTCCGACCCGAAAACTCGGAGGCCGTCAGGGTTTGTTCGAGGTTGAAATCGAACAAACGTCTCCGGAAGCCGTCCCCGCTCCTGATCCCGCCGAAATCACCGCTCGTCGCAGTTCCTTGATCGCCGTCGAGCGCGAACGAATCCGTCTGGAAAAACGCGCCGTCGGAATATGATTCATAGACGCTTTGCCGCATCGCCTCCGAATCCGGAAAAGTGGTGTTCTCGCTGAGGGAAGCGAGAAAGCCGGTCCCGTCCAAATACGCGTTCTGCGCCGTCAGAGCCGCCCCGCTGAATGGATCGGTGTTCGTCGACTTCGTCCGGTCCGAGAGCGCCTGCAGGTTCGCGCCGGTGTAGCCGGATTTGAGTTTTCCGTTCACGTAGACCCCGTAACGGTCGAACAGCGGGACGAACACCGCCCGGCCCGAGACCTCCGCGTAGCCGTCCGAATTCCCGTCGAACAACGACGAGACGTTGTCCGTCGCGTCCGCGTTCGCGTTCAAATCCACAAGGTGCCCGCCGTCGGCGGCGATGCGAACCGAATCCTGTCCGTTCGACATGCCGACCTCGTAGGAGGTCCTCGTGCGCGACGGCGCCGCGTCGACGGCGCCCTGCAGCTCGGCCCAAAGTCCCGAGAGGTTTCCCGGCAGCGCCGCGTTGTAAACCGCGTGGTAGTAGAAGTAGTCGATCCGGGAGCCGCGTCCGGTCAGCGAGACAAGCTTGAATTGATCCGGACCGGGGCGCAGGAGATAGCGTTCCGAGCGAACCCGGAGTCCCGTGCGGTCGATCAGGGCCTTTCCCGACTCAAGCTCTCCCGTGCGCAGCCTCGCCGCGGAACGGGCCGTACGGGCGTCTCGCTCCGCGTCAAAGCGCATTTCCCGCAGCAGACGGTCGCGCGCGTCCGCTTTGCGCATCTGAGTTCCCGTCGGAAGCCGGCGCGGCACGGCCATCCCGGTCAAATCGATCCGCAGACTCTCCTGAGGACGAAGCAGCGTCTGATGTCCCCGATTATCCTCCACTCCCAAGAGACCGTCGAACACCTGCAAGGTCGTACGCCCGCCGGAGAGCACCGAGGCGCGAAAGGTCGCCGCCTCTTCCCGCACGGCTCCGACCGCGGTCGGGGTGATCAAGCGCGTCTTCGCGCCGCGGGCTTCGAGCGTCGCGGTTCCAAGCACCAAACGGAGGATCTTCCGATCCGCGGAATCCGCCTCGAGGATCAAGGACGCGTCCCCCTCCAGGTCGACGCGCGTCCCGTCGGAGAACAGCAGCACCGCCCCGGCTCCCGGGCCGGTCCTCAGCTTCTCCCCCGGAGAAACCGTGCGAGGAACGTCCCTTACGGCTCTCCACGGACCGAATCCGATCCCTTGAATCTGCACCAGCCCCTCGACCTTGCGCAGCGAAGCCGCGAACGCGGTCGCCGAGGCGAGAACGCCCACTATTAGGGTAAGTATGGTTCTGCGAAGAATGCGTTTCATGAAACCGTGATGCTTCGTTAGGATAGCGGGGTAGGCCGGATTTGCAATACCCGGAACGCGGCGCTTAACATCGCCGCAACAGTGGAAAAACAGACGTTTTTCCTTATTTAGAACTTAACGATGACGGAGAAGCGGAAGGTGTTTCCGAGGTCGCCGAACGGCACCCAAGCGAAATCGAAGGCTGCTCGATGGAATTCGAGCCCCGCTCCCAGCGTCAGTTCGTTGAAGCCGGGATTCTCGCGGCGATGCGTGGTAAAGCCCGCGCGGAACGCTCCCGCGATGGCTTCGCTGAGTTCGCGGCGATACTGCGTCCCGATCGCGAGGAAGGGATCGGTGTCGTTGTACTTCGTCAGATCGGCGTTGACCATCCACGACTTCGGCGTGATGTTCATGCCCCACCCGAGAGTGAAGCCGGCGGGGAGAGGATCGGTGATCCCCGCGAACTTCACCTTCGTGCCGAAATTCTTCAGCACCGCCGAGAAATGCATCGGACGGGCGGCCTTCGGATACGGCGTGTAAAGCACCGCGGCATCCAGAGCGAAGGCGTCCGCATGGAACGAGTCGATGGTCTGATGGATGTACTTGCCGTTGCCGCCGACGCTGACGCGCTCGCTCACGCGGTGAGCCCCGGAAAGCGTATAGGCGTAATCGCCCGCGGAGAAAGAGCCGATCGGCGCGTCGGTATCCCCGGTGCGGCGCTGGATATCCGAAACTCCCAGGTTGTAGACGGCGAAGCCCAAAACGTTCTTCGAGGACTTCTCCCCACGGCCGAACGGGTAGGCGAACATCCCGACCTCGTAGCCGATGCCCTGGAAGTGTTCGGTGTGCGCCGCGAGCAATTCGCTCTTGGTCAACCGCGTCAAGGCGGCCGGATTGTAGTAGATCGCGCTGACGTCACCGGCGACCGCCGAGTAGGACTCCGCCATCGCTCCGGCGCGCGAGCCTGCGCCGAGTTTGAGGAAGGCCGCCCCGCTCGTGCCCGCGCGGTTGCTGATCGCCCCCGCGGGAGCCGCGGCGATCAGCGCAAGCGCGATCAGAGAGAGGAAGCGCTTCATCACAGGCCGCTCCCCTTGATCAACGCCATCTTAAAGAACTTACTCTTCCCGCCCCATTCGAGCTGGCCGATGTAGATTCCCGAGGCGACGTTGACGCCCCCCTGGTTGCGGCAGTCCCACGGCGAGTAGTAGGTGAACCCGCCCGCGAGACTCCCTTGACTGAACTCACGCACGAGTTCGCCGGCGACGTTGTAGATCCGGAATTTCGCTTCCGCGGTTTGGCCCGTCGGGAGGCTGAAGCGGATCAAGGTCCCGTTGAAGCTCACCGATCCCGTATTCGTCACCCGGTTATTGAGCGACTTCGTCTTGCCCGTGCAGTCGAACGGGTTCGGGAAGTTGAACACGTCGATATCCCCGCCGCCGAACGGAGAATTCGACGTGACGATCGGCGTCGAGGCCAACACGACGAAGGTGGAGAAGTGATCCACCGTGACGGTCACCGTCTCGTTCTGCGCGTCGACGCGGCGGTTGGTGTTCTCGATTTCGAACTTGCCCGTGGTCGTGTTGAAATGCCAGACGTTGAGGTCGTTCACCGGCGTCGTCGACGACGGCAGTTGATACGAGAAGGTCAAATCGACCTCCTTGGTCAACTGCGTGCGGATGCCCAACGGCAGGAAAATGTCGTAGAACGCGCTCGCGGCGTTAACATTCGTCGAGGCGAGCGTTTTGTAATTCGCAATCGCCATGCCGAGTTCGCCCGGGATCGACTCGCGGTCGTTGCGCGTCGCCAAGTGCTGCGGCGTGTAGCCGTAGGCGCGGAGGTACTGGGCCGACGCCTGTTCCCTAGAGCGTGCGCGGCGGACCTCGACCTGCGGATTGAGCTGGGTATCGTTGGTACCCGCTTGGCCCGGATCGACGGTGCAGCCGACATCGCCCGCGGCGCATTTCGTGAACGACCCGGGCGGGATATTCACCGAGAATTTCTCGTTGCGGCCGAGATTCGTGTCCTCCTGCGTCGGTTCCAGCTTCAACTCGCAGGTCTTCATGTTCGGACACTTGTCCTTCTTCGCCGACTCCAAGCCGGTGAAGAAGTCGAAGGTCTTTTCCAGGATGAAGTTGTCGCCGGTGGCGTTGTCGATCGTGGCCATCGTCGCCAGCAGCTTGATCGAGTACTGCGACTCGCCGGCGGCCGCCCGGTAAATCCCTTGGAACCTGCTTCGCGTACTCGCCAGCCGGTAATCGGAACCCAGCATCGCGCCGGTCCCGTTCGGGGCGATCAGGGCGGCGCCGCTCGCGGTCGCGGTCGCGATCGTAATGATCCGGGAGAGATCGCTGTCGGCGGTGATCTTGTTGCGCATCGGCTGCGAGCACTCGAACTTCACCAGGAATTGATTGTTGCCCAGCGCCTTATGATCGGCGACGCAGTCCGGCTTCGGCCGCGAGTAGGTCAGATTGATCGTCTTCGTCGTCGTCGATTCCGCGGATGAGAAGGAGATGCCTTGGCCCTCGTTCGGCGTGTAGATATCGTCGCCTTGCTGCGGCAAAATGACCAGGTCGTAGACCAAGCCGGTCTTGAATCCCGATATCGTATAGCTCTTCACCGTCTGCGCGGTCGGATCGTACTCGACGGTGCCGGGGAGGAATTCCTTGAAGTCCCGCGTCGCCGCCGCCACGCCGCCGACCTCGCGGTTGCTGGGGGCCGAGCCGTCGGGCAGGAGAATGCGGCCGGTCGCCTGCGCGCCCCGCTGCAGCGTCACGTTCGTCGTGCAGGCCCCGATGTTCGAGGTCGTCGAGATGCAGAACGAGTTCGGGGTCACGACCACCGTCGCCTTCGCGACATTGTAGCCGAGGCTGACCGCCTGGAGCACGTACGTCCCTGTGGAGAGACCCGGCACGGTGAAGCCGCCCGCCCCGTCGGTCAATTCCTCGACGTCGCCGAACGGGTTGGTGAGCGCCACGACCCCGGCCTTCTGCATAAACACCGCGGCGGCCGGGAAGCCCTTTTGGTCGCCGAACGGATAGCCTAAGGCCCCGCCGTCGGCAGTCGTGATCTGGGCCGTGACCGAACCCAACAGCTGATTCAAGCGGATCGCCAACGGCGCGGTCGTGACCTCGACGGTGCGCAGGTCCAGCGTCGAGTAGCGGAAGCCGTCGGAGGCCAGATTGCCGTCGCGCGGCGCGAACTGGATGTCGTACTGCGCCGAGACCTCGGTCGAAACCCAAATCGTAAACGCGCCGGCGCCGTTGGAGTAGGTCTCGACCCGCACGTCCGAGGTCCCGAAGGAGGGGCGCGAGACCACCTTGATGTTGCCCAAGGCGGTGTGAGTCGACGCCGCGTTGACGATCGTGCCCTTGATCGACTGCCCCTGCGCCAAGCCGATGGTTCCGGCGTCCTTGATCTCCGACGACTGCATGATCTGACCCGCAAGGGTCACCGGGGCGTAGTTCTGCGAGCCGTTGGCCAGGAACGCGAGGTCCCACTTCGTCTGGCCGAGGCGGATGTCGTAGGGGATGCCGGGGAACAACGGCCCGACCTTCCATGTCCCGTCGGCGAGGATCGGTCTCGCCTGCACGCTCGACGGCGCGATCGCGAAGCCGCCCTCCACCCACGGGTTGGCGGTCGCGGTAATCTGGAAATTCGGCGCCAGGAGCTTCGCGTTCGCCTCGCGGATCAGCGAACCGGTGTTCGCGTCCTTGAGTTTTCCGGTCACGAAGGCGCCGACCTTCAAGGTAAGGTTCTGCGAAATCAGATTGCCCGAGAGGCCGTTGGGCGAGGACGCGGCGTCCGGGAATCGGATCGGCGCGCCGATGTACTTCGGCGCCGCCGAGCTGTCGACGACGCTCAAGGTATAGAACTGACCGGCGGGCAAATTCGCGAAGCCGTACGCGACGGAGTTCGAGTTCTGGCCGGTGCCGGGGTTGCCCAGCAAAATCCGCGTCGAACGCACCACCTCTTGGCGCGAGTTGCGCAGCGCGAGGGCGAGGGTGCGCGCGTCGGAGATGCTGTTCTCCAACGAGATCGAGCCGCTCACACTGAAGCCGGAGGTCAGGGCTATGCTGGACCCGACCAGGTCCGCGTTGGTCACCGTCACGATCGAACGGCTTTCCGGGACCGCGACCGCGCAGGTGGCGCACAGACGGAGGTTTTCGGTCCGCAGCAGGTAGACTCCGGCGGGCACGTTTCGGATCGTGAAGGTCCCGCCGGTCTGGATGAAGCCGACGCGGTCGTTGGCCGGGTCGAAGGAGGTCGAGACTCCGACGGAGAACGTGTTAAAGTCCTGGCGCACCGCGATCACGCGGGCGAGCGAAGCGGTCGAAACAGGAACGTCCGTCAGCGGCGGAAGGGTGACCGCCCCTCCGGTGCGGGTCTTCAGCGGCACCAGCGCGCTGTTGTCCACCAGTTTCGGGTTGGTGTTGAAGCCGGTGTCGGTGATCTGGTTGACGATCAGGCCGGAGATCGAGAACGTGGCGTCGCGCAGATCCACGGTCGCGGTCGTCATCCCGCCGTTGACCACGGAAATCCGGCGCTTCGCGGTGCGGCCGGTGGTCCGGTAGAGGAATTCGATGTCGATCGTTTGAGAATCCAGACCGGTCACCGTAAAGGAAGCCTGACTGACCGCGCAGGTTCCCAACGCGTCGGCGTTGGCATTATTTCCGTCGCCGCAGG
>PFUL01000013.1 GCA_002790095.1 Elusimicrobia bacterium CG_4_9_14_3_um_filter_62_55 | reverse complement strand
GTTGAGCGACAAATACCCTACGTGCGTCGACTGCGCCAATCGCGCGACGGGTTATGGGAGAACCTCGACGTGGAGGAGTCGCATCTGCGGCGAAAACTGGGACTGGCCAACGAGCAGTTGCATGGCACGACGCGGCGGCGGCCGCGGGAAGTGTTCGCGGCCGAGGAGCGCGCAGCGCTCAAGGACCTGCCGAGCTTAGCCTACGAAGTGGAGCGCTATCACGAGGGTCTGGTTCGCAAAGACGGCTATGTGCGCTTTGACAGCAGGTACTACGCGGCGGGCGAAGGTTTTATCGGGAAGGTCGTGACCGTCATCGCCGATTCAAAGCAGGTGGCACTTTATCACGAAGGACGGCTTCTGGAAGTGCACGGTCGTCTGAGCGGTCCGCTGCAAATGAAGGCGGTCAAGCCGCACCAGCTCAAGCCTTGGGAAAAGACGATACAGGACGGGGCGTTCTATTGCCGACGAGCCGAAGAGCTCGGTCCCAATGTAAAGGCCTGGGTTGAGGAGGTGCTCAAGCAGGGGCAGGGGTTTGTGGACACGCGGAAAGTGTGGGGCGTCTTGAGCCTTGACAAACGCTATGACCGCGTGAAAATCGACGGCGCCTGCGCGCGGGCGTTGGCCCTTGGCAGCACGAGCTACCGCATGGTGATGAAGATGCTGGATATAGCCGACGCGTTGGTCCAATCGGAGGCGACGGAACCGACGGCCACGCCGCTGCGGGAGACGGCGTACAAATACACTCGATCGATGGATGACTATCAGGCCCTGCTGCCGATATGGCGGGAAAAACAAGAAGGAGGAACTGCATGAACATGGAGACGGTGAAGACGCAACTGAAGTCGCTGCATTTGTCGGCGGCGGCGCAAGAGCTTGATGAGATTCTCGTGCGCCATCGCTCGGCGGCGTCGCTGGGATGGATGTCGGAGCTTTTGGAGCACGAGCTCGACGCCCGCAAGGAGCGGGCCATCCAGCGGCGCATCAAGAAGGCCGAGTTCCCGGAAATAAAGACGCTCGAAGGATTCGACTGGGGGTTCAATCGCAAGATCGACAGGGAAAAGCTGGAGGGTCTGGCGGAGCTCGAGTTCGTGAGGCAGCGGCGCATCGCGCTCTTCCTGGGGCACGCCGGCACCGGCAAAACGCACATGGCGCTGGCGATGGGGCTGAAGGCGGCCAAGGAGGGGTTGCGGGTCTACTGCGCGAGCGTCAAGCGGCTGGCCGAGGAGATCCGCGTGGCGCGCGTGCGCGGAACCCTCGACGCGTTGTTTCGCAAGATTCTGGCGGCGCAGCTATGGATCATCGACGATTGGGGCGTCGTGTCGATGGCTCGCGAGATCGCCGAGGAGGTCTTCGACCTGCTCGATCGTCGCAAGCTGAGTTCCGCGATGATCCTGACTTCCAATCGCGACATACGCGAATGGAGCGAGGTCTTCGCCGATCCGGTGCTGGCCAACGCGGCGATCGACCGGATCTTCGAGCAGGCAGAGATCGTGGTCTTTGAAGGGAAGAGCTACAGGCTCAAGGACCGGATTACGCTGCCGTCGTTGAGTGCGGAGGATGTGAAAATGACGCCAAAAACGAAACCGCGGAAGAGGTAAAATGAGGTAGGGTCCGAATAGGGGGTCCGGTTACCTGGGACGTGACAAGCAATGGAACTGATTTAGGGTCATCGTCGTACATGGAGTATGGGATGGAATCCTCGAATGGACAAACCCGGGACGTTCCACCACGTCCCGGCACCCGGCAACGGCCTCGCGGACGCGATGACCGCGGCGAAACTGCTCAAACTCATCCGGCAAGGCGAATCCGAGACCTTGGAGTTCAAGGAATCGTTCAACGAAGAAGCCATCGAGAGCGTCGCGGCGTTCTCTAACACCAAGGGCGGGATCGTGCTGATCGGCGTGTCTGACGCCGGCAGGGTCAAAGGCGTTCAACTAGGCCTTGAGGCACTTCGGGACTGGGCGAATCGGATTGCCCAGAAGTCTTCCATCAATCCCCAGATTGCCGCAGTTAAAATTAAGGATGCGTCCGTCGTTGTCATCGAGGTGCCGGAAAGCGCCGCGAAGCCCGTCCCCTGCCGAGGGCGGTATTTTAAGCGCGTCGACCGGAGTAACCGCCAGATGTCCGACAGCGACCTGACCCGAGCAGTCCTCGACAAGGTCGGCTCGACATGGGACGAATTGCCCGAATCCCGCGCCGGGTTTGACGATTTTGACCCGTTGCGCCTGGATTGGTTTCGCAAAGCATGCAACGAGAAGGGGCGACGGACCATCTCAGATCAAAAGGCGACGCCTCGGACACTTGAGAAACTGGGCCTGATAAAGAGCGGCCGACCGCTCCGGGCGGCCTTGCTTTTGTTCGCCAAGGAGCCTCAACGCTGGTTTCCATCCGCGATGCTCAAGATTGGACGGTTCCGCTCCGAGACCCTCATCGTTGACGACCGCGAGGTCGGTGGGACGATCTTCGATCAGGTGGACGCGGCCATGGCCTATTTCCGCGAACGCCTCCAGACCCGTTTCGAGTTCCACGGGGCGCCGGCGCGCGACGTGATCTGGGAGTACCCCCTGGACGCTCTACGGGAAGCTGTGACCAACGCCGTGTGTCATCGCGATTATCTCGATGTGAGTCAGACTCAAATTCGCTGGCATGACAATCGCTTGGTCATCATGAATCCAGGCGGCCTGATCCCTCCTTTGACCCCGGCGGAACTCACGCGCGAGCATTCCTCTAAGCCGCGGAACCGGAAAATCGCGGAGATGCTCTACTACGCGGGTTGGATCGAGAAATGGGGCGGGGGCACGCTGGCCATTATCCGAGACTGTGGGAAGGCCGACCTCCCCGAACCTCAATTCGAGGAAAAGGGAGGCGGTCTTTGGCTGACACTTCGGCCCAAGGCGGAAATTCCATCCGCCCAGCGGACCCCACAAGCTACCCCACAAGCTACCCCACAAGCTACCCCACAAGCTGCCCCTCATGCTACCCCACAGGTCAAGCGGCTGTTAAAGGCCGCCCTGGAGCCGAAATCTCGAGGGGATCTTCAGAAACGCCTAGCCCTTAAGGATCGAGTCCACTTCCTGAAGTCCATATTGGAGCCATTGTTGGCGGCCAAGTGGATTGAGATGACTTTTCCGGAGAAGCCCAATAGCCCGAGGCAGCGTTACCGTACGACGAGCGCTGGGAAAAAAGTCCTTAAGAAGTGAAGCCGCCCCAGGCGTAGGTTCAGATAGAGGCTCTATATTAAAACTCACGGATGCAGACTCGTTCCCCGCCTTCCTGTAGACGAGTCTTATCCGAGCAAGACGAAAATGCCGACAAGAAAAAAACAAAACGCAACGACTAAAAAGCGTGAAGGAAGCGTCCGATCGATCAGGCATTCGATCGCGGAGGCCCAGGTCGTCGAGGTGATCGTGATTCCGACGAGAGAAGCGAGGTGTCCCTTCTGGATGGCCGCGAGGTAAAGCATCAGGGACAGGTAGGTGCCGACCAGCGCGGCGATCGTCGCCGTTACCCGGTCCCTGAAGCTCAGTTCCTTCAACGTCGCAAGCAGGCGCACGGGACGAAACATCGCGTAGACGCCGAAGAACAGCACCGCGCCGGTCAGGCGGTGGAGATTCCCTTCCAGCGGCGTCATGGCGGGAAAGGCGTCGAAGACCGAGCGGGTGATCAGAAGGCCGGTCGCGTCGAGCAGCATCCCGATCAAGGCGAAGCCCAGCGCGAGTGGAACCCGGTTCTTTTGCGCGCCTCCGTACTCTTCGAGCGCCAAGGTTCCGATGCAGAGCATGAAAAATCCGATCGCGACGAAGTGCCGCGCGTGCACGGGCTGTCCGAGCAGGAGGTAGGCGAGCAGGCCGAGGATCAAGGGCTGAAACGAGAAAACCATCAAGGTCCGGCCCGCGCCGACCCGCGCGAACGAACTCAGCAAAAAGATATCCCCGATCCCGAGGCCGAGCGCGCCGGAGAAAAGGAGGGCGCCGATGCCTCTCCACCCGGAGTCGGACCAGCCCCCGACGAGAGGAACCGTCAAGCCGAAAGCCGCCAGCGCGACGCAGGCTTTGAACGCGTTCATCCAGACGGGGCCGGTTTGCCGCGAGAAGCGGGCGAAGACCAAGGAACCCGAGGCAAAGCAAAGATTGGCCCCGAGCGCGAAAAAGTAAGGGGTGTTGGGGCTCATGCGCGGGAAGGACGCCTCATCCGAGGCTTTGATACACGGCCAAAGTTTTGCGGGCGGTTTCCGCCCACGAGAGTTCCTTTGCGCGCGCGAATCCGCGCTCGACCCGAAGCGCGCGCTCGGAGGGGTCGTCGAGCACGCGGCGAAGCGCGTCGGCGATCGCGTCCACGCGTGTCGGGTCCACGAGCAGCGCCGCGCCGCCGGCCACTTCCGGCAGCGAACTCGTGTTCGCGGTGACGACGGGCGTGCCGCAGGCCATCGCCTCGAGCACCGGAAGCCCGAAGCCCTCGTAGAAGGAAGGGTAGACGAGCGCCTCGGCGAGGTTGTACAAGCCGACGAGTTCCGTTTGGGGGACGAAGCCGGTCCAGACGGCCCGCGCGGAGAGTCCTTCCTCCGCCGTGAGACGTTCCACTTCGGGACGGGTGGCGCCGCCCTTTCCCGCGAAGACGACCCCGACGTCCTTAAGCGCGAGCGGAAGCCTCGCCAGCGCGCGCGGGACGTTCCCCGGGTGGCACCACGGGTCGAAGGGACCGACCATCAGCACGAAGCGCTCTGGCAGCCCGAGCCGCTTTCGCAGAGCGGTTTTCTCGGCTTCGGGCAGCGGGCGGAAGAGATCACGGTCGACTCCCTCGTGCGTGACCACGATCTTTTCCTCCGGGACCCGCCAGCGTTCGATGAGGTCCTTTTTCGTGTGTTCGGAGACCGCGATCACGCGGTCAACCCGGGCCATCCCCGGCCGGAGAATGCGCTCGTACTGGTCGATCAAAAAATCCGAGGTCCACTCCGGGTGAACGACGGGGAAGAGGTCGTGAATCGTCGCGACGCAGGGTTTCGGGGGCTTTCGCGGAATCCGGTGCGCGTGGAGCAGATCGATGCGGTGCCGGCGCATGCAGGAGCGGATGAGCGGGACTCCCCAATTCCATTCCAGGCGGTCGACGACCGATTCGGGCCAGCGCGGGACCAGGCGGGAGAACCGGTATCCTTCGGGGTCGGGCAGACGGGCGAGCTTTTCCGCGTAATCCCTGAAAAAATAGGCGAAGACGAAGAATTCCCAGTCGGGCGCCAGGCGGGGCAACTCGCGGATCAAATTGCGGACATAGGTACTGACGCCCCCGCGTCCGGATCCGTGCATGGGTTCTTCGAGCGCCACGCGCATAGCTCGATGATACCATTCCTGAAATGTCATAATGGGCCCGATGGAAATCCCGCTTTTCACCGTCATCATGCCGACCTATCAGCGCGCGCGGATGCTGCCCAGCGCGATGCGGACTTTGCTCGACCAAACCCTTCAGGATTTCGAGTGTCTGATCATCGATGACGGATCGACGGACGGCACCGAGGAGGTCGTCCAAGGGCTGAACCTGCCTGAAGGAAAATTCAAGTACGTCCGCTTCGATCACATGGGGAACATGTGGTGCCGCAACCGGGCGATCGAGATGGCGAAAGGGGAGTGGATCACCTATCTCGATACCGATGATTTCTGGCTGCCGCGGCGGCTCGCCGAGTTCAAGAAGCGCATGGACGCCAAGCCCGAGGTCGGATTCTGGTTTTCCAACGGGTATCACCACCGCTACGGCCGGATCCTGCCCACCGTGTTCGACCCGACCGCCGACGTGCCCGAGGGGAAGATTCCGGGCCACTTCGCGGTCGGGACGGAATTTTTGCCCTACATCACGACCAACGTCGCGATCCGCCGAAAGCTGTTCGACAAAGACGCGTACGGACTGTACCGCAGCGACATGGTCATCCTCGACAACGAACTCTACGCCCGCATGTTCGCCGGCGGCGTCGAGGTGGGCGTGCTGAAGGAGCCGCTCGCGGTGCGGCGAATCCACGATCAGCAGGTGACTCATTTGTGGATCGAGGAATTTCCGGAGGCCGTCGAAGCGCTGAAGGCCGGCAACCCGAGCCCCGAAGTGCTCGAGGCAGAGACGCGCAAGCTCGTCGAAGAGGTCGCGGATTACCTGCTCAAGTCGCTGGATCCTCAAAAGACGCGCGAATTTTTGATCGAGCACCTAGGGGACCGCGCCCGCACGAGCCCAACTTGGAAATGGACCCGCGTTCCGAGGCCCGTGCTCGCGTGGATGAAGGCCGCCCGCCGCCAATGGCTTCGCTTCCAGCATCACCCCGCCTTCGCGCCCGAGGATTATCGGCGCGCCTACGAATACGTTCAGCCGCTGATCGACTCGGAACCCGCCGCCCGCTGAAAATAGGGCTGGCCGCGGCGCGAGACGGCCGGCGCTACTTCCTGCTGTTGAAGTCCTTGGTGTGAAATTCCGCTAGCCGCGCTTCGCGGGCTGCGCGTCGCTGCGGCGCAGAATCGAAGACGGCAGTCCGAATTGTCCCATCGAAGCCTCGAAGCGCTTCGCGGGGTTCGCCGGATTGTAGGGGATGGCGAGGGTCTTCCGGACTTCCGCTTCGGTCTCGTCGCGGAGCGCCACCAACCGATCCGCCGTCAGCGCGTCGGTCTCGACGAAGGCCTTGTACCCGCCGTTGGGGTCTCCCTTGTAGTATTCGGCGACCTCGGTGTAATCGACTTCCTTCGAAAATAACCGGTCTCCGTTCTTGGGGAAGGTGTAGACCCACCAGCCCGGACGTCCCTCGGCGGGAACCGAGCGGTCGTAGTACGGCGTTCCCGGGTAGGTCGTGATGATCGTCAAATCGAAATCGTCGGGCTTCACCTGCAGCAGCCATTCCTTCGTTTCCCGCACCGTCGTTTCGTCCTCGCCCGGATGGCCGATCGACATCAGCGCTTTCACCTTCAGTCCGTGTTTGTGCGCGATGTCGAAGCATCGCGTGTTTTCTTCGAGGGTCGCCTTCTTGTTGATGTTCTCGAGGATTCGCGGGGAGCCCGATTCGAATCCTGTGAGCAGCCAGCGGAATCCCGCCGCGTGCATCGCCGCGGCCTGCTCCTCGTTGAAGAGCTGCGATTTCACGAAGCCGCGCAGGCGGAACTCGACGCCGAGCCGGTCCTGCAGCGCCTTGATCGCGCGCATCAATTCGACCAACTTCGGGTTGACGTTGAGTTCGTCGTCATAGAGCATGAAGGCCCGGACTCCGTAGCGCGTGTGAAGCTGCTCGAGTTCCTTGACGATGTTCTCGGTGGTCCGCATGCGTACGCGGCGGAGCATCGGCGACTCCCGTCCTCCGCAGAAGCCGCATTCGAACGGGCAGCCGAGTTGAGCGATCATCGAGAGCGCCCGGATGCCTTCGACCGAATACCGGTAGCTGTCGACGTCCACCAGGTGGCGCGCGGGGAAGGGAAGCGCGTCGAGGCGCTGGTTGGTTAAAAAGAGCGCGGACTTCGGATCGTCGGCGTCCACCAGTTTCGGCGCGTCCGGGCGGATCGCGTCGAAAATCGCGTCCTCCCCGTCGCCGGCGACCAGAACGTCGAACATCGACTCCAGGCGTTGGAAGGCGGTCATCGCGCGGCCGATGGTTTCGAGCCGGCGTTCGCGTTTGGCGGCGGCGTTTACCAACGTGATGTGCGGACCGCCGAGGATCATGCGGGCCTCGGGGGCTTCCCTGCGAAGTACCTGAAGCACTTTCGCGGCGGCGGGGAGCTGGGGCGTGGTCGCGGTCAGGCCGTAGATTGAGGCCTCGGAAGTTCTCGCGTGCATCGCCGCGACTTCTTCGAAATTTTCGACGCCCGAGAGATCCAAAAGCTCGACCGCGACGCCTCGTTGTTCGAGCATCGCGGCGACGCGCAAAATGCCGAGGGACATGAAGACTCTCTCATCGAGAAGAAACCCTGATGGAGGGATGATGAGGCACACCAGTGTTTGCATGGACACAATAGTATAGGAGGGCTTTGAATGGGAGTCCATAAGGTTTTTGTTTCCGGCCTTGGTCTTCCGTGATTCGTATAATGGTCCGGTCTATGCGAATCGGGGTCGACATCAGCGCGGTGATCGGCGCGGGCGGCGGGCTTCAGCGATACACGGAGCGTCTGCTAGACGCTCTCTTGCGCGTGGACACCGAGAATCACTACTTTTTCATCGCCGCCTACTGGCGAAACCATCCGCGGGAATTGACGGCGCTTGAGCTTCCGTCGGGACCAAACGCAGAGATCGTATCGCCTCGCTGGCCTCAGGGATTAATGGTCTATGCAGACCGCTACCTGGGCCTTTCCCCGGTGCCCGCTCTGGCGCATCGATTGAAGCTCGACATCTGGCACGGCGTCGGCAATCAACTCCCCCGCTTGGGAGGAGTCCCGGGCGTCGTGACGCTTCACCACGTCGGAGGCATCGCCGATACTTCCGGCGGCTGGGAACATCGTTGGAACGCGCAGGCCCGGTATTCCATTCCCCGCGCCAATCGCGTGATCGCGATCAGCGAGCATACTAAGGCGGATTTGGTGGAACAATGGTCGATCCCCCGGGACTCGATTTCCGTGGTCTATCACGGAGTGGAGAAAAGCTTCCGTCCGGAAGCGGCCGCCGGCGCGCTTCCCGACGGCGTCGAGGACCGTTATATCCTGTTCACTTCCGCGATCCGGAAACGAAAAAATCTCGAGGTTCTCGTGAGGGCGTACGCGCGGATCAAAGGGGCTTTACAGCTCGTGTTGTGCGGATATCGGAGCGAGTACTACAGGTCCCTCCGCACACTATGCTTGGAATTGGGTATCGTGAAGCGAGTCCTTTTTTTGGAAGATCTCTCCGACCGGGATCTTGCGCGTCTTTACGCACGCGCCCTCCTGTTTGTGTATCCGTCGAAGTGGGAAGGATTCGGGCTCCCGATTTTAGAGGCGATGGCCTGCGGAACGCCGGTGGTGGCGGCTCGGGCCGCGTCGCTTCCGGAGGTTGCAGGCGACGCCGCTCTCTATTTCGATCCTGATTCCCCGGAGGATCTTGCGGCCGCGATTCGAAAAGCCCTTGAGCCTTCTGCGGCCTCCCGCTTGTCCGCCGCGGGCCTGGCGCGCGCGGCGGGGTTCACTTGGGAGCGCACCGCCAGCGAAACGATAGAAGTCTACAAGCGGACGCTAAGCCGATAGTTTCCCCGCGACGAAGCCGCTCGCCCAGGCCCAGGTCAAATTGAAGCCTCCGACTTCTCCGTCGACGTCGAGGATTTCCCCGGCGAAGTACAGGCCGGACCGTTTGGCGGAACGCAAGGTTAGAGCGTCCACCTCGGAGCAATCGACTCCCCCGGCGGTGAACTCTCCCTCGTCCCACCCGCGCGTTTCCGAAACGGGGACGCGCCATCCGGAGAGGAAGTCGATCAGGCGAGTCCGATCCGCGGCGGGGGTCGTCTCCACGGGCCCGTCGGTGATTTCCAGATGCGAGAGGATCGCCGCCGGGAGCTTGTTCTGCATCAGTCCCGAGAGGCTGAGCGACAGGCGCTGGCCCGGCCGCTTCTCCCAGCGCGACGCGAGAGCGGCCGCGATCTCGTCGCGGGATTTGCGGGGGAGGAATTTCAATTCGAGTTCGCAGTCGTTTTTCCTTTCCCGGTTCAGACGCAGCGCGATCGGGCGGCTGACGTTGAGAATCGCGGGTCCGGTGAAGCCGTATTTCGTGAACATCATTTGGTCGCTGTCGCGGCAGATCTCCTTGCCTCCCACGATCGCGGCGACTTCCATCTCGGCCCGGACCCCGTGCACCTGTTTCGACACGGGGTTTCGCGCGACCAGCGGCAGCGCGGTGGCAACCGGTTCGACGATCGAATGACCGAAGCCCTGCGCCAGCGCGTATCCCGAACCGTCGCCGCCGAGTTTGGGGTAGGTCCTTCCCCCGGTCGCGAGAATCAGCTGCGCGGACCACATCGGTCCCTTATTCGTTTTCAGCGTGAACCCCTCGTCTCCCGCTTTGGCGCTTTCCAAATGCACGCCGGTCCGGATTTCGACCCCGGCTCGTTCGAGTTCATCGATCAAGAGCCCGAGCACGGTCTGCGCCTGGTTGGTCACGGGAAAGAGCTTCCCTTTCGTGTTCTTCTTCTCCTCGTACAGCGGGACCCCGAGATCCTCGAAGAAGTTCCGCACGGAGCGATGATCGAATTGGTCGAGGACGGCCGCGATGAAATCGGTCGTGGCGCCGCTGAACCGTTCGGGAACGACGTTGACGTTGGTGACGTTGCAGCGGCCGGCGCCGCAGACAAGTAGTTTCCGGCCGAGACTCTCCTCGTGCTCGACGAGGATGAGTTTGTGGCCGGGATGGTGTCTGCGCGCGGAGAGGGCCGCCATGATTCCCGCGGCGCCTCCGCCGACGATCACGACGCAGTCGCGTTTCGCCATCGCCCCATGATACTCTTTCCGAATGGCGTTGTGCCGCCTCTCCAATCTTAAGGTCCCGGTCGGCGCGGACGAGAGCGGGATTCCCGCGTTCGCGGCGAAGGCCCTCAAAACGGTTCCGAATCGTCTGCGCGCGCTGCGCGTCGTGAAGCGCTCCGTGGACGCCCGTAAGAAGCCGAAGCTTTTCTGGGTGCTTCAAGTGGAGTTCGAATGGGAGGGTCCCGTCCCTCCGGGGGCCGAGGAGATTCCCCGTTCGTCTCTGGATGTCCCCGAGCCGAACTGGCCGAAGGCCTCGAGCCCGGGTCCGATCGTGATTGTCGGGGCCGGACCCGCGGGACTGTTCGCGGCGCTCGCGCTCTCGGAAGCGGGCCGGCGCGTGATTCTGCTCGAACGGGGAAAGCCCGTCGATGAGCGCATGAAGGACATCGGGGCGCTGCGGGCGTCGGGAGTCCTCGATCCCGAGAGCAACGTCTGTTTCGGAGAAGGCGGGGCCGGCGCGTACACCGATGGAAAGCTATACACCCGGGTGAAGCATCCGTTCGTGCGGTGGGTGTACAAGGCGTTCGTGGCCGCCGGGGCGGATCCGGAGATCCTCGTCGACGCGCATCCGCATCTGGGGACCGACCGGCTCGTCGCGATCGTCAAGCGCCTGCGGGAACGGATTCTGGCCGCGGGAGGCGAGGTCCGCTTTCAGGCGCGCGTCGCTTCTCTCGTCAAAGCGGGAGGCGCCGTCCGCGCGGTGCGTTTGGCGAGCGGCGAGGAAATCGCGGCGGAGGCGGTCGTCCTCGCGATCGGGCATTCCGCCCGCGACACGATCGAATCGGCGCTTGCCTCCGGCGTGCTCATCGAGCCGAAGCCGTTTGCGGTCGGCGTGCGCGCCGAACATCCGCAGGAGTTGGTGAACCTGGCGCAATACGGGGCGAGGCGAATCCCGCAACTCGGCGCGGCGGCCTATTCGCTCACCCATCAAATCCCGGACCCGCGCTTGAAGCAGCGCGGAGTCTACAGTTTCTGCATGTGCCCCGGCGGCTTCGTCGTGCCTTCCCCCACGGAACCCGAACGGCTCGCCGTCAACGGGATGAGCAACTCGGGCCGATCGACTCCGTTCGCCAACTCCGGCGTCGTCGTTCAAATCACGCCGGAGGACCTGATCGCGGCGGGACTTCCGGAAGGTCCGCTTGTCGGGATCGCGTTTCAGCGGGAGTTGGAGGCTGCGGCGTTTCGAGCCGTGACGCGGGCGTATCACGCGCCGGCCGTCCGTATCGACGATTTCCTGGCGGGCAGGACCTCGGGGGTTCTCGCGTCGAGCAACTACCGTCCCGGACTCGAGGCCGCCGACCTTCGCGCGGTGATGCCGCCTTGGGTGCTCGATCCGCTTGCCGAGGGCATCCGGGGTTTCGCGCGCAAGTTGAAGGGCTACGACAGTGCGGAGGGAAACCTGATCGCCGTTGAAAGCCGGACCAGTTCTCCCATCCGGATGACGCGCGGCGGCGACTACCAGGCGGTCGGCGTCCCGGGCCTTTATCCCGTCGGAGAGGGCGCGGGCTACGCAGGCGGCATCGTCAGCGCCGCGGTGGACGGTCTGCGCGCCGCCGAGGCGATTCTATCCGGCCGGGCGTCCCGATAACCCCCATGAAGCCCGGCACGACGGGGCTCCGCCCCGTCAGGACCGGGCGTCCCGATAACCCCCATGAAGCCCGGCACGACGGGGCTCCGCCCCGTCAGTCAATAGTCCTGTAACATCGCGGGGGTACCCTGATCCCGTGGGCAACTTTAACGGCAGCAGCATCATGGCCGGAATGATTCACATGGACGCGAGCGCTCCGCTCGGGCTCCCGGAATGCTACGGGGCGGTTTGCGTCGTGCTCGGTTTCGCCGCGGTTTGTCTCGTCCTCTGGTTCTGTCCGAATGGATGCGAGTCCGACGTGAAATCTTCCTCCGGCATCGTCTGAGCCTTTGATCAGGCGGGGTCTTTTTTCGGGTCGGCGGGATCGCCGGCTTGGAGCCGCTTTGCCGCGTAGAACAGCGTCGCGACGAGAACCGCGATCACGGCGTTGACTCCGAAGAACACCGGCGCCGCGGCGACCGCGTCGAACAGCGTCCCTAATCCGAGCGAGGCGGCGAGGACGATCGCGAAGGCGGCGGCGCCGACGAACGCGAAGGCGCGTCCCCGCAGGCGGCTTGGAAGCCCGTCCTGCAGACGCGTTTTCAGGCTCAGGTCGCTGGCGGCCCAGGTGAGGCTGCCGAACGCGACCAGGGGAACGAGCGCCCACAGCGTCGGCGCGAAAGTAAGCGTCCAGAGACCGAGCAGTCCCAAGGCCATCCACTTGATCCAGAACGGGGAACGGAAGCGCCCCGAATCGCCCGCCTTTTTCACGGCGCGAATCAAAAGAATGGCGCCGAGCATCTCGCCGAAATTCGACGCGCCGATCATCCAGGCCGCGGCGGCCGGGTTCCCGAGCAACGAGTTCGCGGCGACCGGAATGAGAAGCCCTTCGAGCAGGCGGTGAAGGACCAGCGGGACGACCATCGCGTAGGCCGCCCAGCGAAATTCCTTGACGCGCCAAATCGCGTGGGCGCCTTTCTTGAAATCGGTCCAGATCTGCGAGAGCGCGAATCCCCGCGCGGCGTTTTCCGCGAGAGGGGAAGTGCGGCTTTGTTCGCCGACTCCCACAGCGGAGGCGGCGGCCGCGAAGGAGGATTCCGGGGCGGCGGCTTTAGCCGGCATTTGGATGCGGGAGAACACCCAGGCCGCGAGCAAATATGCCGGGGGGTGGATCAACAGCGCGGCGATCGGGCTGGCGATTGAGAGGATCACGCCGACGGCGAGCGCGCCGATGACGCCGGAGATCTCGTACGCCACGTGCGTCTTTGCGTTGAACAGCTTGATCTGCTTGTGATTGTTGCCGACCAATTCCGGCGGGATGACCTGGCGTGCCGTGTCGGAAACGCCGGTGAATCCGCCGTTGAGCGCGTGCAGCGCCAGAATCAGCGCCGGCTGCGCGAGCTGAATGCCGGCGATTCCCGGAAAGTACAAATCTGCGGCGAACAGGCCGATCATCGCGGTGACCGTGAGCGCCTGCAGCGCCATCGCCCCGGCGAGCACCTTCGTCGGTGATTTCCGGTCGAGCAGGCCGCCGGCGAGGGAACTGAACACGACCTGGGAGAGGCCGTAGCCGACGGCCATCATCGCGGCCCATTTAGCCTGCCCGAACACGGTCAGCGCGATCAGCGGAACGCCGAGTCCGACCGCTTCCATGCCGAGCTTAAATAAGGCGGTTCCGGCCAGATAGGTCTTCAGCGCGGAAGCGATTTTCGGAGCGGGGGGCGCGTCCGCCCGGTTTCCGGCGGCGATTTCGCGTCCGAGCGGATTCCTGCGGCGTCCCCGCGCCGATGCGGCGACGGAGTCCGAGGCGTCGGAAGTCCCGGCGTTCAGGCCGAGCAGCCGATCAAAACTGGTCTTCGAGTCCGAGCGGGCGGAGGCGAGCGGCGCCTCGGCGAGCGTTTTTGAGTCGCCGGCGATCGCTTGCGTCAGCGCGGCCACGCGTTTGGCGACGGCGGCCCGAGGCGCGGCAGCGCGGCCCGCGGGTTGTGCGCTTAAAGGCGTAGTCCCGGAGACGAACGCGGCGGGTCGCGCGAGGGAAACGGCCGTTCCAGGGGCGGAGGCTGCGAGCGCGGGCGCAATCGAGAGCTCGGGCAGGTTCGTCAGGGCGAGAGCGGGCGCCGCCAAGGAACCAAGGGAAAGGGACGAGGGAAGGGCGAAAGTCGCGGAGAGCGGTGCGACCCTCTGGGCCGCGCCGACCGGAGCGGAGAGCACGCGCGCGGCGACCGGGCCCGCCTGCGCTTCGGCGCAGACCATCGAAAACGCCAACAGCGTCGCGGCAAGGCGTCGGCCCATGAGGCATTCTACGACCCGCGCCCCCGAACGCGGAGGGTCCTTCTTCCCAGGCGGCGACCGCTATTGGGCCTAAGCCGAAATCCGCCGAAAGAGAAGGTCAGGCCGCCGTTGAGCGAGAGGAATTGGAAGGGCTTCTCGTTTTTGCCGAGCACGCTGTGAAAGCGCGCGTCGGAACCTCCGCCGCTAAGTCCCCATCTGGACCTTCCACCCCCGCGTTGCTAGGATGGGGGCATGGAAGGCCTCGTCCTCGCGATCGACCAGGGCACCACCGGTACGCGCGCCGTCGTCTACGACGAGAAGACGCGCGTCGTCGGCTCCTCCTACCGGGAATTTTCTCAGCATTTCCCGAAGCCGGGCTGGGTGGAGCACGACGCGGAAGAAATTTGGCGCGCGACCCAGGCCGTGATGAAAGCAGCGGTGAAGGGTCGCCGGATCGCCGCGATCGGGATCACGAATCAGCGGGAGACGACGGTGCTGTGGGATCGCGTGACCGGGCGTCCGGTGCGCCGCGCGATCGTCTGGCAGGACCGCCGGACGGCGCCGTTTTGCGGCGCGCTCAAGAAGCGCGGCCTGGAGCGAGTCGTCCGCGCGAAAACGGGGCTGCTGCTCGATCCCTACTTCTCCGCCTCGAAAATCCGCTGGCTGCTCGACGCCGACTCCGGGCTTCGCCTCAAGGGCCTGAAGGTGGACGGAGGCGCGACCGCAAACGGCTTTTTGATGCAATTCCAAGCCGATTTGCTCGGGGTTCCGGTTCAGATCTCCGACGCGGCGGAATCCACGGCCTGGGGCGCGGCGAAACTCGCCGGCATCGGGGCGGGTCTTTGGAAAACCGCCCAGGCCGCCGATCGCAGGCGGAAGTACCGCCGCGTCGCGCCGCGCATGCCGCGCGCGAAGGCGCGGGCGCTGCGCAAGGAGTGGCGCGGCGCGGTCGCGAGGCTGCTGCACCAATGAAGAAGAAACGCCCCCATGAACTGATCTCCGGCGCGTTTCTCCTGATCGGGATTTTGCTGGGCTATCAAGCCGCCGTTGAGAGCATCCTTTGGATCTGGCCCGCTTCGAACTGCCTGTGGGTCGGCGCAGCCTATTACACGGTCAAAGGCCGCGTGTTCGGAAAACGCGACGACGGTACGCTGGACCCGGTCGCCGCCTTCTGTCTGCTTCCCTTCCTGCTGATCACTTGGGCGACCTGGCACGCTCAGAATTGGCTCTCGAACGAAAACCCTTTCGACGAAGTCTCTCCCGGCCTTTACCTCGGCCGGCGTCCGCTGCAAAAAGACCTGCCTCTCGGCGTCAGTCTCGTCGTCGATATGACTTCGGAGTTTTCGAACCCCGGCTACGCGGACGGCGTGACCTATGTGACGGTGCCGACGCTCGACGCGTTCGTTCCGGACGCGGAGCCGTTTCTGGCCGCGGCGGAAACCGCCGCTTCGTGGGAGGGGGGCGTGTTCGTGCATTGCGCCAACGGTCACGGCCGTTCCGCCGCGATGGCGGGGGCGATTCTCCTGCGTCGCGGGATCGCGCGTTCCGTGGCACAGGCGGAAGCGGAAATCGTCCGGGCGCGGCCGCTCGCGGCCTGGCATCCCGTTCAGCGAGCGATGCTGCGGCGATTGGCGGGGCGGCTGCTCGAACCGCGTGCGTGACCTCGCCGGGCGCGTAACCTTTTCGATATTGCGCCCGGGGGCATAAGACTTCATCCTTATAGAGATGCGTTTTTGGCTGCTCCTCAACGACGAGCCGGCGGGTCCCTTTACGGGCGAAGCCCTCGAAGAGGTCCCGGGGTTTTCCCGAGCGAGTCTCGTTTACCCCGAAAGGCGGCTGGACCCTCGGGACGAGCGCTGGATGCGCGCGGGAGACGTCCCTCAGTTGGCGCCGGCGCTGTCCGCGTTGGAGCGCAAGGCGTTCGCGGGACGCTACCTCGTGCCCGAGCCGACGGTGCGCGATTTGCCCTTGCTGGGGGCGATCCTGAAGCAGCTCGAGCGATTCGAGGAGGAACTCGTGGAACTGCGGGGGAATCTGATCGCCCGGCATCAGGAACTCACCGCTTTGCGCGGCGACTCGGAGTCCACGCAGACTCAGACTGATTCCCTCGAGATCGAATTTCGAAAGGCCGAGGCGGAGATCGCCGGGCGCATCGAGAAGCTCGAACCCCTGCAGGCGGACATCCTCCGGTTGCGGGAGGCGGGAATGGAGACCGCGCAGGCCGCCCGCCAAGCGCAGGAGCGCGTCCTTCAAGAAGTCGAGAATGTCCGAAAGCGTCTGGAGAGCCTGGAAGGCGATGTCGACCGCGAAGCGCAGAACGAAATGATGCGGGCCTATACGGCCTCGCTTCAGGAGCGTCTGGAACTCACGGTGAAGGGTCTCGACGCGGAAAGTAAAAAGTCAGCCGCCCTAGGCAAAGAGGTCACGGCCTTGCGGGAACGCGCGGAGCGCGAAACCGCCGCGCGCGGCTTTTTCGCCGGCGGACCGAAATTCCGGAAGCCGGAGGCGCTTCTCACGCTGCTTCTTTCAATTTTGCTGGGGGCCGTCGGATTCTTGTTCTACGAGCGATTGCGAACGCCTTCCACCGAACCCCCGGTCGAGACTCCGCCCGTCGTTTCCGAGCCGACGCCCGACCCGGCTCCGGCGCCCGAGCCTAAGCCCAAGATCGAGACGCCGAGGCCCGCCCGTGCGCGGAAGTCCTTGAAGAAACGCGCCGAACAGAAGGTGCGAGAGCGGAAGGTGCGCGAGACGATTTTACTCCGCGTCACCGGCGGGGTTCCCTCGTCGAAACGGGTCGTCGTCCCGGAGCGGAAAATCGCTCCGTTGGCCGCTCCCGAACCCTCGAAGAATTAGCTATCCTGGTCGCAGCCGCAGGGAGATAGCGCCATGTTTAAGACAGCCGTTTTTGCGTTCGCGATTTCAGCCGCGCCGTCGGCCGTAAAGGCCTGGGGTCCGATCGGGCACCGGGTCGTCGGAAAAATCGCGGAAAACCATCTGACGCCGGAAGCCAAGGCCGGAGTCGAGGGCGTCCTGGGCGTCGAGACTCTCGCCCGTGCCAGCACCTGGGCCGACGAGGTGCGCTCCCACCCCGACCGGGACTACTACGGAAAATTCGATCCGTGGCATTACGCCACCGTGCCCTCCGGAGAGAAGTACCGCGACGAACTGGCGCCGAAAAAGAAGGGCGACATCGTCTCGGCGATGAAGAAGACGGAAGCGGTTCTCCGCGACGCAAAGTCGGAGAAGAAGGATAGGATCGAGGCGTTGCGGCTTCTGGTCCACTTCGTCGGGGATATACACCAGCCTCTTCATGTCGGCAACGGAAAGGACTTCGGCGGGAATACCTGTCATGTGAAGTGGTTCGGAGCTCCGAAGAAGCTGCACCAGATCTGGGATGAGTCCTTGATCGATCATCTGCAGTTGTCGTACACGGAATACGCCGAATTTCTGGATCACCCTTCCGACAAAGACATCGCGCGGCTGCAGGGATCCTCCTACGCGGAGTGGGCCGATGAGTCGAGCGCCCTTCTGCCGGGGGTTTACCCCGGCGGCGCGAAGTCCGAGGATCACCCCTACTGCATGAAGGGCTGGTCCGAGCGGCCCGACGACAAGGTGATGCCGGATCTCAAGTGGAATTACGCCTTCGAGCATCGTGAGACGCTTGATGACCGCTTGCTCGCCGCCGGCGTGCGCCTGGCAGGCGTGCTTAATTCGATTTTCAAATAGCCCCCTTGAATGTGATGGCCGAACCGCTGAGCGCCAGTCTGATCGCCGCCCTGATGCTGTTGGTCGCGATCGTGGGCGGCTACCTCGCCAAGTTGGTTCGGGCCCCTCGCATCGTCGCCCTGATCCTCGGCGGGGTCGCGATGAAGTGGTGGAACGGCGACGCGGAAATCGTGCGGTCCCTCTCCTTCGTCAATGAGTTGGCGGTCGGCTTGATCCTTTTCGTGATCGGCGGCGTGTTCACCGTCGAGCGCATCAAATCCACGCAGGGCCTGCTCCGCCGCTTCAGTCCGAGCGAGATCGGCGCTTCTTTTTTCGCCGTCGCGTTGTTGTGTTCCGCGGCGGCGTGGACCCTCCCCGGCATGACCATCCCAGTGTCGATCGCCGTCGGCTTGCTGCTCGGCAGCGCGGCCATCGAGACCTCTCCCGCCGCGACCTGGTACGTGCTTCGCGAATACGATTCAAAGGGACCGACGACCGACCACCTGCTCGTCATGACCGGTGTCAACGCTTTGGCGGCGGTCGTGCTGCTGCAAACCGCTTTCATCGCGCTTTCCGCCTCCGGAGCGGTCGAGGGGTTCAGCGCCGTAGGGTCTCCCTGGACGCGCTTGTTCGCGATCTCGATCGGGAGCGCCGTTCTCGGCGGAACCCTTGGATTTTTGCTGAGCGTGCTTCACGCCCGCCTGCCGCTGCGTGAGATGGTGCTTCTTTTTTTCTCAACGGTTTTTTTGCTGTCCGCCTCGGATTCGTGGATGCTGAGTCGTTTGGGTTTCGCGTTCGACCATCGGGTGACGAGTCTGTTCATCGGCGCGGTGTTCTTCAACACCGCGCGCGATTCGAATTTTTTCGAGCAAACGCTCGAAACGATCAGCATGCCGATCTTCTCTCTGTTCTTCGTCCTGGCGGGCTACGCGCTTCATTTGGAAGAATTG
>PFUL01000091.1 GCA_002790095.1 Elusimicrobia bacterium CG_4_9_14_3_um_filter_62_55 | reverse complement strand
TGTGGCGAGCCAATATTCCCCATTGCCGCTTCGTCGACCCGACTTCTACCATCAAGCGGCACTTTTTCGGACTCGCCACATAAAAAACCGTCTTTGCACATAAAAATTCAACGGGAGTCGTCCCTAAAATTCTCACTCTCCGCACTCTGTCCCGTCTATAAAGCCCGCAGCCAATCCAAAAGGGTGTCGGTCGTCTCCGCCTTCTCCGGCAGCGATGAACTCTCCACATAAGACGGCGGCCCGAACTTTTCCAAGATGCGCCGCTTGTGGTTCAAATCCGTATCCAAGTACCGACTCGTCGACGAGATGGACGCGTGCCCGAGCCAGGATTTTATGACGTTAGGATCAACTCGCGACTCCAGCAGGTGCACCGCGCAGGTGTGCCGCAAACTGTGCGTCGACAGCCGCTTCTTCGCGAGACTCGGGCAAGACGCGGACGCAAGCCGTAGATATTTTTTGACGATCGCGCGAATCCCAAACCGCGTGAACGGACCGCAGCGTTGGTTGATAAAAAGTAGACCGGAAGCATCCGTCGCCGGCTTGCGGCGATGACGATCGCAATAGAGCTGCAAAAGACGGATCGTCGCGGGCCAAAGCGGCGTGATGCGCCGCTTGCTTCCCTTGCCGAGGATATCGACGGTTTTTTGCGGGAAGTCGAACCAGCAGAGGCGCGCGTCCGCGGCCTCCTGCGCTCTAGCGCCGGTGTTGTAGAGGAAGGTTAGGATCGCGAGATCGCGGACGCCGTCGGCGGTGTCGATTCTCGGCTGAGCGAGCAGTGCTTCCAGTTCCCCGCGAGTAAGGGACTCAACGGCCTTCACGAGCGCCCGCTTCATCGGAATTGCCCGGACGAGTTCCGCCTGCCGCTTAAACGCGGGCCGATGAATCCCAAGATACTTAAAGAAGCTTTGGATCGCGGCCAAACGCTGGTTGCGCGTATGGGCGCCGTTGCCCCGCTCTTCGGCGTCGCATAGAAAGGCAAGGATGGTTTTGGCGTCGAGGTTTCGCAGCGTGGGAACGGTCTTGTTTCGCCGCGCGGTGAACGCGAGCAGAAACTTGAATGCGTCGCGGTAGCTTTTGATCGTGTTGGGACTGAGCGCCCGCTGTCTGCGGAGGTAGACGACGAAGAATTCCCGCAGGCAGCGGTTGAGCGGATCGTTCATGGCTTCCCGGCGGCGCGGCGCAAAGCGCCGTCGGCGACCGCTTCAAATCCGTTTCTAAACCGTCGGTCTCCCTCCCGCAGCAGTTCACGCGTAATGGTGAGATAGACTTGGGTGTTTTCGATATTGACGTGTCCCATGTAGACGGAAAGCAAAGGAAGCTTGTTAAGCGGGTCTTTGCCGTCCTGATACCACTTGTAGAGCCGGTGGACCGCGAAGGTGTGACGCAGGTCGTGGATGCGCGGGCCTGGTCCCCGAGATTTGGCAAGACCTGCTCGGACCAGCAAAAGTCGAAAACGGGCGTAGATCGTGCCGCCGTCGTATTTGCCGGTGGGCCCCGCGAAGAAAAACGGCGAGCGAAGTCTTCCGCGCCGGGCGAGATAAGTCTTCATTTTTTCGGACGCGGCTTGCGAAAACGGGATGATGCGCTCTTTGTGAAACTTCGTTTTCCAAAGTGACAGCGTGTTTTCATCGAAGTCAACGTCCGCTATTTTTAAGCTGAGAGCTTCCCCGAGACGAAGTCCGCAGGCGTAGATCAAAAAGACCATCGCTTCCATCGTCCATCCCGTCAGCCGTTTAGGGGTCCGACGCTGGTTGGCGCGAGCCGCTTCGAGCAGGCGTTCGATTTCGCGAAGCGTGTAGATGTAGGGTTTGTGCGGTTTTTGTCTTAGGTAGGGGATGCGCGTGGCGGGATTGCCCTCGATTAAGCCGCTGCGCACGAGGAATTTCAGGAATACCCGCGCGAAGCGCAGCTTCGAGTTTTTCGTCGCGTTCATATTCGTCGGGATCGCGTGTACCCAGTGGGCGACGACGCCCTCGTCGATGGCGTGGGCGTTTTGGATGCCGAAGAACAGCAGATAGTCGTCGAAGCTTTTGGAGAGGAAGCGATCGGTTGATTCCGCATAGCCGAAGGCGCGCCGAAACTCGATATAGGATTGGAAGGCGCCGGCGAGCGCGCTTCGAAAGCGAATCATAAAAGCGCCGCGTAATTCTCGGCGACCTCGCGCATGTCCTCGATGGCGACGCGGGTGTATATGAGGGTACTGCGCAGACTCTTGTGACCGAGCATGGTGCCGATTTCAGACAGCCTCGCTCCGCGATCAAGCATCGCCTTGGCAAACGAGTGACGTAGGGCGTAGGCCCCTCCGTGTCCGCCGGGAACGGCCCGAAGGCGGCGCTGCACGACGCTGCTGATCGCGGGGCCCGAAAGGGGGCTGACGGGAGCGCGGACGCTTAGAAACAGCCGGTCCTCGGGGTGCTCGCGGCGTTCCTTGAGATAATCGCGCAAAGCTCCCGCTGCGCGTTCTGAAATCGGAAGGTCGGCGGTTGCTCCGTTTTTGCGATGGCGCAATCGGAGACAGCGCTGGTTCAAGTCGGCATCGTCGATTCGAAGAGAGGAAACCTCCCGGGCTCGAAGACCGTGATCGGCTAGTAGAACGAGGATCGCGTAGTCGCGTTTGCCGTTGGCGCTATGCTTATTGATGACCGCAAGAAGATTCTCAATGTGCTTCCACGGGAGATACTTGGGCCGTAGATCCGCGCGAAAGCGGCTCGGAGAGGCGACGGCGGCGGCGAGGTCGCGGGGAATGTGCCCTTGAACATAGAGGTATCGGAGAAACGACCGTAGCGCTGCGCCGATCGACTGTAGACTCTTGGCGGACATCGCTTTCGAACGGCGCATGAGGAAGGCGTCGATATCGGCGCAGGCCAGTTTCCCGATGCAGCGAGACCCGCGCCCGGCCAAAAAGGATCGAAACAGCTCCAGTTCACGGCGATAGGCCTTCAGGGTCAAGGGGCTTAGCCCTCGGTGAATCCGGCAGTGCTCGCCATATCCGTCGAGCAGGGCGTCGGGGAGCAGCAGGCGGCCCTTGCCTCCGCGTGCTCGCGCGACGCGGCGGGAGATTGCGCCGGCATATGCGAGAAATCCCGCGATTTGGCGTCGGATATGCGTTCGGTAGCGTTGCGGAAGGGGCCGACCCCGTTCCCGTTGGAAGGAACTCTTCAATCGGTCGAGATAGGATTCGAGAAGCTTGCAGGTTTTCCGGTTCAGCCCACGCGCGCCTTGCTTGGCAAGAAAGTCGTGGAAGTGAGCGTTGTGCTCCATCACTTGGTAGAGAGACCCGCGGGAGTAACCCTGGTCGATTCGCTGCGCGAGATACTTCTCCCAATGCGGGGCGAACAGCGGCAGCCGAAACCTGATGATATCGCCGGGGAGTTTAAATATTCGGCGCAGGATTCCCCGATAGGCAGGGAAGCCGCCCGGTTCGTCCAGCCAAAGATAAGAGACGCCAAGTGCTGGATTCTCGCTCATCTTTCCGCATGACAGCGCAAAATGAAAGAAAGCCCGCAGCCGATCCACCTCGGCCTTGAGGGTCTTTGGAAGACGCTCGGGCGTTCGGCGCTCGGTCAAGTACTCATTGAGAGATTTGGGGTCGACCTCCAACAGGTTTTTCCGCCGGACATGGAGCCAGCGGGACAGGCGCCTAACCGAGAAGGCGTATTGCTTCCCGGAGCGACGGCCGCGCCGCTTCCAGTGCCGCTCAAACGCTTCGATCAGCTCTTCATCCATGATCCATTATCCCGCGCCCGAAGGCGCAACGGCCATATCGGTCCGTTTTGCGACGCTTTCGCGCCAAATCAGGTAGGCGACTACCGCGTCCATCCGACGGGTGATCGCGGTTCGTTTTGCGACGCGACGCCCGGGATGAGGCTGAAGCATCTTTAGTCTCTCGACGGCGATTTCAGTTA
>PFUL01000140.1 GCA_002790095.1 Elusimicrobia bacterium CG_4_9_14_3_um_filter_62_55 | reverse complement strand
CTTTCCGAGCGCGACGAGGCTATCTGCGCCTATGTCGAGAAACTCACGCTGAGCCCGTCCTCCATGCGGGAGGAGGATGTCGCGGCGCTGCGCGAAGCGGGGCTATCCGATGTGGAGATACTCGACGCGGCCCAAATCGCGGCCTACTTCAACTTCGTCAACCGGCTCGTGCTCGGTTTAGGCGTCCCGCTGGAGTCTCCGAGCGGGCGTTCGGGCTTCAAGTACTGACGGGCCGGTCGTCGGTCGTGACGCCGCTAGCGCTCGCGCTTTTCGCCGCATCCGCCATTCGCGCTGCTGGTCCCGTGGGGTTGCCGCCGACTGAGGCCTTCCTTGTCGACGCCGCGACGCATTCTGTCGCCGTCGAGTCGTTTATACCCGCGCTGCGCAGGGTCGGCGACATTCACGCCCTCGACCGAATCCGCACTTGGAGCGTCGAGGAAGCCGATGTCGAACTGTCCGATTCCGAACGCGTGCTCGGGCTCTCGATCGGCGGAGAGCATCGGGCCTACCCGATTCGTATTCTCAACCATCACGAGGTCGTCAACGACGCGGTCGGCGCGACACCGGTCGCGGTAACCTACTGCCCGCTGTGCCTGAGCGGGATCGCCTTCGATCGGCGCGTCTCGTCGTCGACGCGCACCTTCGATGTCTCCGGACTTCTCTACAACAGCGGTCTCGTTTTGTTCGATCGCGAGACGCGCAGCCTCTGGCCGCAGCTTCTGGGCCGCGCGGTCGTCGGGCCGATGACGGGAACCCGCCTGAAGCGGCTCCCACTGCGCTGGGCGAAATGGAAGGCGTGGAAACGCGCCCATCCGGAAGGACGCGTGCTTGCCTACGCCTCCGGCGGCGACCGGAATTACCGGCGCGTTCCCTACAAGCGCTACCACGCGAGCCGCGAGCCGCTCTTTCCCGTTTCGCGCCGCGACGATCGGCTGCCCGCGAAGCAGGTCGTCTTCGGGGTCGTCGTCGATGGACGGGCGAAGGCCTACCCGCTCGCGCGGCTCGATGACCGGACTCTCTTCGACCGGGTCGGCGGCGTTGCGATCGAGGTGACGGGGGGAGGCGACGGTCCCGCCGCGTGGAGGACCGACGGCGGGAGCGCGGTCGAGGGAATCGTCGCGTACTGGTTCGCGTGGGCGGCGCTGCGGCCCGAGACGGAAGTCTATCGGGATTGAACGGGACGCGAACCGCGCTTGTCGCCCGCCTTTCTTTCCGTCAACCCCACCCGCAGCCAATTGAGAACAGCGCCGCGCAGCGCCGGACTCTCGTGCAGGACAGCGACGCCGTGCGCGTGCGATCCCGAAAGAATCTCGATCCGGCGCTTTCCGCCCGTCTGGGCGAACAGCGCCTTCGCGGACGCCTCGCGTCCTGGGTCTTCGTCGGCCGCGAGCACGAACACATTCTTTGGAGCAAAGCCGTCGATCCGGCCCGCGAGGAGGTTCGCGTTCTTATGATTGCCGGAGAGCGCGACGGTCGTCTTCGGCCCCCAGGGGGCGCCGGCGGCGGCGAAGGCGAGGTTCGCGCCGACGCTCGCGCCGACGACCGCGAGGCGCGCGCTGTCAACGCCCTCGCGCGCGCGTAGCCACGCGAGCGCCGCCTCGACATCGGGCGGCGCGAAGTCGGGATCGGTGAAGAGCCTTCGGTAGAACGCTTCGTCCTCGGCGGGGGGAGTCGACTCCCCGTGGCCCCTCAGATCGAGCGCGAGTGCTGCGACGCCGAGGCCGCGCAGCTCTTCCAGGAGGAAGTCCCATTCGCGTCGGTTGCTCCCGGCCTGATGGAGCAGCAGCACGGCCGGGCCGGGAGCGTCGCCGGCCGCGGGGTGAAACTCCGCAGCCAGGAGGGCGCCGTCGGGACGCCGGAAGGAAATACGCTCGGGAGCGGAGGCGGCTGCGAACTCGCCTAGAAGCAGCAGGATCGCGGCGAACCGCATCATCGTCCGTTCTCCCCGGCCGCCGCCGCGGCGATGCCCTCCAACTCCTCGCGCCGATAGGTCCGCCCGGTGGGATTGGAAGGGTAGTTGAGGATTAGGAGCCGGGGCCGGGCCGGGTCGACTTTGCAGACTGTTTCCAACTGGTCCGGCGTCAGGCGCCATTCGTTCTCCCGGAGCGTGGTCAACGGGAAAACACTTCGGCCGATGATACGGGCCTGGGGCGCGTAGGAGACCCAGGAGGGAGTCGGGATGAGGATGTCGCCGTCATAGACGAGTTGGAGGAGGAACATGAGTTCCTTGGATCCGGGACCGACGAGTACATTCTCCGCGGAGCAATCGATCCCGAATGTGTCCCGATGATGCGCCGCGACGGCCTCCCGCAGTTCCGGAAGGCCTTTGACCGGCAGGTAGTCCTTTTGAAAAGCGTTTCTCTTGAGTTGCTCAACGACGCAATCCGGGACCGGAAACGGGGATTGCCCTAAACCGAGCCGGAATACCTCGCGTCCTTCCAGCTTTATCAGTCGGCAGCGTTCCTGTATGGCGATCGTTGCCGACGGGGTTAATCCGCGCACCCTCTCGTTGAGGCTGCTGTCGGGCGAATGGACGCATGCATCTTCGGTGCTTTGATTCATTGTAATGAGTGATGACCTCGCGGCGGGCGTTACGCGGTAACGCTGGCGGCGGTTCGGACACTTACTACGATTAGAACGAAGGATATCCGAGAATCGGGAGAGCCTTGATGAGCAACGATACGGAGTCGAGTCCCCGCAAGACTGCGAAAATTTTTTGGCCGGAGTCCTGGAGCTCAAGACGGACATCCTTATCCCGGCGGCGATAGGGGGCGTCATCCACGGCGAAAACGCGGCGCGCATCGACGCGAAGCTCATCGTCGAAGGCGCGAATTTGCCGATTACCTGCGAGGCGGACAATACGCTGGGCGACCGCGGCATTCCCATCGTGCCCGGTATTCTGGCCAACGCCGGCGGAGTGACCGTCTCCTATCTCGAGTGGGTGCAGAACCGGAACCGCTACCAGTGGGACGAGGCCCGGGTCAACCGCGACTTGGAGAAAAGGATGCGCGCGGCCTGGGAAGCGATGCGCGCGCGGGCCAAGGCCGACGGCGTCGGCTACCGCATGGCGGCGTATCTGATCGCCGTGGAGCGGGTCAAAAACGCGATCGAGATGCGGGGCTTCTAAGCAGCCTTGGAAATCAATAGAATCTCAAGACGAAAATGAAAAGCCCGCCGCCATCCCTGCAAGGCCTGCGTCTCGACCGCGATGCCGCTGTGCCACTGGCCCTGCTCCTGCTACCCCAACCACGCCATGGGCCAGACCAACGACTGGATGAACGAGCTCTATCCTCGCTGGACGGCGGCCCATGGCGTCATGATCATCTGCCCCGTCCATGGGTACCAGGCCCCGGCGCCGCTCAAGCTCATGATCGACCGGCTTGTCTGCGCCGACGGCGGCAACCCGGACCCGACGACAACGGGCGGCAAGGACCCGGCGAAGGCCAAGGAGTTGGAGCTCAAGGGCTGGAATTATCCCAAGCATCTAGCCGGACGCGCGTTTTCGGTCGTCACCCACGCCGACGCGGCCGGAGCGGAGAATCTGCGGCGGATGCTTTCGGACTGGCTGAGCGATATCGGCATGGTCCAGGCCGGACCGAGCGCCGTCTTAGACACCTTCATCGGCTACTACAAGCCCTACGCCACGAGCCATGAGGATCTGGACGCCGACAAGGAACTGCCGGTTCAGGTCCGCAACGCGGCGCTAAGCTTGACGAACATGGTGACGCAGCTGCGCTCCGGCGCCTACCGGGCTCCCGACGAAGGACTGGCCGATCCGCGCGAAAAATAACGACCCGGCACGAGAGGCCCTTTTTGCTAGAGTCTTCCCGGCGGCCGTTGGCCGCGGGAAGTTTCGACATGGCGGAAGCGACGCCGGCCGAAAACCTCAAGAACGGCGATAAGCAGGCGATCTCCAGGATCGTCGAGCAGCACACCGCCGTGCTTCTACGCGGCGCCTTGGGGCAAGGCTGGTCCCCGAACGACGCGGAGGACTTGGTCCAGG
>PFUL01000049.1 GCA_002790095.1 Elusimicrobia bacterium CG_4_9_14_3_um_filter_62_55 | reverse complement strand
AGGAACAGGATGATCAAGCCCGACAAATGGATCCGCCAGAACTGTCTCGAAAACGAGATGATCACGCCGTTCGTCGAGAAGCTCGACGGCGAAGGCAAGGTCTCGTACGGCCTCTCTTCCTACGGCTACGACATCCGGGTATCCAACGAGTACAAGATTTTCACGAACGCGCTGAACTCCGTGATCGACCCGAAGAATTTCCGGAAGGATTCCTTCGTCGATTTCCAGGGCGATACCTGCATGGTTCCCCCGAATTCCTTCGCGCTCGCCCACACGGTGGAGCGCTTTAAGATCCCACGCAACGTGCTGGGCATCTGTCTTGGAAAAAGCACCTACGCGCGCTGCGGGATCATCGTCAATGTCACGCCGCTGGAGCCGGGTTGGGAGGGGATTCTCACGCTCGAGATCAGCAACACGACGCCGCTTCCCGCGAAGATCTACTCCAATGAAGGAATCGCGCAGATCCTCTTTTTTGAATCCGACGAAGTCTGCGAGACCAGCTACGCGGACCGTAAGGGGAAATACCAGGACCAGGTCGGCGTCGTGTTGCCGCGGATCCTTGCGGCTCAGCCGGCGTAAGCTGCTCGCCGCGGCGCTGTTGGCGGCGTCGGCCGCATGCTCGCCGCAGGAAGAGCCGCGCGGGGGCCGGGTTCCGGGCGAGGTCATCAGTTCTTCCGCGACGGCCGCCGCCCTCGCGCAAGAAGACGCGCTCCCCGCGGAAACGAGCCTTATCACCGAGATGCGGCGGCGTCTGGTCGTCCCGGCGGATTCCTCGCGCTGGACTCCCGACCAATACACCGCGCTGATGCGCTGCCGCGAGGCCGAGAAGATGGGGGCTTTCGCGTATTTGCGCCAAAAACTCGGATCGCTGCGGGGACTGGCCGTGGAGTTTCGCGCCGGGAACGGCTACAAGGGCCTCGATCTGACGACCGTCGGATACCGGAAATTTGTTTTTGTACTCTCCCAGGAGGCCTTTCAGTATTTTGAATCGAAAGGCGCCGAGGGGCAGTGGGTATACAAGATCCGGACGGTGGACGGGAAGCGGATTTTCACCGACGACGGCATGCTGACCCACGAGGGAGTCACCGTCTATCTCAAGGTTCGCCGCCGCATCCCCGCGTTTTGGAAATTCCCCAACGGCCGCATCGTCGGAACGACGCGGCCGCCGAAAGACCTGCTCGCGCGTCTGTCGGCGCCTCGCGCTTTCGAACCCGTTCCCTCTCAGAAACCGCTGCCGCGTCCCAAGGCGTGGTCTCAGCCGCAGGCCCCGACGCCCGAGGGCGGGGCGGTCGATCAAAGCGCCAAGATGAAGGCGTTGCTGGATTCCGGCTATGTGGAAATCACCGAGGCCGAGGAGCGCCGTATCCTGGAAGCGACGCGGTTGTCCGAGCGGCAGCTGCAGGATAAGAGTTCGCTGGAAATTCTGACCATCGACGGCTCCGCGAAATATCTGATTTCACCGTCGGATCCTCTGATGGGCGTCGTCTCCCAATACCGCGCGACGGCCCCTCGCTCCCAGCCGGACGCCGCGCCCGCGCCTAAACCGAAACTACAGCCCACCGCCGGCGTCCAATAATTCCTCCGTCGCGGGCATTTCCGTTGCCAAGACGAAATCGAGCCTAACTGAGGAGGATTTATGTATCCCGTTTGGGAAGTTCCCGGTCTCACCGCCGGCCTTGTTTTGGGACTGATCGCCGCGTTTCACATGCTTCCATCGCATTTGTCGGTGGGGGCGATGTGGCTGAACGTTTACCTGGAGAGCCGCGCGGAACGGGAGAACCGCCCCGAACTGCTGGATTTCGTCCGGAAGTATTCGCGGCTGCTGCTTATTTTTTCCTACGTTTTCGGCTCGCTGAGCGGGGTCGGCATCTGGTTCGCAGCGACGCTGGCCGCGCCGCGAGCCATCTCGGGGCTCATTCACAACTACGTTTGGGGCTGGGCGACGGAGTGGGTGTTCTTCATCGTCGAAGTCGTTGGGATTTTCGTTTACGTGTATTCCTTCGACAAGGTCGACCGCAAGACGCACATCCGCATCGGATGGATCTTTGCGCTTGGTTCCTGGACGACGATGGTCGTCATCGTCGGCATCCTGACCTTCATGCTCACCCCCGGCTTGTGGCCGCAGACGGGCGGCTTCTTCGACGGCTTCTTCAACCGCACCTATTGGCCGCAGTTGTTCCTGCGAACGGGTTCGATGCTGGTCATCGCGGCCGCCTATGCCACCGTGATCGCGGCCCGCGTATATGACGCCAAGGTGCGCTCCACCGTCGCGCGGGCCGCGTCGGTTTTCGGCCTCGGAGGACTGGCGCTCGGCGCGGCGTGCTTCTTCTGGTACAGGGCTTCGCTGCCCGCGCATGCGGTGGAGATCGTCGAGATGCTCGTAAAGCCCGGCCTGCGTCAGGGGATGATCGGATCTACGGTCCTGCTCGCGCTTTACTTTGGCTGGCTGATCGTCAAGCCGGCCTCGGCGCGGTTTTGGCCCGCGCTCGCCTCGATCCTGGTGCTGTTTGCCGGCATTTGGTCGTTTGAGCGTTCGCGCGAGCTCATCCGCAAGCCCTGGGTGATCCCGAATTACATGTACTCGAACCAGATTATCGGGGCGGACCTCCCCGCTAAGGGGGTGCGCTCGGAAATCCCGGCGATCAATGAGCGCGGCATTCTTAAGACCGCTCCGTTTGTGCCCAAAAATCTCCGCGAGGTAAACGACGAAAACCGTCTCCAGGCCGGCCGCATGGTCGCGCTGCTCGAATGCGCGGCCTGCCACAGTCTCCAGCAGGGCGGGGTCCGATCGCTGGCGCGAATCGCCCGCGAGAAGGAGCTCGACGCGGATATGATGGAGGGGCTTCTGTACTCGCTGGACCAGATGCCCTACATGCCGCCGTTTGCCGGAACCGATCCCGAACGGCGCGCTCTGGCCGAATTCGTCGCGGCGCTTTCGAAGGGGGAACTCCGATGACCACCCACGCGATGCTGCAGGCGCTCGCCGATCCGATGGGCGTGCCGTTTTATCCCCGCGTTTTCCAAACGCTCGGGGTGCTGACCTTTTCGATCCATATCCTGTGCGTGAATCTCGCCATCGGGGCTCTCGTGCTCTCGATCTACGGCCGGTATTGGGGGGACGATTTCTGGAAAGGACTCTCCGGGAGCCTCGCGAAGGCCTGCACGGCCGCGGTCTCCGGGGCGATCCTGTTCGGCGTGGCGCCGCTGTTGTTTATGCAGGTGCTCTACGATCCGTTCTGGTATGCCTCGAACATGCTCTCGGGCGCTTGGGTGCTTGGCTTCGTCGGCGTCGTGACCGCGGCCTACGGCATCTTGTATCTTCGGGTTTCCAGGGACTGCGGCGCTTCCGGAGTCGTCTCCGCCGCGTTGTTTCTCGTCGCGGGCGCAATCATGCACGCGCTGAACGCTCAGATGCTCGCGCCGGAGAAGTGGACGGACTGGGCGGTCAAGGACGGCGCCCCTTCGGTTTCGGGGCTGGCTTTGCACGCGTTCGAACCCCTGCGCTTCGCCCACTTCATCGTTCCCGCCGTCGCGGCGGCGGGCGTGTTCCTGATGCTTTACGCGTGGTACTTCTCCCCCCGCGAAGACTTCGATAAGACGGTCCTGGCCCGGGCGGCGCGCGCGGGCGCGTCTCTCGCGTTCTGGGCGACGGCCGTCCAGGCGCTCGGCGGCGTGCTGTGGCTCGTGACGCTTCCATCCGAGTTCCGTTTCCACATGAATCCGGCGTTCGTCGTCGCCGCGCTGCTCGGTTTCGGCCTGCTCGGATATTTTTGGCGCATTCGCGGGAAGGAGGACCCCGCGGCTTCCGCTCCGGGAGCGGCCGCGGCGCTGTTTATCGTGACTCTGGCGATGGCGGCTTCGCGCGAGACGCTGCGGGGACTGTACCTCGGCAAGTGGGGCTATACGCTGGCTGCACACCAGGTTCATCTGGACATCGGCAGCACTGCGTTGTTCTTCGCGACCTTCGTGCTTGGGGTGAGCGTCGCGGCGTGGCTGCTCGCGGTCGCGTTTCAGGCGGGCCGGGTTCCCGGGCGGTGGACGCCGGGGCCGCGGATGCAGGCCTGGGGAAAGGCCTCGATCGGGATTCTTGCGGCGTGGTTGGTGGTCGTCGTGGCGTTGGGGATTTTCATTACATTCAAGAACCACGGCGCCTGAGACGGGCGAGCAGCGTGCCGGTCCCTTTTTGATCCCAGCGGATACTTCCCGGGCCGTTTGGGAGTTTCCAATTCCTTAAAAGTTTATCTATAAAAATAGATAAACTTTTAAGGGCCGCGATTGTCCGGAGTATCTGCTGAGGCATCGTCCTGTTTCCGGACCGCCTTACCGATGCTCCGATCGCCTCCCCGCTCGCGTTTAGGCAATTGGCCGAGCAGCAAAGCGCATTGCGGGTGAACGCGGTTATCGAACGGCTCGCTAAAGCCGAAGGCGCCGATTCCGTCCCGCCGCAATCGGTGAAGCCGGCGCCGATTTCCCTTTCCGCGGAACGAACGGTCGAGTCTCCGGATCCGGTCCGGGCGCGCTCCGACTCCACGGCGCTGGCCGCGTTGGACCGCAAGACCGGAGTCGACCTGCAGGAGCTTTCCGACGCGGTGCAAAGCGTGATGGGGGGATTTACGCCCTTCCAGATTTCCAGCATGGGGGACGAAGAGTTCGCGGCGGGCAGTGAACGCATACTCGCCGCGCTGTAGTCGCGGCCGACTCCCGAACGCGGCGCGCTCTCCGCTCCGGAGCCGGGAACCCCGACCCCGGAGCGGGTCGCCGAGTTCGTGTCGGGTTTCGCGGCCGACATTCAACGCGAGGCGAACCTGGAATTCGACATGGACGCATCGCGGCCGAAAACCTGCGAGGCGTGCGGACCGGTGTCGCTGGGCGCGCGTGAACCGCTCAAGCGCGCGCTGCGGCGGAAATTCCCTGAGGCGAACATGGACGTCGTGCTGGAGGCAGGCCGCCTCGACGGACCGGGCGAGCCGGTGCTCCATGTTTTCCTCAAGATCGTCAGTCGGAGAAGTGATTTCATCTTCACGCCTTTGGCGATCGCCGATTTCACCGCCGCGCAAAAACCGGGAAATGTCGCGGCGTTGGGATTAAGCCCGGGGTCGCCGGTGATCCTTCCGTGGCGATCCGACCTCTACGAAACGCGCTATCCTATTTCGCTTCCCTCGGGCCGCGACCGCGCCGCATTAATGGACCGCGTCGAGAAGGCCAGGGGCCCTCGGGCCGGGGCCTTGGAGCGTCGGCTCGACGCCGTTCTGAATCCTTCATAAAAAATAACGGTTTTATTTTTTGTCGCCGCTCGGGTTTCGCTTTACTCCCGCGGCTCCGCTGTGGTATACTTTCTCATTATGCCGCAGAAGACTACGCAAATTGACTCGAAGTACGCCCAGCAGCACAGGCGATGGATCCTGATCGACGCCAAGGACGCCGTTCTCGGCCGTTTGGCGACCAAGGCCGCGAACTTGCTGCGAGGGAAGACTAAACGATATTTCACTCCTTCCGTTGACTGCGGAGACTTTGTTGTCGTCACGAACGCTGCCAAAATCAAGGTGACCGGCAATAAAGAAGAACAGAAGTTCTACTTCTCGCACTCGGGCTATCCGAGAGGCGCGAAGGTGACTCCGTTCCGGAATCAGATGGAAAAGGATCCCCGCAAGGTGATCATGTTGGCCGTGAAGCGCATGCTTCCGGAGACTTTGCTGCGCCAGCATCAGATGCGGCGCCTCAAGGTTTACCCGGGGGAAGCGCATCCGCACTCGGCCCAGAAGGTGGAGGCTCTCAGTGTCTGACAAGAACGTTCTCATGGCGACCGGACGCCGCAAGACGTCGGTGGCGCAGGTTCGTCTCATTCCGGGCGGGGAAGCCGGCAAGATCACCGTCAACGCGAAACCGGTCGAAGAGTTCTTCCGCGGACGCGGGCGCCATATCCTCAGCGTGCGGCTGCCCTTGACGAAGGTCGATCAGGGCAAGGACTTTGAAGTCCGCGCCAAGGTCATCGGCGGCGGGATCACGGGTCAGGCCGAGGCGATTCGCCACGGCGTGGCGCGCGCTCTCGCGAAACTCGGCGACGACGCGAAGAAGACGATGCGCAAGGAAGGGTGGCTCACCCGCGATGCGCGCATGGTCGAGCGCAAAAAGCCCGGGCAGCCGAAGGCCCGCAAGCGCTTCCAATACTCCAAGCGTTAATCTCCAGACTCGTTCCCTTGGGAACCGCGACCGAGAAAGTGAAGATCCGGGGGCTCGTAGTCTTGAGCTCCTGGATCTTCCTTTTTTGGGGAATCCTGGTCAGCGCGAAGGGCCTCTTTGATCTGTTTCTGGGGGAGCCCGAAGCGAATCTGTACGCGCCGAAAGCCTGGGACTTCGTGAGCCGGTCCCAGTGGCTCCGTTACGGCGGCTTTGAATTGGCGTACGGTCTCGCCTGCGTCGCCGTATTTTTCTATCTCCGCGCCTATGCGCGTTTTCTGCCGGAAACCGTCGTTCGCCCTCTCCCGGATTCCGGGTCGTGAAAGGCGCACTTCGGGTCGGGACCTGCGGGTTTCCCGTCGCGCGGGATCGATTCTTTTCCGAACTCGACGCGGTCGAGATCACCAGTACCGCTTCACGCCTTCCAAAAATCGAGACGGCCGAGCGCTGGAAGAGCGAAGCCCCTCCCGGATTCACCTTTGCCGTGCGCGCCCCGCGGGAGATCGGAGGGGGGGACAGCCCGTTCCGGATGACCCCCGCCCTGCGCAAGACCGTGCGCGATTTCGGCGCGGTGCTTGCGGTGCTTTCTCCCGCCTTCGTCGTCTACGACACCTCACCGGTGTTTTACCCGAGCGCCGATCACATGCGCGCGATGTACGGCTATTTCAAAGGTTCGGGACGCGGCCCGTGGCGAATCGTCTGGATGCCCCGCGGCCGCCAGTTCGAAACGAAGTTATTGACGAAGATCGCATCGGACTTGAAATTGATGATCGGTTTTGACGCGCTGCGCGCGGAGGAGGCGCCTCGCGAGACCCGGTACTGGCGTTTGGGCGGACGCTGGGAAGGCCGTCGGGTGTCGCGCGGCGTGAGTTTTACCGATACCGAACTGCGGGACGCGGTGTCGCGCTGCGCGAGCGGCCGGGAGAGTTTTTTATTTTTGGAAAACGCCGCCATGTGGCGCGACGCGCGCCGACTTAAGCACTATACGGTAACGGGGCGCTTCTGATGTGCGGCATCGTCGGGGAATTCCGGCTCGACGGTTCCTCCGCCGACCCCGCGCGAGTGGAGCGCGCCCGGGAGCGTCTCGCACACCGGGGACCCGACGACAAGGGCGCGTGGTCGCGGGGACCCGTCGCGATGGGCTTTCGCCGTCTATCGATTTTGGACTTGGAGCATGGCGCCCAGCCGATGAGCACGGAGGACGGCCGTTTCACCGTCGTCTTTAACGGAGAGATCTACAACCACCCGGCCCTTAAAGAGGAATTAGAGGCCGGCGGCGTTCGCTACCGGACGCGCTCGGACGCCGAAACCGTGCTGCGCCTGTTCGCCCGGGAGGGGGAAGGGGCTCTCAAGCGGCTGGAAGGGATGTTCGCGATCGCGTTGTACGACGCGAAAAAGAACGAATTGATCCTCGCGCGCGATCCGATCGGCGTGAAGCCTCTTTACTACTCCTTCAACGGATCGCGGATCGCCTTCGGCTCGGAGCTTAAAGCGACGCTCGAGTTGACGGATTCCCGCGAGCTCGATTCCGCGGCGGTGCTCGACTACCTGTGCTACGGCTTCGTTCACCATCCGCGAACACTCTTCGATTCGATTTTGAAGCTCGCACCCGGACACGTTCTGCGCGTGAACGCCCACGGGATGAAGCTGGAGACTTTTTGGGAGCTTCCCAAGCGCGCGGCGTGGGAGGCCTCGGGCAGCGCGCCTTCGATGAAGGAAGCCCTCGATCAGGTGGAGCGTCTGTTGATCGCGTCCGTGCGGGGGCAGATGCTTTCCGACGTTCCGGTGGGTTCGTTTCTCAGCGGCGGGGTTGATTCCTCTCTGATCACGGCGTTGATGGCCCGCGCGGCGGGACGAAAGGTCTCGACGTTCTCGATCGGCTTTTCCGGGACTCGCGCGGGGCTCGACGAATCCTCGCACGCCCGGACGGTCGCCCGCTACCTCGGAACCGATCACCATGAGTTGATTCTTTCCGCGGACGTGCTGTCGCGAGTTGAAAACCTAGGAGAGGCTCTCGATGAGCCCATCGCGGACTCCGCGATCCTGCCGACCCTGCTGCTCTCACGCTTCGCCCGCAAAGACGTTAAGGTGGTTCTCACCGGAGAAGGGGCCGACGAATTGTTCGGAGGCTACAACCGCTATAAGGCCGCCTATCTGTCCGAGCAAGTCGCGCGGGTGCCCCGTTGGGGACGCGGGCTCGCCGCCGCCGCGGCTCGGAAGATGGGCAAGGGTCGCGTGTTTCAAGATCTGCCTCACGCGGACCGCGGGTCCTGGGCGCGCGCTTCGGCGCATCACTCCGAGGGCGCCTACGCAGGACTGCTTTCCCGGGACTTTCAAAACCGCGCGGCGCATCTCGATCCGATGGATTGGCTCAAGGATCCCGAGGCGCCGCACAGTCTCAACGGGGCGCTGGCTTTCGATTTGCGGTCGGTACTGTGCGATTGCCTGTTGATGAAAGTCGACAAAACGACGATGCGCGCGGGGCTGGAGGCGCGGGTTCCGTTCCTGGATCGCCGCCTCGTCGAATACGCGCTCCATCTGCCGGCGTCGACGAAGATCCGTCGCCTGAAGGGCAAGTATATTCTCCGCAAGCTCGCTCAAAAGTACCTTCCGCGCCCGATCGTTTGGAGGCGCAAACACGGCTTCGTCGCCCCTTGGGAAGAGTGGGTTCGCGATCCCAAGAATGAACGGCTGACGAGTCTCTTCTCCGTCGCACCGGACCGGGGCCTTTTCGACTCCTCGCATCTGGCGGCGATGTTGGAGGGAGTCCGCCACGCCAATCCCGCCGTGGATTCGGGGTTGGTATTTCGCGTCGCCGTCCTGCTTCTCTGGTTCGAATCTCTTTAGGTCTCGCTGCGAAGCAATTGATGCGATGGGGGGCTTCCCCCGAATTAAAGCGTTAACGGAATCGATATGGCCGGGTCGGGGATTCCCCGTAATACTAAGGGGAATCCGGGTTCCGATGAGCGAACGACAACAAACCGAACAGTTGCTGAAGCGCTTCGAACGCTCCGAGCAGGCCGCCATCGAATCCGCATTGCGGAGAATCGGACGCGCAGAGGCGCGCATCGTCGAAACCGCGGGCAAAATACCCGCTTCTCTGTCGCGCGAGCTGGACTCCATTCGCGCGCGGCTCGACGACGCCCGCCGCTCCGCCGAATCCCGCGTGGAGGAATTTCGGGCGAAATTGATCGAAGGACCGCTCACCGAAGAGGAACTCCGCGCGCGCTTGGTGATGCTCGAGATGGAGTACGCCAGCCGCGTCAAGTTGGCGGAGCAGGGCTTCGACCTTTTGGCCGAACGCTTCGAAAATCACGTGGCGACGGGGCGGAACTGGATCAGCGACGTCTGCGATCAGGCTCGCGAAGCGGTCCGCATCGACGTGAAGCCGGTTCGGGCCCGTTTGGGCGAGGCGTTGGTCGAACGTTCTCGCGACTTGGCGGCCCGGGAGCGCGAACTCGACGAGCTTCGCCGCCTGCGCGACGCCGCCTCTCCGTTGGAAAAGAAGATCGCCGAATTGGAAGAACACGGCGCGCGTCTAAAGGAAGAGAACGCCGCGCTCGTCGAGCGCTTGGCGAACGTCCAGGGAGACGCGGACGCGATGCTCGCGCAGCTGCGCGAGCGCATCCTCAAATTTCGGCGAGTTCTCGAAGAAGACAAGGAGCGGCGGGAGGATTTCGAGACGGAACTTAAGCGGATCGAGGAAACCGACGACGCCATCGGCGGGATCATTCGCGAAGCCTACAATTATCGGGAGGCCGCGACCCGCTTCTCCGCGCGCGTCCGCGCTCTGGAAACCGAGCTCGAGGGGGTTCGGAAGGCGCGCTTCGCGGAGGAGTCCCAGGAGCGGATGCTCGAGGAGAAAGACGCCGCGTTGGCGCGGCTGCTGAAGGAGATCAGCGCCCAGCGTCAAGGCGCGCAGCGTTTTGCCGCCCGGATTCAAGCTCTTGAGATCGAGCTCGCCTCGACGAAGGCGGACCTCAAGGAGATGCGCCGCGAGCGCCGGGGTCTGATTGAGCGCTTCAACGCGGCCGTGGGCGAACGCGACGCCGCCGCGGCGGTTTCCGCGCCCGTGAAAGACGACTCTCGGGAGATGGCCCTCGAACGAAAGATCGGGGAGTTGACTCGCGCGCTCGCGGATGCGCTTGCCGCGCGTTCCGCCGCCGAGCGCGATGGGGTTTCGGAGAAAACGCTCGATATCGACGCGGAAAAAGCCGACCTTGCCCAGAGAATCGAGGGCAAGAATCGCGAGATTGCGGGTTTGAAGTCGGCGCTTGACGCCGCGCGCGCACAAGTCGAGGAAATGACGGGGCAGGTGGAAGCGGAGCGGCGTTCCGCGAAGCTTGTGCAGAAGCGGTTGTTTGACGCGGATGTGGCGCGCGACCGGGCCCTCGCTGAGACGCGGGCGCAATGGGCTCAGGAGCAGGAGCGCTACGAGGAACAGCTGGCCGAAAGGACGCGCGAGGCCGCGATGCTCCGGACTCAGGCGGAATCAGCGGACCGTTCCTGGCAGCAGACGCTCGCGCAACAGGACGGAACCCGGATGCAGGAGATTTTCAAGCTGCGCGGGGAAATTCAAGCTCTCAAGTGGAAGCTCGAGGAAAAGGGGAAGTAGGCTGGAACTCGATCTTCGCATTCCGCTGATCGTTCTGCCGACGATCGCCTTCGCATTTTTGAACGGAGCGAACGATTCCGGAACGATGTCGGCCTCGGTCGTCAGTTCCCGCAGCATGACGACACGATCCGCGGCGGTCGTCGCCGCGGCCGCTGCCTTTCTTGGATCGATGTTTTTGGGATCCGCCGTGGCGCGGACCTTCGGTCAGCACCTCGTGCGTCTCGATCTTCTCCCCGCTGCGGCAAGTCCCTTTGACGCCTGCGTGGCTGCGGTGATCGCCGCTGTGGCGTGGGCGACCGTCGCATGGCGACTCGGGCTTCCGGGTTCCTACACGCATGCGCTCCTGGGAGGCTGGCTCGGCGGTTTCCTCGCGCTCGGCGGACCGGAGGTGATTCAATGGCGCAACGCCGTTTTGGTGATGCTCGGCGTGATGCTGACTCCGTTCATCGGCCTGGTAACGGCGGGAATCGCGATTCGCGGCCTCTACCGCGCGGCGAGGGAGGTATCGAGCCGGATGATCCACTCGTTTCGCACGGCGGAGGTGTTGATGTTCGCCGCCTTGAGTCTGGCGCATGGGGCGAATGCGGCGCAGAAAAGCATGGCGCTGCTGGTGGTGGCGGGTCTGTCGCTGCAAACCGGAGGGGTTCCTCAAAGCTTCGTGCTCCCCTTGTGGGTCCGTGGGGTATGTTCCGCGGCGTTCGCGTTCGGAGTCCTGTTCGGATTCACGCGGACGCTGAAAAAGATGGGATTCGATATTTTTCGGGTCGAGCCCCTGCACAGCTTCACCGCGCTGGCGGTTTCATGGGGATTGGTTTTGGGATCGACTCTCGTGGGACTGCCGCTTTCGCCCGGTCAGATCAATTCGTCGAGCCTGTTGGGGGTCGGGGCGGGGCATAACCCGCGGGCCGTTCGCTGGGATACGGTCGGCGAATTGCTGGCGAATTGGTTCCTCACCTTTCCCGCCGCCGCCGTTCTCGCCTGGGTTTTAGTGAAATTGAAGTGCTAGAATGAGCCGAAGTGCTCTTCTTTAGGCGGGAAAAGTACGACTTCTATCATCTGCTCCTCCAGCAGGCGGAAAAAACACTGGAGGGACTCTCCGCGCTCGACGAATTCATGGAAGAACCCAGCCCCGCGCGCGGGATGCGGGTTTCCGAACTCGAAAAACAGGCCGATGATCTTCGCCGCATTGTAATCAACGCGATCAATGAGTCGTTGGTGACGCCGATCGACCGGGAAGACATTTTCGGTCTCTCTCGCGCGATAGACGATATGATCGACTACGCCAAGTCCACCGTCGAGGAGATGGTTCTTTTCGAGGTCGAGACGAACGACCATCTGAAAAAAATGGCGAAATCGCTTTATGAAGCCGGCCAGGATATCGTCAAGGCCGTGTCCCATCTGAAGGGCAAGCCGAGAGTCGCCGAGGAGCATTTGATTCGGGCGAAGAAGTCGGAGAACTTCGTGGAGCATCTGTACCGTCAGGCTCTCGCCGATTTGTTCAAGAAGAACGACGTCATCTCGATTTTGAAGACGCGCGAACTGTACCGCCATCTGTCTAACGCGGCGGACCGCGGCGACGAGGCCGCCGATATTATCGGCGACATCCTCGTGAAATCGCAATGAGGGCCCCGCGCTGCGCGGCGGCCTTTTTGTGCGCTTTCCTGTTCTCGAGCGCGGTCGGCGCGAAAACGATCCCGCTTCGAATCGTCCATACCAACGACATTCACGGCTGGATCATGTCCCGCCCCGAGCCGAAGGCCGGCGGGCGCGTCATCGGAGGTGCGGCCGCTCTCGCCGCGGTCATCGGCGCGGAGCGCGCGAAAGGACCGTCTTTGGTGCTTGACGCGGGGGATTGGTTTCAGGGAACCCCCGAAGGCAATTTTTCGCGGGGTGCGGCGTTGGCCGAGATTTTCAACTCCCTCGGTTACGACGCGGTCGCCCTCGGCAATCATGAATTCGATTTCGGAGAGGAAACGCTCCGGGAACTTATCGGGAAGATCAGCGTCCCCGTGCTCGGGGCGAACATTCGCCGTGTTTCGACCGGGGAGGGCGTCGACTACGTAAAACCCCATATTCTAAAGACCGTGGCCGGCATTAAGATCGGCATCTTCGGGATGGTTACCCGCACCGTGCCCGAACGCGTTTTCCCCAACAGCGTCGCCGGGCTTTTGTTCGCCGGGGAGATCGAGACGGCGAAGGAAGCCGTGGCAAAATTGCGGAAAAGCGGGGCCGAGATCATTATCGCGCTTACTCATGTGGGACAGGAAAGCGCCTCCCGCCCGCCGTTTGAAGGGGATCGCGCGATCGCGGCCGCAGTTGAGGGAATCGATTTGATCGTGGGGGGGCACACGCATGCGGCGATCCCGAATCCCGTCGCCGAACCCTCGGGGACTCTGATCGTCAACGCGGGAGCCTATTTGAAATCCGTCGGGATCGCGACCTTGGAATTCGACGACGAGACCCGGAAGATGGTGTCCCGCTCAGGAGAAGTGCGCCCGCTTTGGGTGGACGCGGTCGGCGAGGACCCGGATGTCGCGCGCATTGTCGAACGCTATCGCCGGGAAGTCGGGCGGGAATTGGACGTGGTGATCGGGCGGGCGGCCGCGGAGCTTGAGACCGATCATCGGCGTCTTTCTCCCGCAGGCGCTTGGGCGACCGATTGCGAACGCAAGTGGACGAAGACGGATATCGCTTTCTTGAACGGAGGCGGCCTCCGAAGCGGTTTGGCGGAGGGCCCGGTTCGGCTGCGAAACGTCTTTGAGATGATGCCCTTCGACAACTATCTCATGACCCTCTATATGCGGGGATCCAGCGTGCGCAAGATTCTGGAGCACGGGGTGTCCTTCGCGCCGCACGTTCTGCAGACGTCGGGGATCGAATACGTCTGGAATGAAGCCGGTCCGCGGGGAAAGCGCTTGTCGTCGATTCGCGTGCGCGGACGAAAGCTCGACGACGATGAAACCTACTCCGTGACTGCGGCTGATTTCATGGTCTGGGGCGGCGACGGATACTCGGCGTTCGCGGAAGGGACGGACCCGGTTAAAACCAGGGAACTGGTCCGCGACGTGCTGGCTTGGTGCGCCCGCCGCTACAGTCCGATCGAGGTCCCGGACCTGGCGAGAGCCGGGGCCAAGTGAGGGCGCCATTGTGCTGAAAGCGGTTCGAGATAAAGCGGATAAGACATGGACCTGGTTCAAGAAGACCTTGGTCTTTATGAGTTGCTGGGGCCTCGTCTTCAGCTTGGTAACGATCGGGGAGCTTAGGGTCGGCTTCGACTACGACGATACGATCGTTTTCTCCACGCCGGCCTTCGCGAAGGCGTTTAAAAGTGCGCATCAGCCATTCAGCCCCGGATTCTGGACCGTCGTCAATCAGAGCTACGATGTCGAAGAGCGTAAATTGCTGCCGAACGTCCTCGCTTGGACTTTCCGCATTTTAGGGTTTCGGGTATCGATCATCAGCGCGCGCCCGAGCTACGGGGGGGAGGCTCTTCAAAAGGAATGGCGCTACCTTGCGCACGACTTTATTTTCTCCAACGGAAGCACGAACAAGCACCGCTATCTGACCAAGGGCAACTACGTGCTTTATTTCGGAGACTCTGATTCCGATATTTTGGAGGGCCGCAAAGCCAAGGTCCTCAGTTTTCGGGTGAAGCGCGGCTCGAAATCCTCGTACAAAGAAGACTATCATCCCGGCGCTCTTCGGGAAATCGTCATCCCTTTCACGGAATTTTAAATAACCATTATTTTTTATTGTTTATTTATATTTTCGAAGCGGGACCTATTGCCTGCTCGGTCGTCCGGGTGTTATAATCGGGGTGCGTAAAAATCTCGAATTGTGGACATTTTGTCAACAACCTTATGAGCTCACCCCTTCGAAGACCCCTGATCGCTGGAAACTGGAAGATGAACCTGGACCTCAACGGGGCGAACGCACTCGTTGAGGGTCTCAAAGACGCTGCCGCGAAGGCGACGGGCGTTGAAACGATCGTCGCTCCTCCGTTCACCTTGCTTGCCGCGGTCGCGGAAGCAGTGAAGGGCAGCCGGATTCGCTGCGCCGCTCAGAACGTGCACTGGGCGGAGAGCGGGGCGTTCACCGGGGAATGCGCCGCCGCATCCTTAAAGGAGTTGGGCGTTGACGCGGCGATTATCGGGCACTCCGAGCGCCGGCAGTTTTTCGGGGAGACCGATAAGACCGTTCACGACCGCCTCGCTGCCGCGCTGAAGGTCGGGCTATTGCCGATCGTTTGCGTGGGGGAGTCTCTCGACGAGCGGGAATCCCAGCAAACCTGGCGCGTGTTGGAGACGCAGTTGAAGGGGGCGCTGGACGGTTTCGCTCCGGTGGATTTGTCCATGCTCGTGATCGCCTACGAGCCCGTTTGGGCGATTGGAACCGGAAAGACGGCTTCTCCCGCGCAGGCTCAGGAGGCGCATCTATTCATTCGCAAGCAGGTCGCTTCTCTTTACAGCGACGCGCTCGCGCAGGGCATGCGAATCCTCTACGGCGGTTCGGTGAAGGCCGACAACATCGATGAATTGATGTCCCAACCGGACGTGGACGGGGCGTTGGTCGGCGGAGCGAGCCTTAAGGTCGACGGTTTTTCCCGCATTATCGGATTCAAGGTGCCCGCCGCGAACTGAGATGCTTCCCTTCGGAGCCGAAGCCGCCGCGCAAATCGTCTCGGAGTTGGAGACGAGTCTCGCGCGGTCGAAGCATCCGATCCCGGTCGGGATTTCCAACCGGCATTTTCATATCACCGAGGAGCATTGGCGGATTTTATTCGGCGAAAAGGACCCGACCGAATACCGCCGCATCCTTCAGCCGGGCTTTTGGGCCGCGACGGAAACCGTCGATGTGGAGGGGCCTAAGGGCCGACTCGACCGCATTCGCTTGGTGGCGCCGTTCCGCTCCAAGACTCAGGTGGAGATTTCTCGAACGGACGCCTCGATGTTGGGCATCAAGCCTCCGGTTCGAGGTTCGGGAAAGCTTGAAGGCGCCGCGCCCCTGCGCCTGCATGGTCCTCGCGGCCATGTGGACGTCGAGGATGCGGCGATCATCGCGCAGCGTCACGTCCATTTTCACCCGCGCGACGCCGAGAAATTCGGCATCAAGGGCGGGGAAATGCTTCGCGTGCGCGCCGGCATCGGCGGCCCGCGCGAGACGGTGTTCGAGCAATGCCTCGCCCGGGTCTCAGATCAATTCGCTTTGGAGTTTCACGTGGATTTGGATGAAGCCAACGCCGCCTGGCTGAAGAACGGAGATTTCGTACACATCGTTTGAAGACGCATCAGGAGGAAGAATGGAAGCGCTTGGAATGATTGAAACACGCGGGCTGACGGCCTGCATCGAGGCCGCGGATGCCGCGGTCAAGGCCGCGAACGTGAAGATCGTCGGCTACGAGAAGGTCGGAACCGGACTCGTCACGGTGTTGTTTCGCGGAGAAGTGGCCGCGTGCCGTGCGTCGTGCGACGCCGGCGGAGCCGCCGCTCAGAAAGTCGGTGAGCTTATCGCCGTGCATGTGATTCCGCAGCCGCATCCGGACCTCGAGGGCAAAATGCCGATTACCCTCGCCGACGCGCGCCGCAAGTAAGCGGCCGTGATTTTCGCGAGAGTCTGCGGCACCGTCGTTTCGACCAACAAGGACGAGCGGCTCGTCGGCAAGAAGCTGCTTCTGGTCCAGCCGGTCGACCTCGACGGGGCCTCGAAGGGCCATCCCCTCGTTTCCATCGACGCCGTCGGCGCCGGGGAGGGGGAACTCGTCCTGCTCGTTCAAGGATCGTCGGCGCGCCAGACGTCGGTCACCGAAGGACAACCGGTGGACTGTACGATCTGCGCGATCGTCGACTATGTCGAGAAGGGCGGTAAGACCGTGTTCGAGAAATCCAAGGACACGGCGTATTCACGGTGACGGAATAGGGTGCTCGGATGGATAGAGACGCGATCGCGACCGTCGTAACCGAGGTTCTCAAGCGCTTGGAACAGAACGGATCCCCGCCTCCGGCGGCGTCGGCCGCCGGGGCGTCCTCCGTTCCGGGCTCATCGGAGTCCTTCGTCTTCCAGGATCTTGACGCCGCCGTCGATGCCAGCGGAACGGCTCAGCGGGTGTTTCAGGACCTCGGGCTTGAGCAGCGTGAATCGATCATCGCGGCGATGCGCAAGGCCGCGATCGACAACGCCGAGCCGCTTGCGAAGATGGCCCGTGAGGAAACCGGCATGGGCCGTTACGAGGATAAGGTCCGCAAGAATCTTCTCGCCGCGAAAAAAACCCCCGGACCCGAAGCGCTCCGCGCCGTCGCGCGGACCGGCGACAAGGGGCTGACGATCACCGAATACGCGCCGTTCGGCATCGTCGCCGCCGTTACCCCGTCTACGAATCCGACGTCGACGATCATTAATAACGCGATTTCAATCCTCTCGGGCGGCAACAGCGTGATTTTTGCGCCGCATCCGGCCTCAAGCGGCTGCTGCCGCGCGACGATGAAGCTTCTCACCGAAGCGATCGTTTCCGCTGGCGGTCCGCGCGGCCTCATCACGGTCGTCGAGCCGGCCTCGCAGGAGAACACCAAAGCCCTGCTTGCTCATCCGGCGATTCCGGTCAATCTCGTGACGGGCGGTCCCGCCATCGTGAAGGTGGCGATGACCTCCGGCAAGACCTGCAAGACCATCGCGGCCGGTCCGGGGAATCCGCCGGTGGTCGTCGACGAAACCGCGAAGGTCGAGGAGGCGGCGCGAGGCGTCGTCACCGGCTGCTCGTTCGACAACAACGTGCTTTGCACGGCGGAAAAAGAAGTTATCCTCGTCGACGCGATCAAGGATCGCTTTCTGGCCGCTCTGCGCTCGGACCCGCGCGCCTACGAGTTGAACCCAGAGCAGTTGGGCAGGCTCACGAAGGAAGTGATCATCGAGGGCGGCAAGGGCTGTAAGGATCCGAAGCTCAATAGGAAGTACATCGGAAAGGACGCCGCGGTGATCGCAAGGGGGATCGGGCTGGACGTTCCCGCAGGAACGCGCCTGCTGTGGTCGTTCGTCGACCACGACAACGAGTGGATTTGGACCGAGCAGTTGATGCCTGTTCTCCCCGTGACCTCCGTCTCCTGCGTCGACAAGGCCATCGAACTGGCCTACCACGCGGAGGGTTACAATCATCACACCGCTTCGATGTATTCGATGAATGTCGAAAATCTCACAAAGATGGGGCGGCGAATGGCGTGCTCGATCTTCGTGAAAAACGCGCCGAACTTCAACGGGCTCGGCATGGGCGAAGGCTACGCCACGCTTTCGATCGGAACCCCGACCGGCGACGGATTGACCCAGGCGACGCATTTCGTGCGGCCGCTTCAGTGCAGTCTCGTCGGTTATTTCAGGATCGTGTAAGAGGAACTACATGCAAACCGGATACTCCATCGGACTGATCGAAACATCCTCGCTGGCGAAGGGCGTCGAAGCCTCGGACGCGATGGTCAAGGAGGCCGGCGTCGATCTCGTCGCCGGCAAGGTGATCGCCCGCGGAAAATATACGATTTTGATCCGCGGTCCGGTCGGCGAGGTCGAGTCTGCGATGCGCGCCGGTCTCCGGATCGCCGAGAAGACGCTGATCCATAAATTCATCATCAGAAACGTCCACGAGCAGGTGATGGCGACGCTTGAGACGCGCGTCGGCGTCGAGAAGCTGGAGGCGTTCGGTATGATCGAAACGAAGGACGCCATCGCCGCGATCCACGCGGCCGACGAGGCCGCGAAGGCCGCGAAGGTTCATTTGATCGAGACGAAGGCGGTGCTGCCGGGCGGCAAGGGCTACGTGTCGATGTCCGGGGAGGTCGGGGCGGTGCGGACCGCGGTGGCGGCGGGAATCCAGGTCGTTCCCGAAGGACAACTCGTCAGTTACATCGTCATCCCTCAGGCCGATCCGCAGCTTTTGCAGACGGTGGGAAAGTAATCTCATGGCGAGGCTGGTCATCGGTTCCGATCACGGCGGCTTCGAAGCCAAGGAGAAGCTCAAGAAGTATCTCCAAGCGCATGGCCATGACGTGACCGATTTCGGATGCTATTCAACCGACGCGGTGGACTATCCCGATGTGGCCCAACTCGTCGGGGAGTCGGTCGCCCGCGGAGAGTTCGAACGCGGCGTTCTTCTCGACGGATTCGGGGGCGCCGTCGCGCTTGCGGCCAATAAGATCACCGGGGTGCGCGCGGTCTGCGCCTACGATGTGGTCAGCGCCAAGCTTGCGATGGAGCACGACGACGCGAACGTCGTCTGTCTCGGCGGAAAGACCCATGGGGAAATCGCGCTCAACGCGATCTGCGACGCGTTCTTCGCGTCGAAGTACGGCGGCGGACGCCACGATCGGAGACTCGGCAAGATTTTGGCCATCGAACGGAAGTACATGCGCTGATGAAATACGCGAGAATCGTCGGACGCGTCACCTGTTCGCGCCACTATGCGACGCTCGACCGCAAGACGCTGCTTTTGATTCAGCCCCTTGATTGGGAGACCGGCGCGGTCAAGGGCGACCCGGTCGTCGCCGCCGACTCCTGCGGGTCCGGCTCTTCGGAGTTCGTGTATTGGGTCGCCTCGCGCGAAGCGGCCGTCGCCTTCAGCGACCTGCCGCCGGTGGACGCGGCTGTGATCGGCATCGTCGAAGGCCATCAGGTCCGCGATTTCCGCGAGCGGGAGAGGAGCGCCTGATGTTCGTCGGCGAAGTCGTTGGAAACGTGTGGGGTCAGTACAAGCACCGGAGTTTGAACAACCAGCGCCTGCTGCTCGTGCGTCCGATCGATCCGATAACCGAGAAGCCTTTGGGCGAAGCGGTGCTGGCGCTGGACGGGGGCGTGCAGTCGGGGCCGGGCAGCATCGTGCTCGTGCTCGACGAAGGCGGTTCCGCCAGGCAAATTTTAGGAGACGAGACGGCGCCGGTCCGCACTCTCATTTGCGGGATTATCGATTCAGTGCATCTGCGGGGGAAGGAGAAACGCTATGCGTGAACAGGAACTCAAGGATATCATCGAGGTCGTCGTGCGGGTGCTGGCGGAAAAAGGGTACCTGGCCAAGACTAAGACCGATTGCGGCTGTCCGTCGCCTACAGTTTCCAAAGGGGGCGTCCGGGTCACGACCGGGACGGCCGGGAAGGTCTTCGGCGGATGGAACGTGTCCCGCGGGAACCCGATCCCCCCCGAATCCGTGCCGGCGGTCAAGCCCGAAGATCATACGCACGGCCCCGACTGCCCGCATTGCCATAAGGCAAGCGGACTCAAGGCGATCGGCGCCGACCGCATCGGGGTTTGTCACCCGACCAAGCAGTGCAACCAAATCGCGGCCTACGTGGATCATACTTTGCTCAAGCCGGGAGCCACGCAGGAAGAAATCGCGAGACTATGCGAGGACGCGCGTCAGTACTGCTTCGCTTCGGTATGCATCAATCCGAGCTACGTCTCTTTCGCCGCCCAGATTTTGCGCGGCACAGGCGTGAAGATCTGCACCGTAATCGGCTTTCCGCTGGGCTCCACGACGCCGACGGTCAAGGCGATCGAGGCGCGCGACGCGATCGCCAACGGGGCCGACGAAATCGACATGGTCATCAATGTAGGCGCCTTGAAATCCGGCAATGACGCGCTGGTGCGGGGCGACATCCAGGCCGTGCGCGACGCGACGCGGGGCAAGGTTTTGAAAGTGATTCTCGAGACGGCGCTGCTCAACGACGATGAGAAACGCCGCGCCTGCGCGATGTCCAAGGAGGTCGGCGCTGATTTCGTGAAGACCTCGACGGGATTCGGCCCCGGAGGGGCGACCGCCGCGGATATCCGTCTCATGCGTGAGACCGTCGGCCCGAAGATGGGCGTGAAGGCCTCCGGCGGAATTCGGGATACCGCCGCGGCGAAAGAGATGATCGAGGCGGGGGCGACCCGACTCGGCACTTCGGCGAGCGTCGCGATCGTGACCGATGCCAAGCCGTCCGGCGGAGGGAATTATTAGATGACTGAAAAGCGAAAAATCGAGCTCCGCGTCGACTTGCAGTGCGGCACATGCGGGGCGCTGACGCACACCGCGGACGGGGAACCGCGATTCTGTTCCTGCTGCGGAGCGGGCTATGGCCGGTACTGCATGATCTGCCATAAAAAGGCCCCGATGTTTTTCGAGGAGTATTGGCCGGGTGAAGACGAATGCGTTAGAACCTATTCGCCGGCCAAGCGTTGTCCGACCTGCAACGCGGGGTTGGAAGTGGAGTCCCGGGGCACCCAGAAGAACGACTCGCCGTACGAACACTAATTTACCGAAGCAGAAACCGAGGAGAATCCGATGGCTGAAATGAAAGACGCGTTGGGCATGATCGAAACGAAGGGCTTCGTCGGAATGATCGAAGCGACCGATGCGATGGCGAAATCCGCGAAGGTGAAGATGATCGGCTACGAGCGAATCGGCTCAGGGTTGTGCACGACGCTGTGCCGGGGAGAAGTCGGAGCGGTGCGCGCCGCTGTTGAGGCGGGCGCCGCTGCCGCGCAGCGGGTCGGAGAACTGGTCGCGGTGCACGTCATTCCGCGCCCGGCGGCCGATCTTGAAGCCTATCTGGGAAAGATTTCCATCAAGGTCTGATTTGACGGGACGGCCCCGCCCCTGCCCCAAAAAGTAAAGAAAGTGTGGGGCCTGTCCCTAGATCAATGTTTACGCGAAGTGACTTGATTGACGTGCTGCGGCGGCATTTGGCGCCTGTGCCGGTTCCCGCGCCTACTTCCGTTCCCCGCGATGGGCATCAGGATCCCGGTTGCCTGAAACCCTTATGCGGACGACGTTTTTTGACGGAATACGAGATAAAACAGGCATTGACGCCCCAGATGAAACGACTTACAATTCCGAAAGACGCGATCGTCAGCCCGCTCGCTTTAGACTGGCTCGCGTTGAAGGGCGTCCGCATCGTACGTACTTCCCAATAAGCGTCGGCGGCGACCCCTAAACCGCGCACCGCGTCTCTCGCGGCGGCAGCGGGTCTTTTTGACCGCGTGGAGGCGGACTATGGCGATGGATTTGGCGGCGTTGCTGAAATTGATGGTCGAAAAGGGAATATCGGACATCCACTTTAAGGCCGGTTCGAGTCCCGCCGTTCGCGTCCACGGGAAGCTGGTTCCGGCGGTCAAACTTCAGAAGTTGTCAGCCGAAGACATCGAAGGAATGGTCAAGACGATCATGAACCCGGAACAGCAGAAACAATTCGCTGAATCCGACGAAATGGACTTGGCCTACAGTCTCCCCGGGGTCTCGCGTTTTCGCGTGAACGTTTTCCGCCAGCGGGGTACGGTGGCGCTCTCTCTTCGCGTCGTTCCCATCAAGCTGCGGACTTTCGAGGAATTGAACCTCCCCATGAAGGCGATGGAACGGCTCTCCAAAGAGACTCGCGGGTTGATTCTGTTCGCCGGGATTACCGGCGCGGGGAAGACGACGTCGATGAACAGCCTCGTCCATTACATGAACGGCCGGGAACACCACCGGATCATCACGATCGAAGACCCGATCGAGTTTTTCCATGAAGATTTGAAATCGACGATCGTCCAGCGCGAGGTCGGCCGCGACACGGCGTCCTTCGCGCAGGCGCTGAAGTACGTGCTGCGCCAAGATCCGGATGTCGTCGTTATCGGAGAAATGCGCGACCCTGAGACGATCGAAGCCGCGCTGACCGCCGCTGAAACCGGTCATCTCGTCCTTTCGACGATTCACACGATCGACGCGGTTCAAACGATCGACCGGATCATCGACAGTTTTGCGGACCGGCAAATTTCCCAGATCCGTCAGCAGTTGGCGCTCGTGCTCAAGGGGGTCGTGGCCCAGCGCTTGGTTATTTCCAAGGACGGTCTCTCTCGTTTTCCCGCGACCGAGGTGATGATTTCGACCAGCGGCATCCGTCGGAACATCCTCGAAGGCAAGAATAACGATGTCCGCAAGGCGATGGAGGCCGGCGAGTACTACGGCATGCATACGTTCGACGAGCAATTGCTCCGCCTGTATCAGGAAGGCAAGGTGGATGAAGGCGACGTTCTGGAGAACGCGACGAACCCCGAGGATCTTCAGTTGAAGATGAAGCAGGCCGGAGGCGTCCCGACTCAATGAGCGCCGAAGGAAAATCCGACGAGGAAATCGAAGAGATCCTCGAAGGCTTGGACGACATCCTTTCCTCGATGGGATCCGAGGATGCGGCGGCGGCACGGCCGATTTCGCCTTCGCCCCCATCGGAACCCGTTCCTTCAGGTCCGTCCCCGGCGGAAATCGCCGCGAAAGCGGAAGCCGAGGTGAGAGCCAAGGTCGAGGCGGCGCGAGCCAAGGCGGACGCCGAAGCGCAGGCGAAGGCCAGGGCAGAAGCCGAGGCGCAGGCGAAGGCCAAGGCGGAAGCCGAAGCGCAGGCGAAGGCCAAGGCGCAAGCCGAGGCGCAGGCGAAGGCCAAGGCGCAAGCCGAGGCGCAGGCGAAGGCCAAGGCGCAAGCCGAAGCGCAGGCGAAGGCCAGGGCAGAAGCCGAGGCGCAGGCGAAGGCCAGGGCGGAAGCCGAGGCGCCTCCTCAGGCGGCGGCGGCACCCGAATCCGCGAAGCCTGCAGCGGCCGTTGCGGGGGAACTTCAAATCGATCCCGAACCGATCCCCGAGAAAACTCCGAAAGATCAGATCCGACGGATCGCGTATCTCTATTCGTCGAGCCAGCGCGAGGCTATTGAAAAGCTGATCCACTTTATTGGGACCGTTTCCGGAGGCGTCTCGAAAAAGCCGCTGTACCTGCACCGGTCGGTAGTCGCGACGGTGACCCCGACGACGAAAGCCCCGGCACTTTTAGAGCACCTTAAGAAAACGAACACGGCGGGCGTCATCGCGATTCTCGAAGGGCTTTCCGAGGACCAAAAGCGGGACCTCGAGAGTCTGTGCGACGATGAGGACATCTACTTTAAGAATTTCACCGTCGGCGATATCGGAAGCCGCACCGCCGCCATCGAGATCCTGCTCGAATTGATGCTGCTGAGGTCCGGTTAATGCTCAGCCGATGGAAGATCGAAGAGTCGCCTACGAAGGGAGACCCGAACCGACGGCTCTTGTTCGTCAAGGGGTCGTTGGCCGACGTGCACGGTCTGATACGAAAGCTGGGAGCGGTCTGCGGCCGCCCGAAGAAAGAAAAGGGGAACGCCGAGTTCAACTTCAGTTTGTCGCTTCGGAAGCTCAGTGACGAGGAGCTCTCCGAGATTGAATCGGAAATGCGGAGCATCCATCCCGACGCCGCTTCGGCCTCCACTCCCAAGGCCGCTCCCGCAGCGGAGCCGGAGCCGGACTCCGGTTTCGGGGAGGGCGGGAGTCTGCCGATTGAGCTCGCCCTCGCGTCCGGCGACGGACCGGCGCCTGTCGAGGAAGCGCCCATGCCCGCCCCGGTTCCCGCGCCCGTCCCGACCGTCGAAGAAACCGCGGCCGACGACGTCGTCCCGATTTCTCTATCTCCGGTCCCCGAACCCGCGGCGTCGGCGGGCGGTTTGAACCTGTCGCCGACGGCTGAAGCGAGTCCGGCCCCGTTCGCGGGACAGGGTCCGCCCATTGCCTTGCGCCAAGAGGTTGCGCCCGGCATCACTCCGTCCACGCCCGAAGCGGTCCCGCTCGCCGGCGCCGGGCCGGGGGAAGCCGTCGAATCCGTCTCCCATAAGCTCGCGTCCCAGGCTCTGTTCGGGGCGGTGACGGAACGGATCGTTTCGCATTCTCTCGACAATTTCATAGTCGGCGCGTTCAACCGCTTCGCGCATGCCGGGGGGATGTCGATTTTGACCAGTCCGGGTTCGCTCTATCAGCCGCTGTTCGTTTCGGGACTTCCCGGCAGCGGAAAAACGCATTTGCTCCACGCCTTGGCCGACAAGCTGCAGCAGCAAACTCCCGAGGAACCCGTCTGGATCACCAGCGGTTCGAGACTCGCGCGCGCGGCGGCGTGGGCGGTTTCGGAAAATCGTTTCCAGGAGCTCGAGGAATTCGCCGCGAAGGCGCGCGCGTTGATCGTCGATGATTTGCAATTCATGGGGATCGCGGAGCACAACCGAACGCAGCTCGTCTCGTTGTTTAAATCCTTTATGGACGCGGGCAAGCAGATTATTTTGGCTTCCGCCTACCCAGCGGAAATGATCGTTGCGATCGAGCAGGCGCTGGAAATCAGGATTTCGGGCGGCCACACGGTCGAAGTGAAGGTCGCGACCGGCGACAAGAGGCTGGAGGCGGTCAAAGGCGCGATGGAGAGCGCAGGATTGACCGGCGTGGAGGCCGAAGTCTCGGCGTTCGCGCAGTCCGCCGTCGGTATTTTTGGGGAACTCGGATGGACGCTGCGCCGAGCGAAAGCGCTCGAATCCTTGCGCCTCGCAGCGGGACAGCCTGCGGGGCTCGCCGATCTTCACCCGACGTTGTTTCAGGCGGAGGCCGGCGAGCCGCAAGTGATCGCCGCCGAGGAGCTGGAGAAAAAATCCGCGGAAACACCGTCTCCCGCGGGGGGCGCGCGCCGCCTGCTGTTGCTTTACCCTCAAGGCCAGGAAGCCCACGCCGAATGGACGCTTCGCCGGGTCGCGGTCGCGGGACAAATTAATTCGTGGTCGTGGCCGTTCGCGGAGGCGGTTCGCAGGCCTTACGCCGTGGACCCGGCTCCGACCGTGCCGTTCGTGCTGGCCGAAGAGGCCTATCAGGGCGGTGCGGACGCAGCACTGGTCCTCGGGCCGCAGCCGGGGGCCGATTTGGCGGAGAACGAAGGGGATTGCCGCTACGTGGTGCAGCATCTGCTCGGCGAGGGGGGCGTGCCGTTGGCGTGGATGCCCTATCGCAGAGTGCACGATCCGAAATTTCATCTGCACGCGTTTTTGGATCTGCAGTGCGCTCCGGCACCGGGGAGTTTCGCGTGAACCCGCTTTTCGGAGCGCTCGCCGCGTCGACGATCGTCGGCATCGGCGCGGTCTATTGGTTCCTGCGTTTCCGGATGCTCGGCCCCGTCGAGGCGAAGTATTCCCAAGAGCGGCTGGAATGGAGCGAGCGGGGCGCGTTCTCCCAAGAACTCCTCGAGGCGCATCCCATGCCGGAGACCCCCGAATCTTTCGCCGAATCCGTGCAGTTCGGGGTGGACCGCTTCTTGGCCCGGTTCGGGGGACTCGATGTGTTCGTTTGGTTCCGCCGCGCGCCCCTGGGCGCTTTCGACGGCACGGACGGAGACCTGATCGTTCGTTCGGGATCGCTGGAATCCCTGGAGCCCGCGGATCTAAAACTCGAGGAGGCCCTCTGGGATAAGGCCTTCTCCACGGAACAGGGTTGGAAGGTTTCCGGCGAACTCCCGGGAAATTGCGGGCGGTTGTTGTCGGTGCGCGGGGCCCGTGCGATTCGCTTCGTCCCCTGGGGAACGCGGGACCGACTGTGGGGTCTTATCTCCGCGGTTTCGTACGGATCCAACGCCGAGGCCGCCGACCGGCACAAGGAGCCGCTCGAAACGCTCGCGGCTTATTTTACGTCGATGGCCGACCGCGCTTCCCGCTTCTGGGAACTCGATCGCGCCCGAGAGCGGCTTCAGGGCGGATTGGACGTGACGATGCAGCGCCTCGACGAAACGAATCTTCAGTTGATTCAGCGGGCGAAGGAGATGAGGACGCTTCAAGAGGTGACGGACATCATCTCCGAGCACCCCGATCAGTCGGACGTCTTGTCGGCGATCATCGGGATCGTCGCGAAATCCCTGGATGCGGACATCTGCGCGTTTTTGACCTTCGACCAGGACACCGGCGAACTCGTCACCTTGCCGGGCGCCTTCGGGGTCAACGAAAGCGACGGTATGTACCGGATTCCGTTGACCAACGAACATTCCTCTTCGGTGCGGGTGTTCCGTTTTGGAAAGCCGTTCATCACCGGGGACGCTCAGAACGACCCCGATGTGATCGCACACTACGCGAAGCTGTGGAATTGCCGCTCGCTGATGGTCGTGCCGCTGCGCGTTGAAAGCCAGCGCATCGGCGTGATGCGGGTCGGGAGCTTTAGGAAGGATCTATTTTCGGAGGATCATATCGGCTTCGTGCAGGTGATCGCCGAGGAGGCGGCGGTGCTGATCGAGAGCGCCGTGCTTTCCAAAAAACTTCAGGATACGAACCTCGAGCTGCAGCGGATGCATTCGATGAAGGATGAATTCGTCTCGACCGTGAGTCACGAGTTCAAAACTCCCCTGACCTCGATCCAGGGTTTTTTGGCCGTTCTGTTGGACGGGGACGCCGGCGAGATTCCGGCCGAGCAGCGCCGGTTTTTGAAAATCGTCAAGAGCGCCGCCGACCGGCTTCACCTTTTGGTGACGGACCTCCTGGACCTCTCGAAGCTCGAAGGCGGCGTCCAAATCGAGCTGGAAAGCATCGATCTCGTCGAGACGGCCCAAAAATGCCTCGAGGGACAGCGTCTCGCGGCGCAAGCCCGCTCCATCACGCTCGAACTTTCCGCCTCGGGAGAGCTCCCGGCGGCCCACGGAAACACCCAATGGCTCGGACAGGTATTCGACAACCTGGTCTCTAACGCGATAAAATTTACCCCGGAGGGGGGACGGGTGACCGTCGGCCTCGAAAATAAGGGCGAAGGCCTTCTCGCGCGGGTTTCCGACACCGGAATCGGGATCCCGGAGGATGAGCAAAGACGGGTTTTTGAGAAATTTTTCCGGGCTTCCAACCGGAACGCGATGCCTGCGCCCGGTACGGGTCTGGGACTTGCGATCTGCCGTCAGATCGTGGATCGGCACGGGGGAAGGATTTGGTTCGAATCGTCTTCGGGGCAGGGAAGTACTTTTTTCTTCGTGATACCCACGGAGCGCGCGTCGGCCGCGGTCGGCGCGAAAAACGCTTGAGTCGTTAGTCGCAAAGGGAGGAAGTATATGCGCATCAACAACGGACGGATTCTCGCGGTGCTTGCGATGGTTTTCGCGGCCGGCGCGATGACGGCGTGCCACAAGAAGGGAATGGTCAAGGACGGAGAGGTTCAGGACGTGATCGCGCAGGATTCGATCCATAGGAAGTATTTCGAGGCCATCGGCATCGCCGCGGCCGATCCGAAACTCCCGTCGATGACCCAGCGGCGCGCGCTTTCCCGCGACGCTGCGATCATCAAGGCTCACAACGAACTGCTGACGATAATCAAGGGCGCTCAGCTCGAGTCCGGCCAGACGGTGGACATGTCGATCATGGGCGAGCAGAAGATGATCGAGACTCTCAGCCAGATGGTCAAGGGCGCCGAGATCGTGAAGACGGAATTCACCGGTGACGACGGAGCGGTCGTGACGATCCAGCTTCCGCGAAGGCGCGCCGAAAAGATGCTGGGCGTGAAGTTCAAGTAAGATGCCGCGTCTTTCGCCGCGAGGATTGCTCGCCCTCGTTCTAACGGTCTCTCTGGTCGGCTGCTCCGGCAGCCGGCTCAAGCCCGGTCCCAACGAGGAAGGGGAAGTCATCGAGGCGGAGGGATGGAGCCCCCACGACCCGAAAGATCTTCTCGGCACGAAGCGAGCCTCGCTCGCCGACGCCCAGAAGAAGGCGGTTGAACGGGTCGTGGGGGTCTTCATTTCGGCGAAGACCCGCGTCGCGAAAGCCGTGACCGTGGACCAGAACATCCTGGCGAACGTGTCCGGCTACGTGCGCAAATACGACGTGATCGACGAGCGGGAGGAGGACGGGTTCTACAAAACCCGCATCCGCGCGCTGGTGCTGTATCAAAAGGTCGGCAGCGACCTGAAGAAGCTGGGTCTGATGCGTCCGCCCCCGCCTCCGGGAAACCCGTCGGTCGCGGTTTTCGTCACGAGCGCGGGCCGCTGGGATGCGGAGCGTGAAACGAGCGCCGCCGGCGCGCTGCGCAAGGCGCTGCTTGAAAAGGGCTTTAAGGTGATCGACGACGCCGCGCTCGCCCGGTTTAAGGGAAAGAATCTTTCCGATTCCGCCGCGGCCGCCGGCATCGGCAGGGACCTCGGCGCCGACCTGGTGCTGACCGGGGACGCGAGCGTTCACGAACTGCGCGACGTCAACCTCGGCGGCTTTCATTCCTTCCGTTCGCGCATTCAGATTCAGGTGATCAAGCCGGAGACCGCACAAGTCCTCGCGAGCCGTACGCGGGAAGCCTCCGGTCTCGATCCGGTCCCGGATGTCGCCCGGGCGAAGGCGCTGGAAATCGCCGGCAAGCTCGCGGGCGACGAAATCGCCGACGAACTCGGACAATTGCTGGGCGCGCGCGTCGAAGTGACGATTTCGGTGAAGGGTGTTTCGGGGGTCGAAGACGTGCAGAAGCTCATCGAGGCGCTGCGCGGACAGCCCGACATCGCGACGGCCGCTTTGGCCGGATATCGCGACGGCGCGGCGGAACTGCAGGTGACCACCGAGGGCGTCGCCGCCGAAGAGCTCGCGAAGGCGCTGCCTTCCATGGGCGATTTCGGGCTGAGCGTGAAATCCATTTCGTCGTACCGGATCGAAGTCGAAGCGGCGACGAAGAAGTTTTAGGATGAAGGTCGGACTCGCGCTTGCGTTCGCTTCGGCGTTCGCGGCGTGCGCGGGACCGAGGCCGGCGGTCGTGAGGCCGGTCCCGGAATTGCGCGGCGATATCGCGGTTCTGCCGTTTAACAGCATGTCGACGAGCCTCAGGGGACCGCAGCTGCTGCGGGAACTGACGCAGCAAAAGCTCTCGGGCTTCGGATGGGATCCGGTGCCGTTGGAGGCAGCCGACGCCGCGCTGCGCGGGATCGGGATTTCGGACGGAGGGCAATTGAGGAGCATCGCTTCCGAGAAGGTGGCCGCGGCGCTGGGAGTGGATCGCTACGTGGTCGGGATGGTCAACGATTTCAGCGATCAGAACCTGGGTTTTGTTCGCCGCAGGATCGTCGAGCTGGAGTTGTCGGTGGTCGACGGGAAATCCGGCGAGACGCTTTGGAAGAATACCGGCCGCTTCGAGAAATCCAAAGCGGCGTTGAGCAGGAAGAAGGCGGAACTGTCGTTTCTGGAAGGAGTGCTGGAGAACGCGGCGGAAAAGGCCTACGGGAAACCGATGGATCAGGAATCCCGGCAGGCCGTCGACCGAGCGATGATGTCGTTTCCAAGGAGATAACCTACGATGAAGCGCCTACTTCCGTTGATTTCCCTCGTCGTCCTCGCCGCGTCCTGCGCGCCGCGCACCTCGGCCCGCCGCGAACGCACCGACAGCGCGACGCTCACGAAGCGCCACAGCTCCAAGTACGTCGGCCCCAAGCGCCGCATCGGCGTCGTCGAATTCGAGAACAAGACCGCCTACGGTTCGCGGTTGGGAAGCGCCGCCTCGGACATTTTGGTCACCGAACTCGCGAAGACCGGGCGTTTCGTCGTCGTCGAGCGCGACAAGCTCGATAAGATTATGGCCGAGCAGAAGCTGCAGGCCTCCGGCGCGATCGACCCCCGCACGGTGGTCAAGGTCGGCCAGATCCTGGGGCTCAACGCGATCGTGACCGGTTCGGTGTCCGAATTCGGCGTCAAGCAGGAAGGCTCGGAATATGTGATCGTTCAGTCTAAGCGTCAGACCGCCGAGGCGACTGTCGACATCCGCATCGTCGACGCGGAGACCGGTCAGGTGATTTTCGCCGATTCCGGCACGGGCATCGCCAAGAACGCGAAGGGCTCGGTGCTGGGCCTGGGCGGACGCGGCGGCTACGACGAAACGATCGAGGGCAAGGCGCTGCGCCAGGCCATCGTTCAGTTCACCGAAAACATCGTTTCGCAGGTTTCGAAGAAGCCTTGGACCTGCCGCATCGCCGGGGTCCGGGGGGACTCGGTTTACCTGAACGCCGGTCCGACGATGGGCATCGAAGAAGGCCAGGAGCTCAATTGCTTCTCGTTGGGCAAGCAGATCACGGACCCCACCACCGGCCTGGTGCTCGGCCACGAAGAAGAGCCGTTGGGCACCGTTCGCGTCACCGGCCCGCTCGGCGCCAACGGCGAGGGTTCGATCGCGCACATGCTCAAGCAGACCGGGCGTGCCCCGCAGCCCAAGGACATCTGCCGCCTCGCGGACTAGGCCCGCGCCTACGGTGGTTGCCGGCACCGAGGTTCGCCGCTCCTTCGTTTGTCAAGTATGCTTGACAAACGAATTCTATTTAAGTATTATTTTATTAGTAAAATGATATGTATCGATTCATTGTCAATCGCTATCAAAGCTCGCAATCTCAACCATAGTGACATCGCGAGACTGTCAGGAGTGTCCCGGCAGGCGGTTTCGTTGTGGTTTAAGTCCGCGCGCGACGGTTTCGCGGAAGTGAAATCCGCTCACCTGCTCAGGCTTTGCACGGCTCTTGGCGTCGATGCCGCCGACCTCGCGCAGCCGTTGCCGGATTTGGGAGAACGACGAGCAGCGATTCGGGCCGCGCTGCTGTGGGATCGGCTGTATCCCGATCTCGAGGATTTCGCGGCGGCCGTACAGCGGCGCGAACCGAAGGCGCTCGCCCGCCTGGTTGAGGCGTACGGGTTGTACGGGGCGGCAAAGGCCGCGGGCCGCGTCGTTTGGAGCCGTTTTCCGGACTACATGAAGTTCCTGCCGCCCGGCCGCCGGCAGGATCTAGAGAGGGTATGGCGGCTGCACCTCGCCCCGATGCCGCGATAAGCGAGCGCGTTCTTCCGGCGCCTTTGCTCGGTGCGATCCGGCACGTGTTCGCGCAGCGCATTGAGGGCGTGATGCTCGTAGGCGGGACCGCCCTCGCCGGCTACTACGCCGGGCATCGCAGGTCCGACGACATGGACCTGTTCACGCGCGACGAGGCCTGCCAGCGTGCCGCGGCGCTCGCCGTCCGCTCTCTGGTTTCCATCGGAGCCGAGATCGACGTCCGGTCCGACTCCGCCCAGTTCTTTCGGGCGGGCGTCCGGTTTCGGGATCGCGATTTCACCGTCGACGCGGCTCTGCACGCGCGCTTGCATGAAATCGGACGCTCGGAGACGCTCCCGGACGGCGTCGTCGTCGCCGACTTCGATACGCTGTTGAAAATGAAGACGGCCGCTCTCATTAGCCGCTGCGGGGAGAAGGATCTCTACGATTTGCTCTGGATTCTCGATCGTCCCGGCGCGGGAACCTTGGAATCTCTTATGGCCGGCGGCCGAGAATTGGATGCGGGGATGACCCCGGAAGGGCTCATCATCAGTGTTTCCGGAGCGACCCTGTCGGCGGAGGCATGCGGCTTCGCCCTCGATCCCGCGCTGCCGGCCGAAGAGGTCTATGCGAAAGTCGAGAAATTCCGCATCGAACTGCTGGCGGGATTTCAGAAGCTCGCCGCGCGCGAACCCGCTCCTGAAATCGCCGATCTGATCAAGCGCGTCGGCCGGCTGAGTTAGCGGCGGAGAACGCGCCCGCGCTCCGCGAGCGAAGGGCACTGCGCCTCGCGGACTGTGGTTGCGAGGCCGGTTTGCATGAAGCTGCAATTTGGACGCGTCTAAATTGCAGTTATATGCAATATTGACACGCCGAAAATCCTCGGCGACACTGGGCGCAGCCCGTGAAAAACCGCAGCCTGACCGCTCCGATCGTCTCCGACCTGCGCGAGACCATGGTCGCCTCGCACCTGCACTTTGTCGACGGCGTGCGCGTTCTTTCGGCCGAGCGATTTCTGCCGGCGCTGGGGTGATCTGTTGATTATTCGCCTCTCGGCCTTCCGTCTCGCGCTTGGGGCCGGCGTGCTGGGCGCCGTCCTGTGGGCGTTTGCGGCGCGGCGTCCCCCCGTCTTGCCGCACGACGCTCTACCGACGACTGAGGCGAAAGAGGGCGCTGCGCCATTTGAGCCGGAATCTCCGGAATCGGAGCTTTTCACCGTGCCGCCTAAGGAGACGCCGGACGACGGTGTGCGCGAGGCGTTCGACCTCTATAAAGCCGGCGATCCGACGGCCGCGGCACGCCGCTTGGAACGCGCGATCATCGTCTCCCCGTCCGACACGAACGCATTCCTGCTGTTGGGTAAGATCCATTACGAACAGGGACGGCCGGGCCCTGCGGTCGAGGCGCTTGAAGCGGCGCTGCGGTTGAATCCGGGAATCCCGGGCGCGGGCGAACTGCTGGAACGGGCGCGTTCGGAGCGCGGCGGCTCCAAGAATCTGTCGATGTTCTTCGATTTCTACTACACCGGATCGAACCGGCAGGCGTTTTCCGATGAGGGCGTCGCCGAGGCCGAGGCCCGCCTCAAAGGGAAGCAGGATTCGTATTTCTCCGCGCAGAGGCTGAACGCATCGTTTCGCGGGCTCTCGCCGGAGCAGGCGCGCCTCGCCTACGACATGTCGCTCTCGATGGTCGACGCGCTGCGCCGGCGCCACGGATTGATCGGCATCGCCGAATTCCTCAAGGACCTCGGACAATCGAGCGAGTTCGATGCCGCGTTCCAGCGGCATTTCTTTCGGGCGTACGAGGATTTCTTCGAAGAGTGGAAGCGGGGCCGCGGCTGACGAACGGCCTGTCTGCGCCGTGCAATTTGAGAATTTTCGCCTTAGACGGCCACGTATTCGGCGGTGGATGTGTGGGGCGGGGCCGGCAGGCCGTCTTCTTTAAGCCCGTCGATATGCAGGGAGATCGCTTCGCGAATGTTTTTTTCAACCTCACGCTTCGTCGATCCGACGGCGATGCAGCCGGGGATATCCGGACAGAAGGCCGAAAAGTTCTTTCCTGCTTTCTCGATAACGACCAGGTACTTGCTCATTTCAGTCCAGCCTGTTTTAGAATGCTGTTCAGCGTTCCTGGTGCGAGGTCGTATCCTGTATTTCCTGCAATTGTCACTCGACCTGGCTTTGACGGGTGCTTGTACTGGCGGTGGCTTCCTTTGTTTGCCACGATGAACCAACCGTCATCCTGGATAAGTCGAATGATTTCCTTGACCTTCATGATCAGTTTAGCCGGGCGTCCTCAGTGCGTCAATGCAGAAAATGATGCTATTTTCATCCTAGAATCAGGGCGCCCGGCGTTAGGAGCGCCCCGCCCTCAAGCGTCCCGGCTCAACTTTCTTTTCAGCAGTTGTGCGTCGACGCGCGGCAGCGCGGCGGCGAGGTCCCAGCGAATTTCGGGAGCGGAGCGGCGCGAAGCGATGCCGCGAACTGTGTCGGCCGCCGGGGCGGGCACCGCGCGCATGCGGCCTCGATGTTCGGCGCGGGCCGGGCTCAAATCGCTCCCCGACTGTTTTTGCCGCGAGGGGTTCTGCCGGGCCGGGGGCGCGGAGGCATCGCGTTCGCGGATCAGCGCGCCGTCCCAGAACGGGTCGGACTCGGCGTGCCCGGCAAGCGGAGCAAGGACGAGTAGCGCCGCGGCGAGCGGCCAATGTCGATTCATGCCGATACGATGCGCCCGTCCGCAGATTCGGAAAAAGGGCGAACGGCCCGGCGCCGCAGGGGTCGAAGGACCTGGATTGTTAAGGAACGCGCATGTTTTGTAGACCGCCTTAAAATCACGGTTTTGGTATGATCCTCTTATCTGCTCGGTATTGACATGTCTAGAGAAGGCGTCTAAATAATGAATATGAGCGTTACGCCTCAGGCTGGAGAGCTGGGGGCGGGTGTTTCTGTGTCCGACTACCGTTTCGACGAAAAAAAGGCCACCCGCGCTGCGTCCTTCTTTGCCAAGAAATTTGAAGGAGAGATCAACTACATGAAGTTGATCAAACTTCTCTATTTGACTGACCGCGAATCGATCAAAAGAACCGGCTTTCCCATCGCAGGCGGCCAGTATGTCTCCATGGATTACGGCCCCGTTACGAGTCCGATTTACGAGGCCGTCCAAGAGAAAAAGCACTTTCCCTTCTGGAGTTGTTTTTTCAAGAAGTCTGGATATGACGTTCGCCTTATAAACGATCCAGGGGAAGATTTCTCCAAGTCCGAACTCGACACCCTTGAATTCATCTTTGAGCGCTTCGGCTCGATGACTGAGTGGGACCTTGTGAAGTTCACTCACGACAATTGCCCCGAATGGATGGACCCGCAGGGGACTAGCAATCCAATCCCGTCCAGGGAGATATTGAAGCGGGTAGGGAAGTCTGATGAGCAGATTTTGGGGATCGCCGAAGAACAGAGGAGATTGGACATCATGGATTCCTCTTTCTTGGCCTCCGAGTAGTGCCCTCCAGCCCCATCAAGCCCGGCTTCTGTTTCCGCTTGCGTGATCTCACGACGGGGGAGTGGTCTCATCTTTGGGTTGCCATAACCGCACCCACGGGACCTGAAGACTCCTGCCTCTGCGCAAATATAACCGATAGGAAATCCTTTGACGACGATAGCTGTATACTTCAAGCGGGAGAGCATCCCTTCTTGAGGTTCGAGTCGGTCGTCGCCTATTCCAAGGCCAAAGTCTACCCCTTGGGGCGGCTTAAGTCCCATCCACAGGTCGTCGAGGAATTCGACCCGTTCAGAGATGAGCTCGTGAAGCGGATTCAGTTGGGCGGAAAAAGCTCGGACTTCATCTCCCCGTCGAATCGCAGGCTGATTGAGGCGGAACTGGGTCCCTAGCCTGGATGTGCGAAGGATTTAAGCCCCGTCGTTTAAATCGGAGCCGCAGGTCTTTTGTGAAGAAAATCTCGCACAATGTCGCCTAAAAGTCGCTGGCGCTTTGAGGCTTGCCCGCTACACTCAATGCAGCGCCGGCCCCCTCTCCGGCATCGGGAGGGCACGATGGGCCGATGCGGACGCAATCCGATGCACTTCAGGCGCGGGGGGCAGTTTTCGGGTCGGGAGTCCGAGCGGCGCCTGCGCTTGCTGATCGTCGACGACAACCCCGCCATTTTACTGTTGATCGAGCGGGTCGTTTGTTTGCGCGGTCTGCCGTTTCTCGTGCGCACGGCCCAAGACGGGGTCGCCGCGCTGCGGGAGGCACGGCTCTTCCGGCCGGACGTCCTGGTCGTCAACTACCGGATGCCGAAGATGGACGGACTCGAACTCTGCGGCCGGATTCGGCGGTTGTCCTATTTCCCCAAGCCTAAGATCATCGTGAATTCCGCCGAGATGAGCAGCGCGTTGTGGACGAAGGCGCTGCGCGCGGGCGCCGACCGTTATTTGCCGCTGCCGTTCACTCCCGAGCAGCTGCTTTCGGCCTTGGCCGATGCGGCCGGGATTGCCGTTTAGGTCCCCGGCAGCGCCCGGTCCAGCGCCGCTTGGAGCGCCCCGCGGTCGAAGGGCTTCGCCAACGTGACGGGCAGACCCGCCTTCAGCGCCCGAGCGAGATTGTCCGGATCGCCGGACATCATGATGACGGGCAAATCCGGCGTACGCCGCTTCAGCGCCGAAGCCAACGCGACGCCGTCTTCCTCGCCCAATCCCACATCACTGATCACGAGATCGAAGGCGCCCTCCGCGAGCGCGTCGAGAGCCGAGGAGGGGCTCGCGACGACGGTCGCGACCCATCCGAGCGAGGCCGCCAATCGCGCGGACATTCGGGCGAGCGCGGGATCATCTTCCACGATTAGCATGCGTTTCCCGTGGGGTTTCATATCGAGGTCGGCGCGGAGGCTGCTTCTAAGTGTAACAGGGTTATAAAGCCAGTCAACAGGTTTTTTAGTCTGTTTCTCTGCGCCTGCAGTATTCGTTGAATAGGTAGATGGGCGACGAATCTTTATACGCCGAGATCGGCGGGAAAATGCGCGCGCTGCGCGAGGCGCAAAAGCGCACGCAGGCCGAAGTGGCCGAGGCGTCCGGGATCGAAGCCTCCTTCTACGGCCAGATCGAGCGGGGCGCGAACGTGCCCAGCTTGAAGACTTTGTTGGCGGTCTCGGCCGCGCTTGGGGTCGGACCGGCTGAATTGCTGCCGATCGAAGGATCCGCCTCCGGCGACGCGTATGCCCGCGTGATTGAATCCCTGATGAAGAAAATGACGGACAAGGAAAAGCGCGCTCTTGTCGGCATCGTTAAGGACATCGCGACCCAATTCGGCTATCGGGGCGGCGGCCTGAAGGGGCGTTCCTCCCGGAAATCGGGCTAACCTGGAATCGTCCGTTGTCCGCCTCATCAGACTGGGTGAGCTTGCGCCTGAGGGGTTGCCGTAACCCGTTTCGTCCGGGAAGGGCCCAACCAATTAGGGACCTTTTCCCATATTTTTTATCCCGAAAGTCCTAAACCTAAAGTTTGGCCCCATGGTACATTAGGGGGGCAATGGGCTCCCCAAGATTCGTACTCTGCGCATTCGCGGTCATGGCGCTGGTTTCCGGTGCGGCCGCAGCCCCCAGATTTTCGACTCCCAACGCCTCTAAGGCAGTTTCGAATACCCTGCAAGCGCATCCGGGCGCGTCCATTACCGCGAATTCGGGCTTGTCGGACCTAAGTCTGAGCGTTCCTTTTGGCTGCGCCCTCCCAGCAAGGCGGAAGCCTCGAGCGCACAATCCAGTCGTTGGGCCCGCGACAGCTTCGACCTTCTGCGCGGAGAACCCATCGCCGCGAAAGACACGGTCGTCGCGCTTAACGGCGCCGACTCGGAAGAACTGCCGAATCTCTCTCCCGGAAAGCGCCTCAATGTCCCGGTTATCGCCGCCGATCACCTGACAACTTGGAAAGCGCCTGAGGAGGTACTCTCGATGCCGCCTGTTGATCATGTCGTAAAGCAGGAGCCGTTGCCTCGGCGGGAGCGAATCAAACGGTGGGCGTACGGGGTTGCGGTTGCAGGGGCTTCTTTTCTCGCGGCGTGGTATGCGATGGTCGACTCGGTTCTCCTCCATGACGTGTTTATGGAACCCGGTTTATTGCCGGCAACGCCGGCCGTCGCCGCCGGCGTTATCATCGCGGGTTTCCTCTTTAGACGCGTCGCGGCGGGGCGCTCGCAGGCGGCGACCTGGATTTTTGGTTCCTATGCTGCTTCGCTTTCGCTCTTCGCGGTCGGTGAGGCCCTATGGACGCTGACCGGGCGTATGGGCCTGGGCTACCTGCTCGCCGCCGGCGTGGGCGGAGCCGCCGCATTGGCGGCCTCCGGGTGGCCGTACTATTACAGGAAGCTTTGGGGCAACGACGCCAAGCACGAGTTGGACGCTTTCGTTCAAGAGGGACGCAATCCCCTTGTTCCGATTTTGACCGTTTCCGCCTTTTTCGGGGTCGCCGTCTTTTGGTGGAGCCAGGGGGCACTCTTCTTCGAGCCCTCTCTGTTGCCCCAAATGATCGCCGATTGGCCGTTCTTCGCCGCGGCGGCCGTCGCGATTCCATTTTCTTTAGTGGGGATTCGTCGTCTCATCTTCAAGTTTAAAATAGGCGAATCGGCCGTGCTCAACAAGATCGCCGGCAAGCGCGGAATTTCAGCGATGGGCATTATCGGCGTCGTTATTGGCGGGATTGCCGCCGTGATCGTCGCCAGCTATCCGGCCGCTATGGCCCTCGTTCCGGTTTGGCTCGTTCATGCGGGCGTGTATGCGGTTTTTGCCTCGGTTTTGCCCGAGGTCCGGGAGTCAGGCGTGCAAGCGGAGAGCGTCGGAACATTGGCCGGATTCTTATTGGGCTGGTACGCCGCGTCCTCCTGGGTTGTTCAGGGAGCGGCAATCAAGATCGCTCCGGTTCTTGTCACGGTTTTTGCGGCGCTCGGCTTCGCGGTTGAAAAGCTGATCCTCTATTGGCGCCGCCGTCGCGCGTTGGCGACCGAATTTACGCGTCGGTGGGAGAATGACGATGGTTAGAACAACGGTGCTGCTGCTCGCGCTGCTCGTCGCCTCCGGCTGCGGCAAGCCCGAGGCGGCGAAGGAGGCGGCGCGCGTTGCCGAGTCCGCGAAACCACCCGTGGACCGATTTCCCGAGCTTCGCGACGTACCGGAAGAAGATCGTGAAGTCATGCGAGCCGTGCGTGAGCGGCTCGCCGCTAAGGATCCCCGTTACCGCGCAAAGATCGAGGATCGCCAGAGGCTGGTCTCGCCGGCGCCGCCCGGCTTTGTCCCGAAGCGGGAAGGTCGCGCGATCGAGCTTCGGGTCGTGGTCCGCGACCGCGTGCTGCGCCGCGGCGAAAACTTCTGGTATCGCCTCGAGGTGCAGAATGTCGGGTCGGAGAATGTTCCCTGGTATGAAAATTTCTTTAAGCGGGTGGGGACTGGCGAGCCCAGTTGGGAGTATCGTCTTATCGAGCCCGACGGTCGCGAGACCGAGCTTCGAGGCGGTCCGTTCTTCGCCGATCTCGGCGACCCCTTCGGCGCCGGGACCCAACTCGTTTTTCCAGAGGATTGGAGCGAAAAGCGCATCGAGGCCGAACTTAAGCGCATCGCCGAGCAGGGAGCAGCCGATAGCGAGCTTCACCTGACTCTGTACCCCGGCGAGACCGTTGAAACCGCCCCATGGCGTTTCGTCCCTCGCGAGGAAGCGCTTGAGCGCCGCCGGCGCGGGCTCCCGGAAAGGCCGGAGCTGTCTGGGCGCTTTCGCGAGTTTACGACTCGCTATCGCTTCGAGAGGCCCGGGACCTATCGGCTCAAGGTTGTTTGGGACCAAATCGGGCAGGAAGGCTTTTCAGTGGAGGAGGCCGAACGAATCGCTGCCAAATACGGCGTCAATCCGGAGTCCTTGCTGAGGTATAACAAGCAGGGATTCGGACGCGTCGAGTCGAATGTCGCCGTCTTCGAGGTCGTGCCGTGAGGGCGGCGTTAGTGTTTCTGCTTCTGCTGCCGGGCGCGGCATCGGCTGAGAAAATCCCGTGTCGTCCGGGGTTCAGGAACCCTTGCACGCCTTCGCGGCAGGTCAAAGAGAAGATTCTGGAGTTGGCGCGTGAAGGTGTTCAAGCCCAGAAAAAATGGCGGACGGCCCGGTACACAGAGGGTCTGCTTCGCGATGCGTTGCGCGAGGAAGAGAAATTTCGCCGTGCGGGCAAGGGACGGATGAGCGCCCAGGAATACGAACAGAACCTGCTTGCATGGCAGAAAGCTTATACAGACATGCACGATCTCGAGATCAGCGCGCGGCGCACTCTCGAAGCCGCGCTGCAACTCACCATGAGCGCCTACCAGATCGAACGTATACCGACGGCGTCCATCACCGGCGGGCCCTCACGGGGCGTCCGCCCGGAAAGCGAGATGGAGTCACAGAGCCTGCACGGCATAACCTTCTTCAACGGCCGCGCCGTTCTCACCGTAGCCCGATCCCGGAGAGTGCTACCAAGCGCTTGTTGAACAAGTCCCCACGCGCGCCCCCCTAGAATATGAGACGCGCCCGTTGATTCGTCTTGAAGACCTTCGCGGGATATCGCGTCGTCATCGCCCGCCGGTGCCAAGCCCCTCCATCCAGCCTCCGGAGCCGGATGGAGGCCGGCGGGGCGACGATGGCAGTCGCGGCGGTCGTGCGAAGCCTTTCTGGGACAAAGAACTGCGGGAGTGGATCGTTCCGGTCAATTAACCTCACGTCCAGCTGCGGAATCCAGGTTAAGGGAACTAAATCGCGTCCCCGCCCGTACTAGCGGGCATGCTCGCGACCTTGTGGTCCGCCGCGGTGCGCGGCGTGGACGGATTTCTCGTCCGCGTCGAGGCCGATCTCAGCAACGGGCTCCCGTGCTTCACGACCGTGGGACTCCCCGGCGGTGCGGTGCGGGAGGCCCGCGAGCGCGTGGTCTCCGCCGTGCGAAACGCCGGCTTCGAATTTCCGGATCAGCGCGTCGTCGTCAATCTCGCCCCGGCCGAGCAGCGCAAGGAAGGCGCGCATCTGGATTTGCCGATCGCGCTCGGCGTGCTGGCGGCCTCGGGTCAAATCGAAGCGAAGTCCTGGTCGACGGGGTTTTGCGCGTTCGGGGAGCTCGCCTTGGACGGGTCTCTTAGGCCCGTGCGCGGGGCTCTCGCGCTGACTTTGGCCGCCCGCGAGTGCGGGATGCGGGCCGCTCTCGTCCCGTCGGCGAACGCGGCGGAGGCGGCGCTGACGGGCCTGCCCGTGTTCGGGGTAGGATCGCTGACCGAAGCGGCCGCCCTCCTGGGCGATCGGGAGCGCCCGCGGCGGCGCCTGCCGTCCGATGAGCTTCCCCCGCCGGAACGCCCTGGGAGCGCGTGCGCGTACGATCTCTCGGATGTACGCGGCCAGGCGCTGGCGCGCCGCGCGCTCGAGATCTCCGCGGCGGGGGGGCACAACCTCCTGATGGTCGGGCCTCCGGGCTCCGGGAAATCGATGCTCGCCCGGCGTCTGCCGGGCATCCTTCCGCCGCTGGGGGGAGACGAGGCGCTCGAGGTCGCCCGGATTCATTCCGTCGCCGGATTGCGCGCTCCGTCCGACGGAATTCCCCGCGAGCGTCCGTTTCGGGCGCCGCACGCGACGGCGTCGACGCTTTCGATGATCGGCGGAGGCCCGGCGTGTCGTCCCGGCGAAATCGTGCTGGCGCATCGCGGGGTGTTGTTTTTAGACGAGCTCCCGGAATTCCGGCGCGGCGCCCTGGAGGCGCTGCGGCAGCCGCTGGAGGATCACTCCGTGACGGTGACGCGCGTGCGGGATTCGATTCGCTTTCCGGCGGATTTCTCCTTGGTCGCCGCGATGAACCCTTGTCCGTGCGGCCGCGCCGGCAGGGTGAAAAATCCCTGCGTGTGTCCGGAGCCCTCGGTGCGGCGCTACCGCAATCGCGTCTCGGGTCCGATGCTGGACCGCTTCGATCTGCGCATCGAGCTGGCCCCGCTTCCCTTTGAGGATTGGAATGCGCCCGCCGCGGGGGAGCCGTCCGCGGCGGTTCGGGAGCGCGTGGTCGCGGCGCGGTCGCGGTCGTCCGCCCGCCTGAATCGTCCCGGGGGGAACGCCGGGCTCACGAGCGCCGAATTGAGAACGCTTTGCCCGCTCGGGGCGGGAAGCCTCCGGCTGATCGAATCGTTCGTTGAAGGGGGTAAGCTCTCCGCGCGGGGCATCGACCGGATTCTGCGAGTCGCGCGGACCCTCGCCGATCTTGCCGGTTCCGCGAGCATCGAAGACCCGCACGTCTCCGAGGCGCTGTTTTACCGCGGATATGCGGATCCGTAAGGCGAAGCGCGACCACAGTCACCTTGATTTATTTCTCAAAGGAAGGCATATAAGGAGAGAGAACCCCCGGGAAAGTGGTAATTTTAGCGGCCAATTTTGGAGAATGAGTATGCGGCTGAACGGATTTAAAGCGGAGGCTTTATGAAGGCATTCATCGCGATCCTGATTTTTGCGTGCGCCGGCGCGTTCGCGCAGGAAACGGTGGTTGAGACGCATCAAGAAACGATTCAAGAGGGGGCCGATCACGAGGTGGTGAAGGCCGACACGCTTTGGGACCTTTCCGAATACTTCTACCACACCCCCTGGCTCTGGCCGAGAATCTACGAGGCGAATACCGACCGGATTAAGGATCCCAATGTGATCTATCCCGGCCAGGTCTTCGTGATCCCCGGTCTCGGCAAGACGGTGATGGTGACCGACCAGGAAGTGAAGAAGCCGGTTCGGACTCCGGAGCCGGAGCCGGAGCCGGTGGTCGAACTCGCCCCGAAGGCGCCTCCCGGGGAACTCGCCGACAGTGATTCGCTCTCGACTGAATTTCCGAAGGGGATGACCGGTCAGACGGCGGCGATGCCGCGATTTAAGATGGCCAAGGGCTGGACACCCGACGGGCGCGTTCTCGACTACCAGGGGAAGGAAAGCATGACGGCCAGCGGGGATCTCGTCCGGGTGCAGATTTCTAATGCCGTTTCGGTGCGCAGAAGAACGCGGTTAGCCGTGTACCGGTGGTCCGCCCTTCGCGAGGACGATCCGGATCCCAAGGGAATTTACGTGCAGCGGGTCGGTGAGATCGAAGTGGTTCGCAAGATCAAGGACGGCGAGTATCGGGCGATGGTCGTCAAGTCGGGCGGTTCCATCCAGCTCAACGACATCCTGAAGGCGGAGTAAGGGGACTCGATGATCAACAAATACACGATCGCACTCGCCCTCTTGATCGGAGGGGTTTACTACGTCCGCAATCATTACGATTACGAGGATATGCTGACGGTCGCCGCGAAGGACGAGGGAAATCCCCGCTCGGAGCAGATCGAGTATTATGTCGGCCTCATCTATTACGCGCGGGGAGACTATCCTCGTTCGACAAAAGCCTTCGACCAGCTTTTGTTGAATCACCCGACTTCGTATTACGCCCCCAAGGCGCTCGCGCGGGCGGGAATAGCCTACCGAGAACAGAATAAATACGACGAGGCCCGGGAGATGTACGCCAAGTATCTGACCTACTTCCCGGATCATGCGATGAAAGGCGTCGTTCATCAGCGTTGGGAGCACATCAAGTTCGAGCGGGGCGGGGCGATTCACGGCCATCTGGACGACGCGTACGAAGAGATCCCTGAGAAGGGAAAGCCGGACTGACCCCATGACGGCACGGGCGCCGTTTGCGGCGATGGTCAAGGACGGCATGCAGCGGCGCGGTCTGGGTTTGCGGGAATTGTGCCGGGAGACGGACCTTGATCCCTCGTTTCTCTCCAAGGTTCTCGCGGGCAAGCGCAATCCTCCTTCCGAAGAAGAAGTGCTGCGACGGCTGGCGGTCGCGCTGAAGATCGAACCCGCGCGCTTGATCGTCGGCGCCGGGCGCATCCCCTCCGAATGGAAGCGCCTGCTTGAGGAGGAGGACGCGTTCGAGCGCGTAGACCGATTGTTGTCGCGGGAAGGCCGCCGTGGATATTTTGCGCGGTCCGTGCCTCATAACCTTGCTCCTTCCCGGAAAGACGATTTCGGAGAGGAACTGCTTTGATCCGCAGGATCCCGGCGAGCGCCCTTGAAATTCCCGAACGACTCCGCGAAGCGGAATGCGCGCCGGAGTGGCTTTGGATCGCCGGGGCATTGAACCCAGAACTTCCCGCCGTTGCCGTCGTGGGTTCGCGCAAGCCGTCCCCCTACGGGCGGCGGATGGCCAGGAGCATCGCCGCGGGTTTGGCGCGGGCGGGGATCGTCGTGGTAAGCGGACTCGCGCGCGGCATCGACGCGGCGGCTCACGAGGGGGCGCTCGAGGCCGGTGGGATTACCTGGGCGGTCTTGGGTTCCGGTTTGCGCAGGATCTATCCGGTCGAGCACACCGCTTTGGCGCAGCGCATCTTCGTCTCCGGCGGCGCTTTGATTTCTCAATTCGAGCCGGACCGGGGCCCGCGGCCGGAACAGTTTCCGATGCGCAATGCGATCGTTTCCGGACTTTCGCTCGGGGTGGTCGTGGTCGAAGGCGCCGAGCGATCCGGATCGCTGATCACCGCTCGCTTGGCCGGCGAACAGGGGCGGGAGGTGATGGCTGTTCCCGCGGCCGTTGACCGTCCGCTCGGAGCGGCCTCGTACAGGCTGTTGCGCGCCGGGGCCAGCCCGGTGCGTGACGCCGACTCGGTTATGGAGGCTTTGGGGATAGACCGGGGGGAGCGGCCGGATCCTCCCGCCTTGACATATAAGGAAGAGGGTGATACTCTTGCCGAGCGGAAAGTTCTAGACTTACTGGGTTCCGATCATTTGAGTATAGAGGAGTTGAGCGGCGAAACCGGATTCGAATTGCCTAGATTGTTGTCTTTGCTTTCTTACATGGAAGGAAAGGGTCTGATTGAACCGGTCGCCGGACAGGGATATGCCCGCAGCTAAGAAAAAAACCAAGAAAAAGGCCGCAAAGAAAACTACCAAGAAAACCGTCAAAGCGGCTTTGTCCGAAGACGTACCGAAGGCTTCCTCCGGAAAGGTCAGCGGATCCTTGGTCATCGTCGAGTCGCCCGCCAAGCAGCGGACGATCTCCCGCTTCTTGAAGCGGGGCTATACCGTCGCCAGCTCGTACGGCCACGTTCGGGATCTTCCGGAAAAGAAGCTCGGCGTCGATGAGGACAAGGAGTTCGAGCCTTCGTACCAACTGCTCACGCGCACGAAGAAGCTTCTCCCCGAGCTCAAAAAGCTTGCCAAGAAGTCCGAATTCGTTTACCTCGCGACGGACCACGATCGCGAGGGGGAATCGATCGCGTGGCATTTGGGACAGATCCTCGGCGTTCCGTTGGATCGTTTTCGCCGCATCACTTTTCACGAAATCACGCCGCAGGCGATTCAGGCCGCGCTCGAAGAGCCGCGCGAAGTGGACATGCATCTGGTCCATGCGCAGCAAGCCCGTCGCGTTATCGACCGGCTGGTGGGCTACAAGCTTTCCCCGTTGCTGTGGCGCAAGATCCGCCGTGGGCTTTCCGCCGGCCGCGTCCAGTCGGTCGCGGTGCGGTTGCTCGTAGAGCGGGATAAGGAGATCAAGGCTTTCGAGACCTCCGAGTATTGGACGCTCGGCGCCAAGTTCGAAAAGGCGGGTCTTAAACCCGAGTTCGAGGCCCGCTTGACGCAGTGGAAGGGCGAGAAGATCGAGGTGACCCGGACGCATAAGCTGTTCTCGGAAGACTACCGCGTGAAGTCGACCGTCTTCCAATCGAAGGAGTCGCTGAAGGCCGTCGAGGACGCGGTGAAGAGCGGCGCCTTCACGGTCGTTTCCGTCGAACGTAAGGAAGTCCGCCGCCGGCCGACTCCCCCGTTCATTACGAGCACCCTTCAGCAGGCGGGTTCGCAGAAGCTCGGCTTCGCGGCCGAACGCACGATGCGCATCGCACAGGGCCTCTACGAAGGCGTCGACACCGGCACCGACGATCCCGCCGGTTTGATCACCTACATGAGAACCGACTCCGTGAACGTCGCTACGATCGCCCAGCAGGAAGCGCGCGAGTTCATCGACAAGGAATTCGGCACGGAGTATCTTCCCGAGACATCCCCGGTGTACACCGGCAAGGTGAAGGGCGCCCAGGAGGCGCACGAAGCGATCCGACCAACGAGCGTCAAGCGCACGCCGGAATCGCTGAAAAAGCATTTGACCCCGGAGCAGTTCAAGCTTTACTCCCTCATTTGGAAGCGCTTCGTCGCGAGCCAGATGAAGGAAGCCGTTTTCGACACGGTCGCCGCCGATATCGAGAGCGGGGACGCGCTGTTTCACGCGACCGGCCGGACGCTGAAATTCGACGGTTTCTTGAAGGTGCTTCAAGACAAGCAGGAGGACAAGGCCGAGGACGAGGAGAATTCAGGCGACTCCAAGGACCGCCGCCTGCCCGAACTGCACGAGGGGGACTCGGTGAAGCTCGAGGAGCTTCTTTCCGAGGGGCATCAGACCAGCCCGCCTCCGTTCTACAACGAAGCGAGCCTGATCCGCGCCCTTGAGAAGCACGGCATCGGCCGCCCGTCCACCTACGCGCCCACGATCAAGACCGTCATCGATCGGGGCTATGTGCGGCGTGGCCTGAAGGACCGACGCCTGACCCCCAGCGATCTGGGCATCTTGGTCGTCGAGCAGCTCAACAAGCATTTCTCCGAGCAAATGGATCTCGGCTATACGGCTGCGGTCGAAGAGCAGCTCGACGGCGTCGCCGAGGGCAGGGACCGCTGGCAGGAAGTGGTGGGGAGCTTCTTCGATCCCTTTAAGAAAGCCCTCGATCTGGCCCAGGATGAGATGGAGGACTGCCGCGTCGAACCGCAGGAGAGCGCCGAGACCTGTCCGATCTGCTCGGATAAAATGCTGATTCGGGAGAGTCGTTTCGGAAAGTATCTCTCGTGTTCTCGATTCCCGAAATGCCGCGGCAAGATTCAGCTCGATCCCGACGGACAAAAAGTCGTTCCGGAAAAGACCGAGGAGGTCTGCGATCTCTGCGACAAGCCGATGGTGATCCGGACCGGGCGCAAGGGACGCTTCCTCGCCTGCTTGGGCTACCCGAACTGCAAGAACACCTACTCGCTGGACGCGAACGGCAGCAAGATCGAAGGTTCGCGTCCGATCATCACTTCGCGGCCCTGCAACAAGTGCCAGAGCCCGATGTGGATGCGTCTGGGCAAGCGCGGACATTTCCTCGCCTGCTCCGGCTTTCCGAAATGCCGCAACCTCAAACCGCTCTCCAAGGACGACGCTCAGAAATACCTCGACGAAGAAGAGGTGAAGCAAAAAGAGCGGGCGGCCGAGAGGGCTGCGCTGGCCGGCGATCCTAATAGCCCTAAGAACGCCGGCACAGCGGGGCTGCCGCCCCGCCAGGCGCGCGAAGAAGCGTCCAAAGAGTAGGCGTGAAGCTCCGGATCCAGCGTTTTCTTACGGCGCTGCGGTCTCGGCGCAATTTTTCCGAGCATACGCTGCGCGCCTACACGCGCGACCTGGCTGAATTCGAGTGCTTCTGTTTTGCGCGCTCGCTCGCGCCAAGCGCGCTCGGGCGCCGAGAGGCCCGGGGGTACTTGGCGGATCTCGGGTCGCGCGCACTTTCCCGGGCGTCCGTGCTGCGCAAGCTTTCGGCGGTGCGATCCTTCTGCCGCTTCCTTCGGGAGGCCGGCGAATTGCAGCGGGATCCCTTTCTCAATCTCCCGATTCCCAAAGCGGAAAAGAAGCTGCCTCGGTTCCTGTCGGAGAACGAGGTCCGCGGCTTGCTCGAGTGCGAAGGACGGGGTCTCGAGTGGGTCCGCCTGCGCGACCGGGCGATTCTGGAATTGCTCTATTCCAGCGGCCTGCGCCGCACCGAACTGTCTCGTCTCAACGACCCGGATCTCGATTTCATGGGCGGCACGGCGCGGGTGTTCGGAAAGGGCTCACGCGAGCGGATCGTGCCCGTCGGAGGCGGCGCTCTGAAGGCGCTGCGGGAGTATCAGCGCGCGCGGCCGTCGTTTTCAGCGGCCGTTTCGGGACGCCCGTTGTGGCGCAACGGACGCGGGGGGAGGCTCACCGACGCGGGGGTCGCTTGGGTGGTCAAACGCTGGGCGAAATCCTCCGGTCTTCTGAAATCGGTCTCGCCGCACGCCCTTCGGCACAGCTTCGCGACCCATTTGCTCGACGGCGGCTGCGACTTGCGGGCGCTGCAGGAGATGCTCGGGCATAAGAATCTCGCGACCACCCAGATTTACACGCATACCTCGCTGGAGAGTTTGCGCAAGGTCTACCGCCGAAGTCATCCGCGGTCGGCCGGCGGTCCTGAGAGCCCTAAGAACGCCGGCACGGCGGGGCTGCCGCCCCGCCAGAAGGGCGCATGAACCGCGAGCCGATGCGCGATAAGGCCGTGCTTCTGATGGAGGAAACCGGCTGCGATCGAGGCGAAGCGGAGCTCGCGCTGCAGCTTTGCGGCTACGACCTGCAGGCGGCGGTGCAGGCCGTCCCCCGGCTGTTCCAAAACATCGGGATCCTGAAGGGCCGCTTTTGCGCCCGATCGGAATCGCTGTACGGCCTTTGGCTCGTGATCTTGAACCTGCGCGAGAAACGGCTTTTGCGCGCCCGCGCCGTGATCTCCTACAATCCGGCCGTGTATGCGACCGAGCTCGAACAGCATTGGTTTGATTTCGAAGCCCGGCTCTACGCGTGCCGATTGTGGGCGGGCTCGCTGCAGCCGTTGAGCCAGGAAGTGGAGGCGGTGCTCGCGGAACTCTTCGATTCCAAGGAAGCTCGCGGGTTTTACGGCGAGGAGCCCGTCGAGGAAAGCGAATTCCACGAGCTCGAACGTCTGCTCGCCCGGCGCCTCGGCGGTTCCGTGGACCTGCAGGTGAGACAGGACGTGTTGGACATGGGGCAATTTCAGGAGGTGCGCCCTCGAGGCGACGGGGATCACGAGGGGCCGGTTAAACCGGGGCGTCGCTCCCGCGCTTCCGAGAAGAACGCCGGACCGTTGATCCTGCAGATCGCCGTCGAGGCGGATCCCGAGGGGGTTCCCGCGGGCGAATTGTCGTCCGGCGATCATATCCCGGTCTCGATCAGCGACACTCGGGACATCGGGCGCTACCTCGCGAAACTGCTCGGGGCGAAGGGACCCGATGGGGCTGCGCCGCTTTTGGCCCCGGTCGAGGCGATCGAACAGGGAGAGCGCGAGGTGCTGGTGCGCGTGCGTTTCTCCGCCGGGGTATGCGGCGACGTTTCGCTGCCGCCCGATTTGAAGGTGCGCGTCGAGCGCAAGCCCGGCGGACAGCCGTGGTGGAAAAAGATTTTCGGAGGTTAGGGTGAGTTCGAAGACTTTGTCGGTGGTGGGCGTTCAATGGGGCGACGAGGGCAAGGGGAAGATCGTTCATTTGCTCAGCCGCAAGGCCGGCTGGATTGTTCGCTACCAGGGGGGCAATAACGCCGGCCATACCGTCGTTTTCGGCGGAAAGAAATACGCTTTGCATTTGGCCCCGTCGGGGATTCTCGTCCCGGGAAAGAGGGCCGTGATCGGCAACGGCGTCGTCGTCGACCCGAAAGCCCTGCGCGAGGAAGTGCGCATGCTGGTTCGGCGCGGCGTGTCGGTCAAGGGGCGGCTGTTCGTCAGCGAGCTCGCTCACGTGATTCTTCCGTATCACATCCTGCTCGACACCCTGCGCGAAGAGGGCGGGCGCGGCATCGGAACGACGCGCCGGGGCATCGGGCCGTGCTACGAGGACAAGGTCGCCCGCCTGGGGATCCGCGTCGTCGATTTTCTGGAGCCGGCGACCTTCCGCAAGCTTGTCGACAAGAACCTCAAGGTCCGCGAGGCGGAGCTTTCCCGGGCCCGACCGATCAAGAAGATCCGAGAGGAGGTCTTTAGGGACTACGAGACCCTGCGCCGCTTTCTAAAACCCTACGTCGCCGATACGGCCGGGATGCTGGCCGCCGCGCTGGAGCGCGGGGAAAAGGTGCTCTTTGAGGGCGGGCAAGGCGCGATGCTCGATCTGGATTTCGGGACCTATCCGTTCGTCACTTCGTCCAACACGATCGCCGGCGGCGTGGCGGCCGGGGCCGGCGTCGGCGTGCGTCACTTAGACGGCGTGCTCGGCATCACCAAGGCGTACACGACGCGCGTCGGCCGCGGTCCGTTTCCGACCGAGCAGTTCGGCACGGTCGGCGACTACATCCGCACGGAGGGCCGTGAGTACGGGACGACCACCGGCCGGCCCCGCCGCGTCGGTTGGCTGGATTTAGTACAGCTGAGATCCGCGCTTCAAGTGTCGGGTGCGACGCAAATCGCGATCACCAAGCTCGATACGCTTTCTCGCGTCCACCCGCTGAAGGTCTGCACGGCGTATAAGCTGGGCCGTCAAAAGTTGACGCGCTACCCGGCCTCGCGAAGCCTGATCTACGACGCGGAGCCGCTGTACGAATCCTTTCCCGGGTTCAGCGGGGATTTGTCCCAATGCCGGAAGTTCTCGGAGCTGCCCAAGGGCGCGCGCGACTATGTCCTCTGGATCGAAAAGCGTCTCGGCGTGCCGGTCTCGATCGTCTCCGTCGGGCAAAGCCGCGAGCAGACCATCGTGCGCGACCCGCGTGCGGTCTGGATGTAAGCTGTTAGTAAGCGTCCTTGCGCCAATCAAAGGTCAGCAAAGAGACGACCTTTCGGGGCTCGTCAATCTCATAGAAGACCCGCCAGAGGCCGATCCGGTAGCGCCACGCCGCAGGCTCCCAATCGCGGAGCTTTTTGATGTTGGGGCCGAAATAAGGTTCCCGCTTGAGTTGGGGATATACCTGGGATTTCAGTTTGGCTTCAATCTTTCTCAGGATCGCGGGGTCCAGTCGTCTCAGGCATTTGAGAAAATGAGAGGTCGCGAAAATGCGATAGGAGCCCCTCACCGGCGTTTAGGCGACGAACCGGCCTTTTTTTCCACGGGCCGCCCGCGAGCCGCTCTTCAACCCCGCCACCAGGTATTCATCAGCCAAGATGGAGCGCATCTCGGAGGGCGAGATCAGCGAGCACTCCTCAAGATGTTTGAGGGCGGCGGTCTCAATGAGATTGGAGATGGGACGGTTATCCGCCTCGGCGTAGCTGCGAAAAGTCTCATAGACCCGATCGGCGAGCCGCAGGGTAATTGTTTTAGGCATCGCGAATTCTCCCGTTGAATGCATATTCGTTCATATAGATTCTATTTTATTCTAACCCCCGACACCCCTTTCGTCAAGGGGGCCTTGTTCCAAGTTTCCATAGTTTGGGACTGGAGTTGTGATGCTGTATGGGCTTCGGAGTCTGGAGGGAACCATAGTCCTCTCCCGCTTGTATGTACTTTATAGGCGATCGCCTATAAAGAAATAAGGCATGGGAAACCTCCATAGACTTCCGCTGCGTCCGCTTTTGCGACAGCGAAAGCCGCGAA